>JADJCK010000006.1:0-300000 GCA_016703265.1 bacterium
GCGGCGGCATCGTGCGTCGCCGTGCGCGCGAAATGACAATAGGCGCAGATCGACCCGCAGAACGGGACGTGGACGTACAACCCGAAAGTGTTCACGCTAGCGGATCGCGTCGCCCAGCCGCGAGAACCGCGGCAGGTGTCGCTCGTTGTCCCACGACCAGTAGATGAACAACGCCTTGCCCTTGATCAGCTTCGTGTCCAGCGGACCCCAGTACCGGCTGTCCATGCTGTTGTAGCGGTTGTCGCCCATCATGAAGATGTGGCCGGCGGGCACCACGTAGGGATTGGGCAGGCCTTCCAGGGGAAGCTGTGGTTGCGCGCGTTGCGCACGTAGGAACCCTGGTCCTTCTTCGCGCGCGGCGGCGGGCAGCTTTCCGGGTCGGTCCAGGTGGGGATGCAGGAATGGTCGCCGCCGTACTGGCCGAGATTGCTCTCGTAGACCTTGCCGTTCACGTAGAGCACGCCCTCGCGAACAGCCACGCTGTCGCCGGCGACGGCCACGCAGCGCTTGATGTAGTCGAGGTTCCGGTCGCGCGGGTACTCGAAGACGATGATGTCGCCCTGCCGCGGCTCGCGGAGCGCCGGCAGCTTCAACACCGGCAGGCCGTCGATCAACGTCCAGTTCACCAGTGGAATGCGGATGCGGTCGGGGCTCTTGGCGCCGTAGAGGAACTTGTTCACGAACAGGAAATCGCCGATCTGCAGCGTCTCGAGCATCGAACCGGTGGGGATGCGGAAAGCCTGGAAGATGAACTGCCTGAGCACGAGCGCGATGAGCAGCGCCGACCCGATCGAGCGGATGTACTCCACGACCACGTGGCGCTTGCGTGCGGGCGGACGGACCTGGCCGACGCGGTTGCGCTTCTTCAACCCGAACATCGTTCCTCCCCAACCGCGACGGCGGTCAGCGTTCGACCTTTAGCACGGCCAGGAAGGCTTCCTGCGGGATCTCCACAGCGCCGACCTGCTTCATGCGCTTCTTGCCTTCCTTCTGCTTCTCCCAGAGCTTGCGCTTCCGGGTGATGTCGCCGCCGTAGCACTTGGCGGTCACGTTCTTGCGGAACGGCTGCACGGTCGTGCGCGCCAGGACGCGCGAGCCGACGGCAGCCTGGATCGCCACGGCGAACATCTGGCGCGGGATCAGTTCCTTCAGCTTCTGGCACAGCTTCAGGCCCCAGCTGTAGGCATTGTCCTTGTGCACGATGCAGGTCAGGGCATCCACATCGTCGCCGTTGATCTTCAGGTCCAGGCGCACCAGGTCGTCGGCCCGGTGACGCAGGTATTCGTAGTCGAGCGAGGCGTAACCCTTCGTGACCGACTTCAGCTTGTCGTAGTAGTCGACCACGAGTTCGTTGAGCGGCAGGTCGAACTCCAGGTTCACGCGCTCGACGTCCAGGTACTCCATCTTCGTCTGCACGCCGCGACGATCCAGTGAGATCTGGATCACCGCGCCCACGAATTCCTTGGGCGTGATCACCGAGGCCCTGACGATGGGCTCGCGGATCTCGGCGATGATCTTCGGGTCCGGCAACAGCGCCGGGTTCTCGCAGACCTGCACCGTGCCGTCGCGCAGCAGCACCTCGTACTCCACGTTCGGCAACGTCGCGATCAGGTTCAGGCCGTACTAGCGCTCGAGCCGCTCCTGCACGATCTCAAGGTGCAGCAGGCCCAGGAACCCGCAGCGGAAACCGAAACCGAGCGCTGCCGACGTCTCCTTCTCCCAGGTCAGCGAGGCGTCGTTCAGCTGCAGCTTCTGCAGCGCGTCGAGCAGGTCGTTGTACTGGTCGTTCTCCGTCGGGTACAGGCCCGAGAACACCATCGGCTTGGCCTCGGCGTAGCCGGGCCACGGCGCCGCGCAGGGCGTCTCGGCCAGCGTGATGGTGTCGCCCACCCGCACATGCCGCACGTCCTTGGCACCGGTAGCGATGTAGCCCACCTCGCCCGCCGACAGGCCCTTCTGCGAGACACGGGCCAGCTGGAACCAGCCGATGTCCCCCACCTCGAACTGCCGCTCGTTGGAGAAGACGCGGATCTTCTGGCCCTTGCGGATCGAACCGGTGAACATGCGCACATAGGCCACGGCGCCGACGTAGGAGTCGAACATCGAGTCGAAGATCAGGGCCTGGGCCGGCGCGTCCGGGTCGCCCTTCGGGTGCGGCACGCGATCGACCACCGCGCGCAGCAGTTCCTGGATGCCGACGCCTGTCTTGGCGCTGACCTTGATGATCTCCTCGGGCGCGCAGCCGATGAGGTCGACGAACTGCTCGGTGACATAGTCCACGCGCGCGGCCGCAAGGTCGATCTTGTTGATGACCGGGATGATCGCCAGGTCATGCTCGAGCGCCAGGTACAGGTTGTTGATCGTCTGCGCCTGCACACCCTGCACGGCATCGACAACCAGCAGCGCGCCTTCACAGGCGGCCAGCGAACGGCTGACCTCGTAGTGGAAGTCGACGTGCCCCGGGGTGTCGATCAGGTTGAGCACCCAGTCGCGGCCCTCGGGGTCGCGGTAGTCCATGCGCACGGGGTGGCTCTTGATGGTGATGCCGCGCTCGCGCTCGAGGTCCATCGAGTCGAGCACCTGTGCCTGCATATCCTTGCCGGTGAGCGTGCCGGTGACCTCGAGCAGCCGGTCGGCCAGCGTGCTCTTGCCGTGGTCAATGTGCGCGATGATGCAGAAGTTTCGCGCGCGTTCGCGGTCGAAGGCCATGCGGCGGTCACCTGTCGGCTGAGGGACGGGTCCTGTGGGCACCGGATCGGCTGATCCGGCAGCGACGGTCCCGGCGGCAACGGGCATCAGGGCGGCGGGAACCGCCTCCCATGCCAAAAACCGCGACCCTGAGGGGTCGCGCCGTGACAAAGATAGGGGTCAGAACCCCTTTCGCCACTGGAAAACGGTGACTTCGGGCCCGCTGCCGGCGCTGACGGCCGGTCCGGAGCCCACCGGCCCGAACACATCCTCCCAGCGGTCGGGGACCGGCACCGCGTCCTCGTCGAAGTTGAACAGGTGGGCGCCGACATAGGCGTCGAGCGCGATGATCAGCAGCGCACCGCCCGACCACCAGACGAAATCGCGCATCTGTTCCTTGTGCTCGGCCGCCAGGCTCGCGACGAACCCGCCGCGCAGGTCCCCGTCGGGCAGTGTTTCCGCGAACTCGAGGTCGCGCCGCGCCTGGCGATCGCGCGACAGGAGGTTGCTCCAGAAGTACATCTCAGCGCCGAAGGCCAGCGCCGCGCGCCAACCGCCGTCGGCATAGAGTTGTCCCCAGCCGGGAAACAGCGGCGTCATGAGCACGGCGCCCGTCGCATTGACGCCCGTGGCCCAGAGGTTCGGGGCGGCCGGGTCGGCGTTGACGGCCCCTCGGCGGGCTTGTCGCTGCTCCCGCCAATGACCGCATCACTGGTCTCGTCGCTGACCGCGCCGCCGATGGTCACCGCAGGCGCCACCGTCGCCGCCGAATCGGGCATCACCGCCGGCAGCGAAGGCGTCGCCGGGGCGTCCGCCACGGTCGCAGCGGCAGGCCCTGCCGCCACGAGCGCGACGAGTACGACCGCCAGCGGCAGGAACCGCCCCCGGACACGGGCCGAGGTCGCCGGCCATTGCCGTGCACGCTCGTCCAGGGCCACCGGTTCAGCGGTCATCGGGAGTGCCTTTCCAAGCGGGAAGCGGCAAGCGGGAACAGGGGTGGACGCCGCCGGGGCGCCGCGCCGGGCCCGAAGCCCAGGCAACCCCGGCCGGCCGCTCCGGGTTCCGGCCGCGACCGCCCGGCGGGGACGCCGGGCGGGCAGAGTGGCGGGAATGTGTGGGAATCGAACCCACCTCGGACGGTAAACGCGCCCGACTGAAGGATTTGAAGTCCCCGGGGCCCACCAGGACCCATTCATTCCCGCCTGATCTGCAGGTGGGAACCCGCGGGGCCAGCTGGCCCCGCGACGGGGTCAAGCATACGCCACGAGTTCCACTTCGACCAGCACATCCTTGGGCAGCCGCGAGACTTCGACCACGCTGCGCGCCGGCGGCTCGCCGGGGAAGAACGTCGCATAGACCTCGTTGATGGCCCCGAACTGCCCCATGTCGCGGATGAACACCGTGGCCTTGACCACGTCGTTCATCGTCAGCCCGGCCGCCTCGACGATGCCCTTGGCGTTGAGCAGCGCCTGCCGCGCCTGCTCGGCCGCCGTGGCCCCCACCACTTCCATGGTCTTCGGGTCGAGCGGGATCTGCCCCGCCGTGAACAGGAATCCCCCCGCGCGCACGCCCTGGTTGTAGGGCCCGATGGCGCCCGGCGCCTTGTCCGTCCTGATGATCTGCCGGCTCATGCTCCGCCTCCGTCTTCAGGTTCGCAGTCCACACACCCCGCGATTGTCGCACCGGTCCGCACCCGCGACAAGCCCTCACCCGGCAAGTCCGCGAAGCCGCTACGGCGATGCAGGCGCGAGCAATCTCGGCAATGCGTCTTCGGCGATGCAGGCGCGAGGGACGGCTCGCGCGAGGGGCTCGCGTAGGCGCCTGGAGCCATGGATGGCGGAAGGCGCCGGAACGCGAGCAGGGCGGCGACACGATGTCGCCGCCCCGCGGCCCCTCGCGAAGCATCCCTCGCGCCTACTCCACCGTAACGGCTTTAGCCAGATTCCGCGGCTGATCCACGTCTTCGCCCCGGATCGCGGCGATGTGGTACGCCAGCAACTGCAGCGGCACCACCGACAGCAGCGGCATCCAGAAGTTCATCGTGTCGGGGATCGTGATCACGTGGTCGCTCAACGCGGCGATCTCGGTGTCGCCCTCGGTCACCACGCTGATGATCTTGCCGTGCCGCGCACGCACTTCCTGCACGTTGCCGACGATCTTGTCGTAGCTGCCGTCCTTCGTCGCGATGACGACCACCGGCATGTTCAGGTCGATCAGCGCGATGGGCCCGTGCTTCATCTCCGCCGCCGGATAGCCCTCGGCGTGGATGTAGCTGATCTCCTTCAGCTTCAACGCACCCTCGAGCGCGATCGGGAAGTTCACGCCGCGGCCCAGGTACAGGCAATTGTGATGGTTCGCGTACACCTGCGCGATCTTCTTGATCGACTCCGACTGGTCCAGCACGCGCTGCACCAGCTCGGGAATGCGGTCCAGTTCCTTCAGCATCTGCGTGCCGCGGTCGGCGCTCAGGTGGCCGCGCCGTCCCAGCAGGATCGTGATCAGGCCCAAGATCGTGACCTGGCTGGTGAACGCCTTCGTGGAGGCGACGCCGATCTCCGGCCCGGCGTGGATGT
The DNA here is from genome assembly GCA_016703265.1 of bacterium. Lineage (NCBI taxonomy): Bacteria > bacterium. The sequence continues at coordinate 5,262 of JADJCK010000006.1, forward strand.
ACACGCCGCACTCGCTCTCGCGCGCGATGGTCGAACCCACGACGTTCGTGATGCCGAGGATCTTCGCGCCGCGACGCCGCGCCTCACGCATGGCCTCGAGGGTATCGATGGTCTCGCCGCTCTGGCTGATCACCAGGCACAGCGTGCCCGGCTCGATGATCGGCGAGCGGTAGCGGAACTCGCTCGCGTACTCCACCTCGACGGGGATGTGGGCGTACTCCTCGAGCAGGTACTCGCCGACGAGCCCGGCGTGCCACGACGTGCCGCAGGCCAGGATGATGATGCGGCGGATGTTGCGCAGCTCCCAGTCCGTCAACTGGATGCCGCCCAGCTTGACGTCGCCGGTGTCGACCAGCGTGCGGCCGCGGAAGGCATCGCGGATCGTGGTGGGCTGCTCGAAGATCTCCTTCAGCATGAAGTGCTCGTAGCCGCCCTTCTGGATCTGCCCCAGGTCCCAGGTGATCTCCTGGATCTCCTTGGTGATCTCCTCGTTGCTGATGGTCATCACCTGGACGCCGTCCGGGCGCAGGGTCACCATCTCGCCGTCGTCCAGGTAGATGACCTGGCGCGTGTGGCCCATCACCGCGGCCACGTCCGAGGCCAGGAAGTTCACGCCGTCGCCCACGCCGACCACCAGCGGGCTGCCGCGCCGCGCGCCGACCACCAGGTTCGGCTCGTCGGAGTGCGTCACCGCGATGCCGAAAGCGCCGTCGACCACGGCCAGTGCCTTCTGCACGGCGGTGACGAGGTTGCCGTCGTAGAGATCGTCGATCAGGTGCACCAGCACCTCGGTATCGGTCTCGCTGGAGAACTTGTGGCCCTTCTTGCCCAACTGCACCTTCAGCGCGGCGTAGTTCTCGATGATGCCGTTGTGGACCAGCGCGATCTTGCCGGCGACATGCGGGTGCGCGTTGTCCCGGTTGGGAACGCCGTGCGTGGCCCAGCGCGTGTGCGCGATGCCGCAGGTTCCCTTCAGTTCATCCCAGTCGAGGCTCGCCTCGAGGTTCTTGATCTTGCCCTTCTCCTTGACCACGTACTGGCCATCGGGCCTCTGGATGGCGATGCCCGCGCTGTCATAGCCGCGGTATTCCAAGCGCTTGAGGCCCTCGATGAGGATCGCGGCGGCTTCCTGCGTCCCTGTGACTCCGACGATTCCGCACATGGGCTGAGTCTCCTTGGGCGACGGCCCCCGCAGGGACCGGATCGCGCGTATCAGGCTTGTTTCACGCGGTTTATAAGTTCGACCGCGGCGCTCTCGTCTTTAGCTTCGGCTATGATCCGCACTGCCGGCTCGGTATTCGACGATCGCACGTGCACCCAGGCATCGGCCCCGGTCCATTTGACCCCGTCGCGCCGGTCGATCTCGCCCGGCCCCAGCTTTTCCAGCCGGTGCACGAGAGCGTCGCCGGACGGGAAATCCGGGTCCTCCACCTTCGTCTTGACCATGGCCACCGGCGGCAGTTCGGCCGCCAGCTGCGCCAGGCTCGCCTTCCGGTCAGCCAGGTGCTGCAGAAGCATGGCGATGCCTACCAGGGAGTCGCGCCCGGCGTGGACCGCGGGGTAGATGACGCCCCCGTTGCCCTCGCCCCCCAGGACACAGCCTTTTCCGAGGATGGTCTCGACCACGTTCGCTTCACCCACCGGGGTCCGCCACACGCGGCGCCCGTGCCGGGCCGCCACCTTCTCGATCAGGCCGGTCGTCGACAGGTTCACCGCCAGGTCGCCCGGCGAGCCGGCCGGCGTGCGCCCGAGCAGGAAATCGGCCGCCAGGACCAGCGTCATCTCCTCGCTCAGGGCCGTCCCGGCGCCATCCACGAGGGCCAGGCGGTCGGCGTCCGGGTCCACGGCCACGCCGAGGTCGGCGCCCTGCCGGCGCACCTCGTCGCAAAGGTCCTTCAGGTGGGCCGGCGTCGGCTCCGGGTCATGGGGGAAGTTGCCCGTCAGGCCGCAGTAGAGCGGCGTACAGCGCACGCCGAGCCTCTCGAGCAGCCGCGGCACGATGGAGCCGCCGGCGCCCTCGACCGCGTCGACCACGACGTGCAGCCCGCGCGCCCGGATGGCCGCCACGTCCAGCCAGGGCACGGCGCACACCGCGTCCAGGTGCAGGTCGTCGGCGCCCGCCTGCAGCGTCACGTGGCCGAGTCGGTCCCAGCCCACGTGGCCGTCGCCGGCCTCGAGCCGCTTCGTCACTTCGGCATTGTCGGCGGCGCTGAGGAACAGGCCGTCGCCGCGCAGGAACTCAGCGCATTCCACTGCTGCGGGTTGTGGCTGGCGGTGATGATGATGCCGCCCACGGCCGGGCCGTGCTGCACCGCGACTTCGGTCGTCGGCGTGGTGGCGATGCCGATGTCCACGACATCGTGGCCGGTCGAGTTCAGCGCGGCGGTCACCGCCGACAGCACCATCGGCCCGCTCGGGCGCGTGTCGCGCCCCACGACCACCGGGCCCGGCGGCAGCCAGGCGCCGAACGCGCTGGCCCAGCGCGCCACACCGACGGCATCGAGCCCGTCACCGATCACACCACGGATACCGGAAATGCTGACGCGCAAAGGCATGCAAAGTCCCCCTGGAACGTTTCGAGTCAGGACACCGATATGTCAGCGGACTGTAACGCCGCGGCAATCCCCACAACACACAAAAAAACCCGTGCCACCGCCAATGGCGGCACGGGCTGTAATCTCGCGGCGGGGACGGTCTGGAGCTGGTGCGCGGAATTGAACCGCGGACCTGCTCATTACGAGTGAGCTGCTCTACCAGCTGAGCTACACCAGCTCCAAAAAGACCGGGTGGTGCCTGGGGGCGGAGTCGAACCACCGACACCATGATTTTCAGTCATGTGCTCTACCAACTGAGCTACCCAGGCACCCGATGCCGCCGCCGGCGGCGAACGGGCAATAAAACACGGCCGGCAAACCGTTGTCAAGGCAGGAGGATGTGGTTTTTTCCCGCCGGCGCCGCCTAGGCGCTGCGCCGCGCCGTGAGCTGGTGGATCGTCGAGACGATCTCCTCCATTTCGAACGGCTTGTACATGCAGGCATCGGCCCGCGACCAGGTGGCGATGAACTTCTCGCGGTCGCGCGTGTCCACCTTGCGGGCGGTCAGGAGCATGATCGGGAAGGGCGCCGACTGCGGGTCGTTGTCCATCCACTCCTTCAGCATGCGGCTGACTTCGTAGCCGTTGCAGCCCGGAAGCATCACGTCGAGGATCATGAAATCGGGCGGCACGCGCTTGGCCTTCTCCAGGCCCTCGAGCCCGTCGGCGGCCGTGGCCACGTCGAAACCGCGCCTGGCCAGGCTGAATTCCAGCGTTTCCAGGATGTCCGGTTCGTCGTCCACCACGAGGACTTTCAGCGCTCGGTCCATGGTCCTGCCCTTTTCGTTTGCCGGGTTCCCCGCCGGCCGTCTACAGATTCCGCGAATTGCTATCGACCACATCCGCCCCGGGTTGACCCCCGAATGTCGGTACCGGGACCACCGGGGGCCCGGGAGCAGCCGCAGCCAGCCGCTGCCAGCTGCCCGTCCTGAACGGCGCGGCCCGATCCCACCCGGCCGGATCCAGGACCGCAACCGCCAGCAGGCCGGGCGCCGGCTCGCAGGGCATGCCTGCGGTCCCCGGTGCCAGCCCCTGCAGCCGCGACTTCCAGCCCGCGACCACGGCCGGGGCGGCGGCGCCCTGGTCCCGTACGTCGAGCAGGGCGATGTGCCGGCCGGCAACCGGCGCTTGCGCTGCTGTGACTTCCCCGCTCCTGCGGGACAGGTCCGCCTGCAGGCGCGCCGCGGCCTGCAGCAGGCTGGCGCCCGAAGGATCGACCGGCAGCCGCACCCAGACGGTGGTGCCGGCGCCGGGAGCCGTCGCCAGGCTGACCTTGCCACCGTGCGCCTCGGCCAGGCGCCGCACGATGTGCAGGCCCAGCCCGGCGCCGCCCACGCGGCCGATCAACTCGCACCGACCGCGCTCGAACGGTTCGAAGACGCGATCGACGACCTGCGGGTCGATGCCCGGCCCGTTGTCCTCGACCACGAGCGTGAACGTGCGCGCTTCCAGCCCGCAGGCACGCGCCAGTTCGGCTGCCGGCGGGTCGACGGGCGCCGGATGAGGGTCCAGCCACACACGCACTCGGCCTTCGGCCGGCACGTACTTGCGGGAGTTGCCGACCAGGTTGGCCACGATCTGCACGATCTTGTCGCCGTCCACGCAGGCCTGGAAGTGGGCGGGAATGCCGCTCGTATCCAGGCGCGGTCCGGCCTGCCCGCTGCCGTCCTCGAACATCGCCAGTGCCTCGCGGAGCACCGGGCCAAGGTCGGTGACGCGGCAGTCCGCGTTGAGGCGCCCTGCATCGTCGCGGGAGATGTCGAGCAGGTCGCCGACCAGGCGGTCGAGCCGCGTCACGTTGCGCAGCGCCAGCTCCAGGAACCGCGACTGGTCGGGGTTCAAGGCGCCGGCGTCACCGCCCAGGACCAGCGACAGGCTGCTCTTCATCGACGCCAGCGGCGTGCGCAGCTCGTGGCTCAGCGTGCTGACGGTCTCGACCAGGTTGCGGCCCGCAGCGCCCGCCGTCCCGTCCGCCGCTTCGCGCAGCACGAGCACCACCATGCCTTCGCGTCGGTCGTCGCCGGCGGCCGTCAGTTCCAGGGCCGGCGCGTGCTCCTGCCGACCCTCGAGCACGGTCGCGGCCCCGGACATGGCCTGCAGCCGCACGGCCGCCGATTCCAGCCAGCGGCGCCACGCCGTCGGCCGCCCCCCGACCGAGGCTTCCAGCAACCGCCGCGCTTCCGGATTCCAGGCCGCCACCGCCCCGTCCGCCACCAGGACCAGCCCGACCGGCGCCTGGCGCCAGACGTGCGCCAGGACCCGGGATGTGGGGTCCTCGCTGGGCTGAATCTGCCGGTTTCCGGATGGCAACTTTTTCCCGCCGGTCGCTGATGTTCCGCGCGCGGGCCGCCCGGCCCCTTGCGCGACATGGGGTTGCGGGAATGGTCCCGTCCCTTGTCACGCGCGCCGGGCGAAAAACTGCAAGGGGGGTGCCACCGGTCGTGGCGGTCAGAGGCCGATCTGCAGCGCCAGGTGCCGGCCGGTCAGGGAGGCCGCCACCTTGGCGATGTCCTGGGGCCTGCCCTGGGCCACGACCTTGCCGCCGTGGCGGCCGCCGCCGGGGCCGAGATCGATGACCCAGTCGGCCTGGGCGATCAGGTCGAGGTTGTGCTCGATCACGAGTACGGAGTGCCCCGCCTCGACCAGTTCGTGCAGCACCTTCACCAGGGCGCGGACATCCTCCGCGTGCAGGCCGGTGGTGGGCTCATCGAGCAGGTAGAGGTTCTGCTTGCCCGAGGGCAGGGCCAGTTCACGCGCGATCTTCAGGCGCTGGCTCTCGCCGCCGGAAAGCGTGGGTGCGGGCTGGCCCAGGCCCAGGTAGCCGAGCCCGACCTTCTTGAGGAGCCACAGGCGCTGCCCCACCGCAGGCACGTCGCCGAAGAACGCGAGCGCATCGTCGATCGTGAGCTCGAGCACCTGGGCGATGTTCAGTCCCTTGTAGCGGATCTCGAGGGTCGCCGCATTGAAGCGGCTGCCGCGGCAGTCCTCGCAGGGCACCTCGATGTCGGCCATGAACTGCATCTCGACGCGGTGGTAGCCGAGGCCCTGGCAACTCGCGCAGCGGCCGCCGGCCGTGTTGAAGCTGAAGCGTCCGGCAGCGAAGCCGCGCGTCCGGGCATCACGCGTGTTCGCGAAGAGGTCGCGCATGGGCCCGAGCACCTGCAGGTAGGTGGCCGGGTTCGAACGGCTGGTCTTGCCGATGGGCGACTGGTCCACGCGGATGACGCGGCCGACGCCGTGCGCGCCCACGATGGATGTGAACGGGAAGGCCCGCCCCAGGCCACCGGCGGCCTTGGCCGTCAGGCCGTCGTGCAGGCAGCCGTTCAGCAGGCTGCTCTTGCCCGAGCCCGAGAGGCCGGTCAGCGCCACGAAGCGGCCGAGGGGCACCTTGACGTCGATCTCGCGCAGGTTGTTCAGGCGCGCGCCCTTGACCACCAGCCAGCGCTCGGGTGCCCCGCGCTGCGGCCGCTTGTCGGTGGCGCGCGCCTCGCCCCGGAGGTGGCGCGCCGTGAGCGTGTCGGCCAACAGCGCCTCCGAAAGCGGCCCCTGGAAGACGAGGTGGCCGCCCCCGGTGCCGGCGGCCGGTCCCAGTTCCACGAAGTGGTCCGCAGCGCGCAGCACGGACAGGTCGTGCTCGACCACGACCACGGTGTTGCCCGCATTGACCAGGTCGCGCAGCGTGTCCGTCAGGCGTTCGACGTCGGCGGCGTGAAGGCCGCAGGTCGGTTCGTCGAGCACGTACAGGGTATCGACCAGCCGTGCGCCGAGTGCGTTGGCCAGGTGGATGCGCTGGGCCTCGCCGCCCGACAGCGTGCGGGTCAGCCGATCGAGGGTCAGGTAGCCGAGGCCCACGCGTTCCAGGAATCGCAGGCGGTGCACCACTTCGTCGCGCACCTCGCCGGCCGCCGCCGTCGCCGACTTGCCCAGGCGCAGCGAGCCCATCTTCTGCAGCGCCTCCTCCACCGACAGCCGGCCGACCTGCCCCAGGTCCAGTCCCTGCACGCGCACGGCGAGCGCCTCCTCGCGCAGGCGGCTGCCGCCGCAGGCGCGGCACAGCGTGTCGCCCATGAAGCGGCGCGTGAAGAAGCGGTGGTGCCCCTTCTTCATCTCGCGGCGCATCGTCTCCAGGAAGGGAATCACGCCGGGGTAGGTTTCGTCCTTCCCTTCCAGTACCAGGCGCTGGTGGGTCCGCGAGAGCTTGTGGAACGGGACGTCGGTCGGGATCTTGCGGCGCGCGCAGAAGCGCAGCAGCGCCGTGAAATCGCGCGCGAAGCTCTCGGTGCTCCAGGGCTTGATGACGCCTTCGCGCAGCGTCAGCGCCGGGTCGGGCACGATGCGATCCTCGTCGAACTCCAGCTTGTTGCCGAAGCCCTTGCAGGCGGCACAGGCGCCCTCGGGGGAATTGAACGAGAACAACCGCGGCGAAGGGTCGGGATAGACACGGCCGCAACCGCTGCAGCGCAGGTCGCCGGAGAACTCGGCGCGCCAGGTCAGGTCGCGATCACGCACGGCCACGAGCCCGGACTGGGCCAACGCCAGTTCCACGGCCTCGACGAACCGCGAGCGCGCCGTCGCCTTCAGGTGCAGGCGGTCGACGATCACGTCGATCCCGTCGCCCGCAGGCACCGCGGCCAGCGCCGCGGGGTCGGCGGCGTCGAGCGTGTGGACGGCGCCCCCGGCCACCACGCGCTGGAATCCCTGCGCCAGCAGCGGCTCCCACCAGCCCACGGCGGCGCCGGTGCCGGCCGGCAGCGGGTAGCAGACAAGGATCGCATCGCCTTCGGCGCGCTGCTTGCGCACCTCGCGCCAGACCGAGTCGGGTGTGTGGCGATCGACATCCACATCGCAGGCGGCGCAGTGCACGGAGCCGGCCCGGGCCCACAGCACGCGCAGGTAGTCGTTGATCTCGGTGACGGTGCCGACGGTGGAACGCCCGCTCGTGACGGCGTTGCGCTGCTCGATGGCGATGGCCGGGCTGACGCCGTCGATCCAGTCGACATCGGGCTTGGGCAGGCGCTCGAGGAACTGGCGCGCGTAGGTCGAGAGCGACTCCACATAGCAGCGCTGGCCTTCGGCATAGAGCGTGTCGAAGACGAGCGACGACTTGCCCGAGCCCGACAGGCCGGAGACCACCGTGAAGCGGCCGCGCGGGATGTCGACGTCGATGTTCCGCAGGTTGTGCTGGCGGGCGCCCTTGATGCGGATCCACTCGATGGCGTCGGGCCCGCCGGGTTCAGGGACGGCGTTCGTGTTGATGTCGGGCACGTTGTGGCCAGTCATGTCGTCGGTCACGTCGTCGATCCCATCGTCATTCACCCATCGCCGATCACCCATGCGGGAGGTGTCGGATCCTTGCGCAGCGCGCGACCGTTCAGGATAACCGGGAGTTGGCCGACCCGCCAAACTCATTTACTGTGGGCCTCCAGTCGACCACGCAACCCCGCCCCGGGAAGGAACGAGATGCCGTCCGATTTCGAGGACCTGCTGGCCACCATCCACACGCTGCGCTCGCCCGGCGGCTGCCCCTGGGACCGCAAACAGACCCTGGTCGACGCGGCCCGCTACCTGCTGGACGAGGCCGGCGAGCTGGTCGACGCCGCCCTCTCGGGCGATGCCGACCACGTGCGCGAGGAACTGGGCGACCTGCTCTTCATGACCTGCTTCTGCTGCGAGATCCTCGGCGAAACCGCCGGCGTCTCGATGCAGGACGTCGCCCGGCAGGGCAACGCCAAGTTGATCCGCAGGCATCCCCACGTGTTCGGCGACGAGCAGGCCCACGAGGTGGGCACGAGCCAGCGGCTGTGGAACGAGATCAAGGCGCAGGAGAAGCGCGCCAAGGGCCTGGACCCGGAGGCCGAGAGCGTGCTGAAGGAGATGCCCTCCTCCACGGCGCCGCTGCACCTGGCCTACCGCTGGCAGCACGATGCCGCCGATGTCGGTTTCGACTGGCCGACCATTGACGGCGTGAACGCGAAGCTGCAGGAGGAACTCGCCGAGTTCGAGGAAGCCGCCGCCGCACAGGACCCAGCGGCCATCGAGCACGAACTGGGTGACGTGCTGTTCTCGCTGGTGAACCTGGCCCGCTGGCACCACGTGCAGCCCGACATGGCGCTGCGCAAGGCGAACCAGCGCTTCGCCGAACGCTTCAGGCTGGTGGAAGCGCAGTTCCGCGCCGAGGGCCGTGCGATGGGCGAAGCGACGCTCGACGAGCTCGAAACCTCATGGCAGGCAGCGAAGCGCCGCTTGGCCGGGGGCGACGGCTAGCCCGCGTCCGGGCAGCCGTCGTTGTCCGCGTTGCCGTTGTAATCCTCGGCCTGGTCGGGGCACTCGTCCTGGCCGTCCTCGATGCCATCGAAGTCGTTGTCTGCCTCCGGGCAACCGTCCTTGTCGGCGAATCCGTCCAGGTCTTCCGGCACATCCGGGCACGAGTCACGGTCGTCGGGCACGCCGTCACGGTCACTGTCCGTGAGTTCGTCCGGACAGCCGTCCTCGTCCGCCTGTCCGTCGAGATCCTCGGGCCGGTCCGGGCAGAGGTCATCGATGTCCAGGACGCCGTCGCCGTCGTTGTCGGGGTCGGGCGCGCCGTCGTGGTCGGCGAAGCCGTCGCGGTCCTCCGGCTCATTGGGCGCCAGGTCACGCGTGTCGATGACGCCGTCGCGGTCGTTGTCGACGTCGGGGCAGCCGTCATCGTCGGAGAACCCGTCCAGGTCCTCGGCCAGGTCGCGGCAGCGATCCCGACGGTCGACGACCCCGTCCCGGTCGCTGTCGCGCCCGCCGACGCCGAACTGGCGCGAGAACGTCACCGACATCGTCCAGTCCGGGAACGCGGGGTACCATGCCGTTGCTGCGTCGTCGCGGGCCAGCGAGACAAGGTAAGATCCGTGCGCGGCCCAGCCCTCGGTCAACCCCCAGCGCAGCCCGGCGCCGACACCGCTGAACTGTTCCTTCGGGCTGACGACCTCGGTGGCGGGGAAACGGTCGCGACTGTACTCGAGCCAGAGCGCGGTCGAACCGCGCCGGAATTCGAGTGCGGCGCCGAGCGTCGTGATGTCGTTGCCGCCGTCACCGCCAACGGCAGCGGCGGCCGGATAGCGCGTGGGCCAGGGCTCGAAGCCCGACTGGCCCCAGCCGTAGCCGGCATCCTCGTTGCCGTTCCACGTGCGCGCGGCGTTCAGGTGGACGCGCATTTCCGGCACGTTGGCATCGCGCCAGAAGCACGCCGTTGCCGCCAGGCTCAGTCGCGGCGAGAACACCCCTTCGCCCAGTCCCGCATCGGTATCGCCAACCGGCAGGTTGCCGCCCCCGGCGGCGGCCAGGTGCAGGACGCCGCCGGCCAGCGGACGTCCGGCCACGAGCTGCCATTGTCCGTCGCCGAGTCCGCTGCCCGATTCCGGGATCCAGCCGGCACCCTCCGACCAGGTGCGCCAGGGCAGTTCGGCCCAGGCCTGCAACCACGGCAAGGGGCTCCATTCCCCGGTCAGGAACACTTCCTTCCGCTGGATGCGCCAGCGGTCCCCGTCGACCAGGTGGACGGTGCTGCAGGTGCGCGCGCCGAGCCCCCAGGCGAGCAGGCCGTCGGGCGGGAGCACCGCCGAATGCAACCGCACCAGCCGGACGCTGTCCTGCAGCCTCTCCGGTACCGGGGCGTCGCCAGCCGCAGCGCCCTGCGCAGGCAGGGCGGCGGCGGCAATGAAGGCGGCCGGCAGGCACGCCGACCGGACACGGCCGAAGAATGCCGGGCGCGACGACCGGGGTCGCAACAATCGCCGTATTCCGGCGCATACCGAGGGACGGTTCAAGCTCCGGTTCCCGGGTCGTCTGCCGCCTGCGGCGCCGCGTCGGTGCCTTCCCCGGACTGCGGGGCGCCTTCGCCCGGCTTCCCGATCTCGTCCATGTAGTTCAGTTGCAGGTTGAGCACGGCCTGGTCCAGCAGTCGCACCAGGTCCGGCGGCGTGCTCGTGCGGCACTTGACCTTCAGCATCTCGAGGATATCGATCGTGGCGCGGGCCTGCTCGAGGTCGCGCCGCACCTCACCGGTCGACGGGTCCTGCAGCTTGCCCATCTGCTGCATGGCCCCGGCCTGCAGGGTGAAGACAAGGCCCATCAGCACGTGGTCATGCCGTGTCAGTTCGAGGTCGTCGCTCATCACCGCTCCTTGTTCAGGCCGCCGGCCCGGCGGCCGCCTGGGGGTCGAACTCGTCGTGGATGGAACCCATCACCGTCTCGATGAGGTCTTCCAACGTGATCAGGCCCTGCGGGTTCCCCGCCGGGTCGCAGACGGCAGCCATCTGGTTGCCCTGGCCGCGCAGTTCCTCGAACACCTCGTACGGCGTCATGCGCGCATCGACCAGCACCAGCGGTCGCCACAGACGTCGCGGCACCGGCTCGGCCGCCCCTTCCGGCGGCAGGAACAGCAGGTCGCGCACGGTCACATAGGCCTGCAGCGCACAGCCGTCCTCGCGCGTGACCGGCAGGCGGCTCAGGCCCGACCGGGCCGCCACGGCCAGGCATTCGGCGACCGTGGCTTCCGGCCCCAGCGACACGATCGCATCGAGCGGCCGCATGAGCGCCGTCAGCGGACGGTGCGCGAGTTGCAGGAAGCGCTCGAGGATATCGCCGAATCCGCGTTCCGTGTTCGAGGGCGGCGTGTGCGCCAGCATGAGTGCCGCCAGGCTGCCGCGGTCGAGCCGACGACGGCTGCCGGCAGGCGCGGGCAGCAGGCGCTGCAGCAGGCGACGGTAGGCGCGCAGCACCAGTCGGGCCGGCCACAGCACCACCATGACAGCCGAGAACACCGGCAAAGTCGCCAGCGACAGCCGTTCGGGATACTCGCGATAGAGGGTCTTCGGCAGGATCTCGCCGACGACCATCGTCACGATCGAGACGACGGCCACCGCCAGGCCCTGTCCACTGTCGCCGAAGCGCGCGGTCAGCACCATCGTCACCAGCGCGCTGAACGCCACGTTGACGAGGTTGTTGCCGACCAGGCACGTCATCACCGGTTCCTCGAGGTCGCGCAGCAGGCGACGCAGGCGGTGTCCGCGCGGCGACTCGGCCGCAGGCGAGCGGCGCAGGCGCACGCGACTGATGCTCATCAGGCCCGTTTCGGTGCCGGAAAAGAAAGCCGAGGCCAGCAGGCACCCCGTAAGTCCGAGCCACAGCAACAGGCCGTTGTCACCGCTCGCGCTCATCCCGTCACCTCGCCCGGGCCCGAGCGCCAGCGCGTGACCTGGATCCGTTCGACGCGATGCCCCTGCATCTCCAGCACGGTCAGGCGCGCTTCCGGCAAGGTGACGCGGTCGCCGGGCACGAGCACGCGACCGAGCGAGGTCATGAGGAAGCCGGCCACCGTCACGTAGTCGCGGCTGGGCGGCAGGCGCACGCCGCACGATTCCTCGAGCGCGCGCAGGTCCGTGCGGCCGCTCACCACCCAGCGCCCCTCGCCGAGCGGGATCACGTCGGGGTCGCGCGAGGCCGCGTCCGCAACGGGCCCGAGCAGGGCCTGCAGGCAATCGGCCATGGTCACGATGCCGGTGAAGTCGCCGTGCTCGTCGACCACGGCGGCCATATGGCTGCCGCCGCGGCGCATCTGCGAGAGCAGGTCGTCCACGTCCTTGCTCTCGGGCACGAACAGGAGCGGGCGACCGCCGCCGGCCAGCGGCAGGTCGCAGCCCGGCCCGGCGCCGAGCAGGTCCTTCAGGTGGAACATGCCGACCGGACGGCCACCCTCCGGCGACACGACGGGATAACGGTTGAAGCCCGCGTGGCGGGCCACGCGCAGCACCTCTTCCCTGGTCATGTCCGCGCGCAATGCCACCACCGCCGTGCGCGGCACCATGATGTGCTGCACTTCCAGTTCCGACAGCTGCAGCAGGCGCGCCAGCGAACGGCCCTCGGTCTCGGTCAGCGTGCCGTCCTCGATGGCCAGGTCGCAGGCGGTCTGCAGTTCCGCCGTGCCGAGCGGCCGTGATCCGGGGCGATCGGCGGGCAGGATGGCGAGCATGGCGCCGACCAGCTTGCCGGTCAGCCACAGCGCCGGACGCGTCGCCAGCAACCAGAACCGGAGCGGCCACTGCGCCGCCAGGGCCACCTGCTCGCGCCGGCCGAGCGCCAGGAGCTTGGGGGTGATCTCGCCGAAAATCAGCAGCAGCAGGGTGACGGCCGGAATGGCGATGGCCACGCCCTGCGCACCGAACCAGGCCAGGCACAGCCCGGTGGCCACCACGCTGGCCGCGGTATTGACCAGCAGGTTGCCGATCAGCAGCGCCGAGAGCAGGTCGTGGCTGCGGCGCACCAGGGCGGCTGCACGCCGCCCGCGACGGCCGCCGGTGGCCTCCAGATGGGCCACTTCGGCGGCACTCAGCGAAAAAAAGGCCGACTCCGAGCCGGAGAAGAACGCCGACAAGGCCAGGAGCACGATGAGTAGGACAAGTTCCAAACCGGGGCTCTCCATCGTTGGCGCCGTCGCGGGGCGGCACAGGGCAACCGGCCGATGTTAACCCGGTGCGGCGAAGGCGGCAAGACCCTGCCGGAGGGCCGGGTCGGGGCCGGGCGCCACCGGTCTGGCGCCGCCGCCCGGGATGTGTTTCTCTTGCCGGCGAACGGCCCGCTGCGGGCCGCCGCGCCCGCCGGACCGGCGGGCCGGCCCGGACCCTGGATGACGGAAGTGGTCGTGCGTGACTGGCTGGTCCTGCGCTTCGGTTCCCTGGGCGACCTCTGCCTGCTCGGCTGGTCGCTGTCGGCGCTGGCCGAAACGGCCGATGCCGGGGACCGTCGTCTGACGCTGGTGACCAAGGCGGCGTTCGCGCCGCTGGCCTCGCACTTCCACGGCGTGGACGAAGTCGTGTCCCTGGACGGTCGCGGGCTGGCCCCGCTCGCTGCACTGGCCGGCCGCCTGCGCGGGCGGCAGTGGCACCAGGTCGTCGATGCGCACCACGTCCTGCGCAGCCACGCACTGCTCGTCATGATCGGGCGCCGTGCCGACGCACGCCTGACCAAGGACACCGCGGCGCGGCTGCGGCTGCTGGCCGGCGGCGAAGCGGGCGCGGCGTTGACGCGCACGATGGTCGCCCGCTTCGACGACATCCTGTTGACCCGGCCCGCCGGGCCGGGACCGGACACGCGCGGCATCGACGACCGGCGACCCCCGTTGCAGTCGTTGGCGGTCCGCTCGTCAGCGGCTGCCGGCACGCGGGCGCCGCTGGCCCTCGCGCCCGGCGCGCGCTGGGCCACCAAGCGCTGGCCCGAGCACCATTGGCTCGCGCTGATCGAGGGCCTGGCCGCCGCCGGCGAAAAGGACCTGCGCATCTTTCTCGGCCCGGACGAGCGCTCGTGGTACCCCGGCAGCCGACTCGCGGCCGCCGCCGTTGCCGCCGGCGCCGTCGTGATCGAGGGCCGCGACCTCGTCGAGGTCGCGCGCGAACTGGCCCGCTGCCGCGCCCTCGCCACGAACGACAGCGGCCTGCTGCATGTGGCCGAGGCCACAGGCACGCCGGTCCTGGCCTTCTTCGGTCCCACCGTGCGCGCCTTCGGCTACTTCCCGCGCCTGCCCGCGAGCCGCGTGCTCGAGACCGCGATCGAATGCCGCCCCTGTTCGCGCAACGGCAAGCGGCCCTGCCACCGCGGTGACCTCGCCTGCCTCGTGGCGATCGAGCCCGCGACGGCATCGCGCGCCCTGCTGTCGCTCGGGAGCACGCCATGAGCGCACGAAGCACCGGCGCCCGCAGACCAACCGGCCGCGACACCAGGGCAGCCCGCGCCCCGGGCGCGGCCCTTGCGCCTCTACGGCGCGCTGAGTCCGGCATTGGCGGCGCTCGCGCCGCTGGCGGCGCCCCTGCTGCCCAAGCTGCGTGAAGGCCTGCGTGGCCGCCGCGGCCTCGACGACCGGATCGAGGCGGCTGCCGCCGCGGCCCAGGGCTGCGTCTGGTTCCACGTGACGTCGGTGGGCGAATACGAGCAGGCCCGGCCACTCATCGCCGCCCTGCGGGAACAGCCCGGCCACCCGCCGCTCGTGGTCACGCATTTCTCGCCCTCGGGGCGGCATTTCGCGGAGCGCCGCCCCTGCGCCGACATCCACGAGTACCTGCCGCTCGACCGGCCGCGGGCCATGGAGCGGCTCGTCGCCGCCTGGCGGCCGCGCCTGCTGGTGTTCGTCAAGTTCGACTGCTGGCCCAACCAGGTGCTCGCCGCCGACCGCGCCGGCGTGCCCATCGTGCTGATGGCCGGTTCGCTCCGGCCCGGCAGCACGCGCCTGCATCCCTTCGCGCGCCCCCTCTACCGCGATCTTTTCGACCGCTTCGCGCACATCGGCGTGTGCACGCGGGAGGACCAGCGCCGCTTCGTCGACGAACTGGGCGTGCACTGCCCCGTCAGCGTGACCGGCGATACGCGCGCCGAGCAGGTGATCCTGCGCTGGGAAGCCGCGCAGGGCGGCGCCACCGCAGCGGCACTTCGCGCCCTCGGCGGCCGCCTGCTGGTGCTGGGCAGCACCTGGCCACCCGACGAGAAGCTGTGGCTGCCCGTGCTCGGGCGCCTGCGGGCGGCGCATCCCGACGTTCGCATCGTGCTGACGCCCCACGAGCCGTCGCCGGCGCGCCTGGCGCAGCTGGAGCGCGCGCTGGCTGCCGACGGGCTGTCCACGCGACGCCTCTCGGAGGTCGTGGCCGCAGCTGCGGAACACCCTGGTTCCGCGCCGCCGGACGTGGTCCTGACCGATTCGATCGGGCAACTGGCGGAAATCTACAGGGCGGGGCATCTTGCCTACGTCGGCGGCAGCTTCACGACCGGGGTGCACAACACGATGGAGCCGGCGATCGCCGGCCTGCCGGTGCTGTTCGGCCCGGTGATCGACAACGCCGAGGAAGCCGGCGAACTGGTGCGGCAGCAGGCCGGCCAGGTCGTGTCCACGCCCGGGCAGGCGCTCGCCGCCGCCACGCGGCTGCTGGGCGATGACGCACTGTTGGCCACAGCATCCGCCGCCGCGCGCGAAGTCGTCCTGGCCCAGCGCGGGGCCACCGCCCGCAGCCTGGCCGTGCTCGAGCCGCTGCTGCGCGGCCGCTGAACGAAACCGCCGGCCCCGTCCGGCTCCGGAGGAAGACCCGCATGCGTCCAGCCCAGGCCGACCAGTGGAACGGATCCCCGACCGCAAGCGGCGCCGGCGCCGGCCCGCGCTGGCGACTGCCGTACGCCGAGCGCCCGCGCTACATCCAGCTCGAGACCGTCACCAAGTGCAACGCCAAGTGCCCGTTCTGCCCGCAGAACGAGATCGTGCGCGATCCCGCGCGCATGCCCGACGCCATGTGGAAGAAGATCATCGACGACACGCGGGGCTGGGGCCTGACCTACCGCCCGTTCCTGACCAACGAGCCGTTCGTCGACAAGCGGCAGCCGGAGATCGTCCGCTACATCAAGCAGCACGACCCCACGGCGCGCGTCGAATTCAACACGAACGCGGAACTGCTCACCGAGGACCTGGGCCGCGAGCTGCTCGAGTCCGGTGTCGACATCATGCGCTTCTCGATCGACGGCTTCAGCGCCGCGACCTACGAGCCCTCGCGCGTCGGCATTCCCTACCAGAAGGTGCTCGAGCGCACGACGCGCTTCCTCGAGATCTGGGATCGCGAGGGATGGCGCGACAAGGTCTTCACCGAGGTGCGGATGATCGAGGTTCCCGAGAACCGGCACGAGATCGCCGACTACCGCGCCTACTGGGAGCCGCGCTGCACCGAGGTGCTCGTCACCCAGCTCTACCAGTGGCCGTGGACGGGCCAGAAGCCCGAAGACGTCGTGATGAAGCCGTGCCTGAAGATCCTCGACGAGATGTTCTTCTACACCGACGGCAACGCCACCATCTGCTGCTGGGACGTGCACGAGAAGGCCGTCATCGGCAACGTGCTGCAGCAATCGGTGCTCGAGATCTGGCAGGGCCACGCCGCGCGCTGCCTGCGCGAGATGCTGGACGACGGCCGGCGCGACCTGATCCACCTCTGCAGCCGCTGCAATGCCTACAAGGACTACGATTTCGGCAGGTTCTCGACCGCGCCCGGCGCCTGAGCCGGCGCGCTCGCCTCAGCGGCGGTAGGGAATCGGGTCGGCCAGGCCGGCGCGCTCGAATCCGCGCAGCCGCAGGCGGCAGCTCTCGCATTCGCCGCAGGCGAGATCCTCCCCCGTGTAGCACGACCAGGTCAGGTGCAGCGGCGCGTCCAGCTCGACGCCGCGCCTGACGATGGCGCCCTTGTCCAGGCGGATCAGCGGGGTGATGATGCGCAGCTGCGTGTCCGGGCGCGTGCCGGCATTGGCGGCGGCCTCGAAGCGGTCGTAGAATTCGCGCCGGCAATCGGGGTAGCCGCTGCCGTCCTCCTCCACCGCGCCGATGAACAGCGCCGTGGCGCCGATGACCTCGGCCCACGAGACGCCCACCGACAGGATGTGCGCGTTGCGGAAGGGCACATAGGTCGAGGGCACGCCCTGACCCGGCTCGGGCAATCCCGTCTCGACCGCGCACGAGGCATCGACCAGCGACGAGCCGCCGATCACCTTCAGGTACGAGATGTCGGCCGCCAGGCGCCGCACCACGCCGTAGTGGTCGCAGAGGTCGCCGAACGCGCGCAACTCGCGCGCCTCGGTGCGTTGACCGTAGTTGATGTGCAGCGCGGCAACCTCGAACTCCCGCGCCGCCTCGGCCAGGCACACGCACGAATCCATGCCGCCGCTCACCAGGACGATCGCCGTCTCACGGGCCGTCGCCATCGTCAGACCCCCCGTTCGACGCCGGGCCAGACGATCTTGTGCAACTGCAGCTGGAAGCGCACCTCGAGGCCGTCCTCGAGGATCCATTGCGCCAGGTCCGCCGCCGACAGCCCGTCCTGCACCGGCGAGAAGCTGACCGGCACGCCGGCAGGCAGGCGCCCCGCCTCGCGCACCAGGTCACGCGCCCATTCGTAATCGCGCCGGTCGGCCAGCACGGCCTTCAGTTCGTCACCCGCACCCAGGCAGGCGATGCCGGCCCAGTCGATGACGCCGGGCTCGAGCCCGCTGCCGGGCGCCTTCAGGTCGACGATGCGATGGACGCCGACGGGCACCGCCGCCAGCGGCACCAGCGTGCGCGGCCCCACGGTGCCGCTGGTCTCGAGCAGCACCTCGCGACCATCGGCCAGCAGTGCCTGCAGGAGGTCGACCACTGCCGGCTGCAGCAGCGGCTAGCCGCCGGTCACCAGCACCGTGCGTGGACCCAGTTCGCGCACGCGCGCGAGCACGGAATCGACCGCCAGCGGTTCGCCGCCGTTGAAGGCGTGGGCCGAGTCGCACCACCCGCAGCGGACATGGCAGCCGGTCAGCCGCACAAGCGTGCACGGACGACCGCTGAACTGCGACTCGCCGCAGATCGACTTGTAGATTTCACTGATCAGGAGCATGTCCCCGTCCACCGTCGGCGGGAGCGGCGCGCAGCCGAAGCTGCGCGCCCCCGCATGCGGGCCTACCGGTTGTCCCAGCGCGGGAACACCGGCGCGATGTCCACGGGGATATGGTCGAGCTTCGCGAGCGCCTCCGCCAGCACCTCGGGCATGCCGCCGTAGCGCTGGATGAAAGCCTGGCTGGCGGCGTAGTCGCCCTCGGCCTGGATCGTGCAGATCTCGCCGACCAGGTCGGCGATCGCCTGCTCGAAAACGGCCACGTTCATGCGGAACTTCCCGGTCTGCGCATCGTGGAGGATGGCGCCCTTCGCGACCAGGTAGTTGAACTGGATCGCGTTCGCCTTGCCGTGCGCCTCGCCGATGCCGAACCGCACGGAACGGAAGATACCGGCCAGGTAGGTCGCGGACTGCTGGCGGAAGATCGCCTCGGGGAAATAGCCCCGGCCCGCGCGCGTCAACATGAAGATGTCCCACTCGCCCATGGCGTCGGCCTTGGCCTCCTCCATCGTCGAGTAGGTGTCCTTCAATTCCAGCCGCACCTCGGTGTCGCGTCCGTCGACCTTGATGTTGCCCGGCCCCAGGCCGTGGCTCATCTCGTGCCACAGCGTGTGCAGGAAGAACGACTCGGCGGTCAGGTCGCCAAGCTGGTCGTCGGCCACCACCACTTGCGCGATGGGCACCAGGATCTGGTCGAACTTGGCCTTCATCACGTTGCGCAGCAGCACCTTCTTGGAGCCCTTGGCCTCGCGCACGCGCTCGTCGTTGGGCAGGTTGAAGGCGATGGTCTGCACGCCGGCGCGCGTGTCGCCCGCCGAATAGACCTCGTCCACGACCCGGATCGGCGACTCGCTGCCGCGATTCGGGTTCTTGTGGCGCTCGTCCATCGGGATCTGCGACTCGAGCCAGGGCAACTCGTCCTTGAACTTCGCCAGCCGCTGGCTCTCCACGGGGTCGGTCACCGTGACGAACGCCTCGAAGGCCGCCTTGTAGCCGAAGAGCCCGTCCTCGTAGGTCTCGTACGGCCCCACCGTGATCTCGACCGTGCTGTCGAGGTCCATCCACAGCAGATCGGACTCGTAGTAGTCGTCGCTGAGGAAGGCCGCCGCGCGCGACTCGAGGAACGCCTTGAGGCTGGCGTTGCCGGTCAGCGCCGCGGCCTCGCGCATGAGCGATGCCGCCCGGCCGAGTTCCGCCGCGAAGTACCGCGAATAGGGCACCGCCACGAGGCCGCCGTTCGCGTCGCGTCGCACCATCGTGAACAGGCCGTCGAGCCCGCTCGCATGGTCGGCGATGCGCGCCTTCTCGGCATCCGTCAGGTCGGTCGGGTAGTAGTTGGCGCCGGCCGGATGCGGCCACTCGCCCATGAAGGGTTCGTAATGGAAGCGGCGGTCCCACGGGCCCTTGTTGATGGCGAAATAGCGCCGCGCCGCGTCCTGCCGGTCGGCCGGCAACGCGGCGATGTGCGCCGCGAGTTCCGTTGCGCACGGCGTCGCCTGCACGCCGAACAGCGCGTCCATGATGCGCGCCACTTCCACGAGCTTGCCCAGCACGGCCTGTTCGCCGGCATCGAGATGCCCGAGCGCGGGGTCCAGCGTGGTCGGCACATAGGCGCGCACGCGCGCATCCAGGTCGGGTGTCACCTTGAGCTCGCCCGCGGCCGCCCAGCCGCAGTTCCCGTCGACGTAGGCCGGATGATCGGTCATGACCGCCTCGCTTGCCTGGCTGCATTGCGCCCCGCCGGACGCCACCAGCGCCGCCGTCAGAATGATCGCGGTCACCAGATTGATCGCGGTGACCAAATTGATCGCGGTGATTGAGCGCCGCGCGCTGCGCATGTCGATGCTCATGGGTCCTGCTCCTTCACGGAGTCGGGGCGGCCGACGCCCCGGCCTGCCGACCAACATGGCCCTGAAAACAAAAAACCGCGACCGGAGCCGCGGTAGACAGATGGCGGGAGCGACGAGACTCGAACTCGCGACCTCCGGCTTGACAGGCCGGCGTTCTAACCAACTGAACTACGCCCCCGCCTTTGGATTGGCGAGGGGGGAATATAGTCGCGATTCCGCTCCCAGTCAAAAGATTATTGTACCGGTCCGGTCGATTCCGGTTCCAGGTCGGCGACGTCACAGTCATAGACCTGCCCGACCCGCCAACCGGCCCCGAGGAAACGGGTTAGGTCACCGGCCAGGCTCGGGTGCCCCATCGCCACGGCCACGCCCGACCGGGCCGGGTGCAGGGCTGCGAGCACCGTCAGGGCCAGCGGCCGGTGGGAGGTCACGAGCAGCCGCACGGGCCGGAATCCGGCCCCCGCCGGGTCGCCATCCACGTGGCGCACCGCAGCGAACAGGCGCCCCAGCCGAGCGGTGAACGCGGCGCCGCTGCGCGCGTCAGCGGCGCCCCAGCGGTCGCCGGTGGTCGCGTCGATCCAACCCAGGTCCAGGTCGGGGTCGGCCCAGCCCGCGGCCGCCACGGCCCACAGGCGGGCGCGGGCCGCGCGCCAGGCCGGCGCCTCGACGGTGAGCGCCTCGTCCGTGAGGGCATCGAGGCCTTCCGGCGCCACCATGCCGGGCACGGCTGCCGGCGCCGCGGCGTCGTCGCCCGCGGGCAGCGCCCGCCAGGGGATCCCGCGGATCAGCAGCAGGTCGCAGCCGGCCGTCACCAGCGCCTGCAGCCAGGCTGCGGGCAGCAGGCCGGGGTCGACCAGGCCGCCCTCCAGGCCGTCGGGATCGGGCACGCCGGCCTGCTTCATCGGTAGCCGCAGCGCCCCCATGGTCACGTCGTCGGCCACCAGCAGCGGCGGCCCGCCGCCGGCAGACAGGGCCGCGCGGGCGCCCGCCAGGTAACCGGCGTCGAGTGTGGCGGGGAGCGAGGCACCACCATCGCCCGCGGCGACGGGCAGGTGCCCGACCATCACCGCGTCGGCGCCGGCGGCCAGGCCGGCCACGAACGGTTCGCGGCAGCCGGACACCAGCTGGGCCTCGAGGGACAGGTGGCTGTCGGTGGCGGTGCCGCCATGGCCCGGCCAGTGCTTCACGCAAACGTTGAGCCCGGCCTGCCGGTAGCCGCGGACGGCGGCGGCCACGTGCCGCGCACAGAGCGAAGCGTCGCCGCCGAAAGCCCGCGCGCCGATGACCGGGTTGCGCGGATGTTCGAGCACGTCGGCCACCGGTCCGAGCACGCGGGTGACGCCCAACTGCGCCAGCCGCGCCCCGGTCTCGCGGCAGACCTCGCGGGTCAGTTCCACATCGTCGAGCGCGCCCAGGGCCCAGGCGGCAGGCGGGCGACCGGCGGCGGCGGCCATCTGCGCCACCGGGCCGCCTTCGTGGTCCACCATCACCTCGAGGCCGGGCACCAGCGCGCGCAGGCGCGCGCACAGCGACTGCGCCTGGGCCGGGTCGGTGACGTTGCGCCCGAACAGGATGACGCCGGCCGGCCGGTACCTGGCCAGCCAGGCCCACTCAGCAGGCGTCGGCTCGGGCCCGGCCAGGCCCACCACCAGGCGCGAGGCCAGCGCGGCTGCCGCGGTCGCTTCCAGATCTTCGTTCATCGCTTCCGCCTCGGGACTTCCTCGAGCGTCGCGCCCGGGTAGTAGTGGGCGAGGATGTCGCGCCAGGAGCGGCCGGCAGCCGCCATGCCCAGCGCCCCGGTCTGGCACAGGCCGATGCCGTGACCGAAACCGCGGCCGCGCACGCCCACTTCGCGCAGCTTGTCGCCGTCGCGCACCAGTTCCAGCTCGAACAGCGCACTGCGCAGGATGGCGGGGCTGCCGCTCGCCGGCGTCAGGACCCAGCGCACACGGTCGCCGCGCACGTGATAGGTACCGGCGTCGGTGACCACGGCCAGTTCGGCCACGCGGCCGCTGGGCGTGCGCCGGCGGATCTCGAGGTCGCGCAGGCTCCCCGGCCTGGCCGCGGCGCCGCCGCGTGCCGGCGTGAACGACGGCGCGCCCCAGCGGCTGCGTCCTTCCTGCGCCATGTAATCCACGTAGTCGGGCAGGGTGCGCTGCAGGATCGCCTCGAGCGCGCGCGGGCTCCAGGTCTCGCGCCAGTGGTAGTAGGTGGAACCGGCGCACCAGGCTTCGCCGCCCGGCGCGGGACCGTCGGTTCGCTTCGCCAGGTACGGGCGGTCGTCCTTCGGCCAGACCTCGCTCACGGCCGTGCTGCTGCCGCCGCAGCAGGCGCTGTAGTAGGCCTCGATCTCGCGCCCGCCGTGCCGCAGCACGAGCGGCGCCGTCGCGGCGATCGCTTCGTTGCAGCGCGCGTCCTCGTCGGCGGCGCCCTTGTACACCTGGTCCATCACCGTGGCGTACACGTCGAAGCCGCGTGCCTTGCGCGAACCCAGGTGCGAGATGGTATAGGTGCGCGCGGCGACCGCCTGCGCACAGAGAGCGTCGAACTTCCCGGCGTCGTGGCGGCCGATCTCCCAAGGCACCACGCCCTTCAGGTAGTCCTCCAGTTCGACGTTGTTGACCAGCGTCACGCCACGCCCGCGCGGCGTGGCGACCACGAGGAACTCGCCGCGGTACGAGCCGCCGGGAGCGCTGACGAGAAAGCCGGGGTCGATGGGCTGCAGCGCCACCGAGCGCACGCTGCCTTCTTCATCGCCGGCCTGCCAGGCCACACGGTCGCCGTCGCGCCGGCAGAGCAACGGCTCGCCGGCGTCCAGCGCCGCCAGCGTGTGCCCGGAGTCGGCGTCGCGCACCCAGGCTGCGCCCTCGGCGCGCAATTCCAGCAGTGCCTTGTCCTCGAGCAGGCCGACACCCAGCAGCAGGAGCGGCTCGGCCGGTTCCAGCCAGGGAATGGCGGGCGCCTCCGGGTGTTCCGGTTCGCCCGGCACGGCCGGAACCGGGTCCGTCGGCAGGGCTTCGACGCCGGGCCGCGGGCGCGGCGAGGTCTCCACCGGCGGCAACCGCTTGGGGCCGGTGCAGCCGGCCTGGGCGAACGCCAGCAGCAACAGAACGGCGGCGAGCGGCCATGTCGGCCACCCGCCGCCGCCAGTCCGGCCGGGGCGTGAGCTCCGTCCCATTCCTATCCTTCCGCGGCAGGCGGCGCCCGCGGGGCGCGCCGCCGCCGGTTCCTCAGCGCATGATCACCAGCCGCTGCACATCGCTGCGGGCGGTTCCCCCGTGCCCTTCGATCTCCACGCGGTACAGGTAGGTCCCGTTCGCCAGTTCGTCGCCGTGCGCATCGCGTCCGTCCCACTCGATGACGGTGTCGTCGCCGTCGGCGCTGAAGCCGATCCGCGCCACGGGGCTGCCGGCCACCGACCACAGGCTGATGCGCCCGGTGCCGGTCGCGCCCGTCTCGACGAGGAAGCGCGTGTCCTCGCCCATCGGGTTCGGGTAGTTCAGCACCCGTCCGATGCCGATCACGCCGCCGTCGTCCGGCGCCGCCTGCAGCACGATCACCGTCTCGTTACCGTCGATGCCCAGCGTCACGCTGTGCCCGCTGGCGCTGCCGGCCTCGTTCGCCGTCGCCGTGAAGCCCAGGCTGAGCCCATGGCCCTTGTCCAGGTTGAACTGCACGCCCGTGAGCGTCAGCGTCCCGCTGGTCAGGGTCAGTTCCATCTCCGGCGTCAGCCATGCAGCCGTGGTGACCGTGGCGCCGAAGCTCACCGGCACGCCCGTCTCGAAGACGAAGGCCTGCGGATCGTGCGCCTGCCCGTCGACGGTCAGCACCGTCGTCTGCGGCATCGCCAGTTCCAGCTCCCAATGCCGGTCGGTCGGCAGCGCGGCGCCGGTATCGTACACGCGCACGGTCAGCGTGTGGTCGTACGGCCGCACGGGCACCGTCAGCGCGTAGTCCACCCGCTGGTGCGTCTGGGCGCCGGCAGGCAGCGTCTCCACGACGATCGCGGACGTCAGGTCGTTGCCGTCGTCGTCGAACACCTCGAGCCGGTCGATGCCGGCCTCGTCGCGCGCCGAGATCGCCAGCGTGCGCTGGTTCGTCGCGTCGAGGGCCGCCAGCTCCACGCTGCCGCTGACCACCTGGTCGGGCTCGCCGTGCAGCGTCGCGGCCACGACGGGCTCGCCGCCGTCGAGGGTCATCAGCGGGTCGCCAAGCAGTTCGTACTGCGCGAGCATCTCGCTGTAGGTACCGCTGGAAAACACGCTCGCTGCCAGGTCTGCCTCGGCCGCCCACAGCAATTCGCCCAGCACCCAGCGGCTGCGGCCGGGAGCACTGGCACCGGGGCCGACCGTGCGCACGGCCGGCGGACGCTGTGTCCAGCGCCGTGAGATATACTCGCCGAAGACGCGATTGTTGATGATGTACTCGTAGCCGCTGCTCGCGTACACCGCCGAGGCCCCGCTCATCGGCCGCAACAGCAGCTTCTCGCCGATGCTCCGTTCCTGCGGCGCCTGCTCGCTCTTGACCGGGTTCTGGGCCCAGTCGCTGATGTGGCAACCCAGCCCGATGAAGAACCACGGGCGGCCCGTGTTCGACAGCAGCGCGGTGTCGACGCGCTGGTTGGGGATGGTCGGCATGTCCTGCATCCAGTACTCGGACGACAGCACGTACTGGTTCGCGTGACCCTGGTAGCTGGCGAACAGCCCGCCCTGGTTCAGCGCCGCCAGCAGGGCCGGCGTGGCCGAGGCGGCCGTGAAGATGCGTACCGTGTTCAGGCCCCGGACGCCCGGGCTATCCGGGTCGTAGGGGAACTGGGGATCCAGCAGCGACTTCAGCGTCACCAGCGATGCTTCCAGCGGCACACCGGTGCCCGTGGCCCACTGGGTCGCCAGAGAATCCCGCTCGCTCTCGAGGAAATCGAGCTCACCGGGCATGTACTCGAGGGACAGGAGCGCCTCGGCGCCGTAGCCGTTCGACCACTCGTCGTCGGCGATGAACAGGCCGCGCCGCCGCCAGTCCTGGCCCGCCTGCGGGCTCTCGACGGTGATGATCTTGTCGATCATCACGTCCAGCTCGGCCACGCTGTTGCAGGGCAGCCGCCCGGCCAGCATGTCGAACGGGGTGGCCTGCGTGCGCGGGAAGTCCTCGACCGGGTAGTTCTGGCCCGACTGCAGCGTCGCGTACCACTTGTCGCTGGCCATCAGCTCCGGTTCATAGGACAGCGCGCGCTGCGTGTGGTAGTGCGTGGGCACCCAGTCGGTGGCCCAGCCGTCGGCCTGCGACAGCACGCGCTTGCCCAGCGCGTTCTCGTTGGCATCGCCGACGATCGCCAGCGCCCAGCTCTCCCAGCGCGTCAGCGCGTGGTTGCAGAATCGCTTCACGGCCCACGGGTCGCGCAGGCCGCCGCTGTACCAGTCGTACAGGTCCTGCACGTCGACCACGTGCACCTTCAGTGTGCCGCCCGAGCGGGCGATGCGGTGCTGCACCCAGCGGTCGAGGGCCGTGCGGAACTGCGCATGCGTGACGACGACCAGGTCCGGGTTGCCGCCGGCCAGCAGCGTCGGGTCGGTCGGATCGTCGGCCAGGCTCGACTTCACGTAGTTGAACTCGACCGCGCCGGCCGAGCCGAAATTGCCCAGCGCATGGAAGACCCGCCGCGTACCCGACTGCGTGGGCATCACCGACAGCTTCCAGGTGGCGCCGTCCTGCACCACGTTGCCCGCCTGCATCGTCACGAAGACCGGCGCGCGCGGGTCGGTGATCTCCAGCAGGCCCACGTCCGCACTGGTGAAGCCGGTCACTTCCATCGGGCGCGCGCCCGCCGTGTCACCGCCGTGGAACCGCAGCTCGCCGCCGACCGCCTGGTAGAGCGCGTCGTAGGCGATCTCGAACCAGTTCAGGTAGGCGAACAGGAAGGGGAAACTCGGTGTTCCCGTACCGCGCGACACGACGACCTTGGTGCTGGCGCCGTTGATCGCCGCCGGTGTCAGCGCGTAGTTCCGCGTGACCTGCGTGGGCACGCTGAGGTTGAACTCCTCCAGCGCGGTCACGTTGGCGGTGTCCGTCACCAGTTCGAAGCGCAGCGGCCGCGAGATGTTGTTGAAGCCGGCCACGGCCACGGTCAGGTTCACGGTCCCGCCGGCCGGGTCCGGCCGCCAGAACGGGCTCAACGCCAGCGATGCTTCCGTGTCGGTGTGCAGGTTCAGGTACATGCGGTCGGTGACCGTCGACGGCAGGTTCTCGCGGAACGCCGCCTGCTCCTCCATGCGGGTCTGGTGCCGGAAATTCGCCAGCGGCTGGCCGCTGGCCGCCGCCAGGCTCGTGGTCGCCATGCGCCGCCAGGCCTCACCAACGGACGGCTGCGCGCAGGCCAGCCAGTAGATGTTCGCCTCGTTGTTCATCTCGAAGGGGTCGCCGCAGCCCGGCACCGTCTCGGGGCCGACGCCGAGGTCGCCCAGCCAGCTGCCGTCTTCACGCAGGCGCAGGCCGTAGAACACGAAGAAGTCGTCGCCGTCGAAGGCGTTGCCCTCGCCCACCATGTGGATGGGCACCTCGACCTCGACGTACGGCGCCCCCGTGCCGGTGTCCGCGCGCCCGAGGTAGCGCCGCTGGTAGAGGCGCACCTGGCTTTCCTGGATGGGCACGTCGGGAATCAGGCCGCGCTGCCTCAACCTGGAATAGGTCACGCGCACGGGGCCGGTCCGCGAGACGGCCAGCCGCGCCTCCGGGCCCAGCAGCGTGGCCTGCGCCGAGGCACGCGGCAACGGCTCCTCGGCCGACTGCGTGGTTGCGGCGCCGAGGTAGGTGCCTTCGGTCGGCAGCTGCGTGAGCAGGTCGCCGTTGAGGAAGGCGCCGGCAAAGTGCGCGTCGTTGGCGCCGTCGCGCAGCATCGCGTTGGCAGCGGGCGCGGCGGACTTGCCCGCGCCCTCGGGCACGAACACGACTTCCCAGCGGCCGTCGCTCAGCACCTGCTGCGCCAGCCCGCGGCTGTCGTAGCGCACCGGGACGATGCGGCAGGCCGCCACGCGCCGCCCGCGCCACCAGACCGGTTCGTCGATGACGACGGCCGGCCCCGCATGTCCGTGCCGGGCCGCGGCCAGTTCGGGCAGGATCGACGCCCCCGGCGGCAGCACGCCGTCCGGCTCCACGAGCAGTTCGCGCAGCGTGGCCGGCTGGTTCCCGGAGCCCGGCACCTCGACCGGCATCGTCTCGAACGCCAGCTGGCGGCCGTCGGCCGGCTGCCAGGACTCGGCCAGCACCCGCAATTGCGGGCGCATGCCGGGCGGCACCACGAGCCAGGAGCCGCTGGTCGGCACGCGCGGGCTGCCGGGGGCGCCACCGCTGGTGAAACCGTCGATGGACAGGGCCCAGCGCGGCTGGCCGTCCGGGCCGAGATAGGCCTGGTCCCAGCGGGCTTCCAGGCCGGCGACGGCCAGGGTGAGTCCCTGGGCCGTGCTGGCGGTCACCTGGACGCGGCCGGGCACGCCCGAGGCCATCGGCACGGGCGTCGCCGCACCGGCGGCCAGCGCCCCGCCAGGGCCGCCCACCGAGAGCAGAACCACGGCCACGGGAACGATCCAACGCCGAAAACTGCGTTCAACGGCGTCCTTCGACAGAAGGCTGCAAACAGTAAAGCTGCGCCCTGTCACGAGGCATCTCGGAGCACGGCCCATGCGGGTCTCCTGGGTTTGCAGACAGAACTGTCGATCAGGGGCGGGCTTGGCCCGGCGGGCATACCTGAGAGTATAGATGCGATCCGTCGCTTGGTCAATAGCACGCGCGCTCGCGCCACTGTACCCGTCGGCAACGGCCTCGGCGCCAAATAAGCGGCCGCCCCCGTTGCCGGGGGCGGCCAGCTGCCTGGGGCAATATTTCCGTGTCGAACTAGCGGAACAGGGCCTTCACGGCGCCAAACGCACTGGTCTCGGTGGCGACACCGGTCTCACCGATCGTGAACACCGGAACATCGTTGGCTCCGGACGAAGGCGATTGCGGGACCAGCAGCACCGGGCTGTTCGGCACATTGAGGGCCATGAAGCCGCCGGGGACCGAAGGCGCGGTGGCCGGGCCCAGGAAGACCTTCCAGTGGTTCACGCAGTTGTCGGGGCACCCGGTGTCGTCGATCGCGGCCTGCAGCATCACGTTCCACGTCATCAGGACCACGATGCCATTCGTGACCGCGGCGGGGGCGGCCATGCCCACGGCGAAACCGAGGGGGTCGCCGTCGACATCGAGCGAATTGGGCGGCAGCGTCTGCGAGAGGCTGAAGTACGCAGGACCCGTCACGCTCAGCCGGCATTCGAAGCCGTCCACGAAGGTCGCCGGAGAGCCGTCCGAATTGAGCGGATTGATGGCCAGAAGGTACATGTTGAAGGGCGCGAAAGGCGCCTGGGTATTCAGGTGGGCGAACGACGCGGTTTCAGTGGTGTACAGGCCGATCCGGTTCTCAAACTGCGCGAAACCGTCGCTGGGAGCCAGCATCGAAATCGCCGCAAGAGCGCAAACAGCAAAGAGCAGTTTCTTCATGTTCGGATTCCCCTTTCTCGGAAATCGCATCCAACTCTACAGGGCCCCTGCGGGCACGGCTCCTCCGCACCCACCTCGCAGGCCCGTCGAGCACGTAACGTGCCGGTCCAGCCCAACCCCGTCACAGGCCGCAGGCCAAGCCCGGGCGAACTCGCACCGGCGCAACATACCAAGCCGTAACTGGTGCGACAAGGGGAGTTTTTGCATCCTTGCCGGGTTTCCGCAGCCTTCCGCCGACGACGCCGGGCCGAGGGCGACCCCCGGCGTCACCGCGTGAATATCCGCACGGCCGCCGAACCTGTCAAGGGCATGCCTCGATGTATCCAGGGGGCGGCAAATCTACGTCCGGGCGGCGCTCCTGACCGGAACGCAAACGAAAGCCCGGCCGGTTTCCCGGCCGGGCTTCCTGGCGACCGGAGTCGCCGATCCAAACCCGTCCTAGCGGAACAGGCTCTTCACGCCACCGAAGCTGTCGACTTCCACACCGACCGGGCAAGTGGCCAGGTTCGCGCCACCAACCGGGATCGTGACGCTGCCCGAGGCAACGCCGCAACGACGGAGCGTGCCGTCGCCGGTGACAACCGGCAGCTCGCCAGTCATCGAAGGCGCGGTCGCGTCCGTGATGTAGAACGCCAGCTCGCCCGCGCCCTGCAGCATGACCTGCAGCGTCGCCAGGACGATCTGACCACCCACGACCGGGTAGTTGGCGGCAGCGCCCACGGCGAAGCCGTTGGCCGAGCCGTCAACGTCCAGCGCGTTGGGTCCGAGGTTCGTCGACAGGATGAAGTAGGGAACGCCGACCGGCGTGAGCGTGCACTCGAAGCCGTTCGTCGGGCCCGCGGGATTGCTCAGCAGCAGGTAGACGTTCGTCGGCACGAACATGCCCACGGGGGCGCAGTTCGTCATGCCGGCGGTGTCGAAGTAGACGCCGAACGAATCGGTGTCGGGATCGAGGCCGGCGAAGGCCACCGACGCCATCATGCTGACGAGCAGCAGAGCTACCAACTTCTTCATTGTAGTTGTCTCCTCAAACGCAGGAGTTGTGTCGAACAAGACCGCTGTGCTTCAGATCAACGGGCGATCTTAACGTCTGGCCCTGCCGCCTGCATCAGCAGGGCCAATCAATCCAGTTGCTTTCGTAACAGGCAGCGGTTCCGTTGCCTCATCCAAACCGGCTTACGGGCAAACCGCGCCGACACCGGACGCCACGCGAGGGATATCGCTCAGATTCACGATACCATCGAACAGCAGGTCCGAGCGGAACGAGTAGGCGCCGTAGAAGTCGGCCACGAACAGCGGAATGTCGGACAGGTTGGCATTGCCATCACCATTGATGTCAGCACTGTTGTGCTGGAGCACCAGGCCGGTGTTGCTCGTCAGAGCCGCACCGTTGATGACGACGAGCGTCTTGGACGTCGACCAGCCACCCGCACGCAGCGGAGCGGCCCAGGTCGTGACACCGGACGCGTTGGTGTTCAGGTCAGCCGTCGTGCCGCCGGTGCAGGCAAGGAAGTTGCCCGTGCTGGCGACGATTTCCTTCTCCAGCCACATGTCGTTGGCCGAGAAGTTGGCAACGGGAACGCCGCCGCCATCGAGAACCGTCAGGGTGATCGTCGCGTTCACGACACCACCGGTCGAGCGGGCATTGGCAAAGGTCGTGCCAAGGCCGTTCGGCAGGTTGTACATGACCGGGGTCACACCCACGCCGGCTGCGGTGCTGGCCGTCGAGAGCTGAAGATCCGGCACACCGGCCATGGCAGACGCCGCGGCGATGACCAGAGCGATCGAGAAGACTCCTGTGAGTTTCCTAAGAACCATTAGGACACCTCCAAATAAGGCATGATCCTGCGAGGGTGGCTAGCCCAGGCGCACTCATTGACAACTGCGTTGAACTCTCCTTCCCACTCACGCGTCCATCACTTGACGAGATGAGAGTACCACGGAGGCTCAAGGCGCGCAAGCGAATATTTTCCGCTCTACTATGGAAAATTGACGAAACACGGGAAAATTCTGCCCTGGGCCGTGCTTTTTTTGTCCCGCGCCGTCGTTCCTGTGCAACTAATTGAAATTGAATAACATAAGAATGGTTCGGACGGGGTGGCGGAACGGTCCCCGGTGACGGGGCCTGTCGAATCGCGACAAACGGCCTCGCGAATGTCCGGGGAACGCTCGCGGGAGGGTTGGGTGGTGGGCGAAACAGGATTCGAACCTGTGACTTCCTGCGTGTAAAGCAGGCGTTCTAACCAGCTGAACTATTCGCCCACGATCGACGCGCCGGTCCCGGGGTCCCGGGCAGGTGGAGCTCAGTGCGGCAGTCCTCGGCTGACCGATGCCTCGGCTGACCGATGCCTCGGCTGACCGATGCCTCGGCTAACCGACGCTCCGGCGGAACGAGCGCCACAGGAAGAACGGAAGCAGCACGCAATAGCCCCCCACCAGGAGCAGCGGCCCGAGCGACAGGCTGCCGGCCCCGAGCAGCAGGAAGCCGGCGCCGATCGCGCCCAGCGCCGTCCACAGCAACCAGAACCTGCGAAGGATGGCCATCGATGTTCCTTTCACGATCCGTTGTCCCGGCACGGGAGCCGGAGCGATGAGCCAAGGCAATGAACCAAGATAGTGCGCCCGCCGCGGGCCCGTCAACGGCGCCGCCGCGCGGCAGTTCCCGCCGGCCGTCAGCGACGATGACCGGCGGCCTCGGCATCGCGCCGCGCGTGGTAACGCCGGGCCGCCGCTTCATGCTCGGCCGCCGTCAACGAGAAGACGTGGCCACCCTGGCCGTCGGCGACGAAGAACAGGGCGCGGCACGCCGGATCCGGCTGCGCCGCAGCGCGCAGCGAAGCCATGCCCGGGCCGCCGATGGGCCCCGGCGGCAGGCCGGGCAGGCGGTAGGTGTTCCACGCCGAGTCGCTTTCGAGGTCGCGGAACAGCAGCCTCTGCCCCTTTTTCCGCAGCGCGAAGGCCACCGTCGGATCGGCAGCGAGGTTCCAGTCCAGCCGGATCCGGTTGAGGTAGACGGCGCTCACACGGGCGCGCTCCTGGGGCCGGCTGGTCTCGGCCTCGATGATCGAGGCGAGCGTCAGCAACTGGTGCGGCGTCAGGCCCGCAGCGGCCGGCGAACGTGGGCCTGCCAGCACCGAGTCGAGCCGCGCGAACTGCACACCCACCAGCCGTTCGGCCGCCGCCTCGGCCGGCGTGTCCTCCGCGAAGAAATAGGTATCGGGCGCCAGGTAGCCTTCACAGCGGTGGAAGACGCGGCCGGCGCGCACCGCCTCGCGCACCAGCACGCTGTCCAGGCGCGCGATGGCGCGCGCGGCAGCCGTCCCCCCACGCTCTTTCCAGGCGGCGCCCGTGGCGCGGTTGGCGGCGTCGAGGAATGCCGTGGTGCTGAAGCCGAGTTCGCCCGCGAGCAGGCGCGCCGTCTGCCCGGCGTCGAGTCCCTCGGGAATGGTCACGCGCGCAGGCGGCAGGCCCGGCTTCGTGAACAGCGTCACCAGTTCGCGCACCGGCAGGCCGGGCGGTACCTCGAACAACCCGGCCTGCAGGCGATGGCCCTGGCCGGTCAGGCGGGCTCCCACGAGCATCACCGTGCGATGGCGCAGCAGCCCGCGCGCAGCAAGCGTGTCGGCAAGCGTGCTCGCAGACATGCCCGTCGGCACGCGCACCCGCTGCACCACGTAGTGCGGCCCTACCGGCCAGCGCTGGGTCCACTGCGACCACGACCACCCGAGCCCGGCGGCCAGCAGCAGGAGCCCCAGTCCGGCGATGATGAACAGGCGCTTCACGCGTCGTCTCCCGGTTCGCGCCGGTCGGCTGCCTTGACCAGAGCGGTACGACGGTCGAGCCAGCCCTGGAGGATCAGTTCCGCGGCCACGGCATCGCGTTCACCCTTGTCGCGCCCGCGGCGCGGCGGCAGGAAGCGGTCGGCCTCCTGGCTCGTGTAGCGCTCGTCCCACAGTTCGACGGGCACCGGCAGGGCCGGCGCCAGCCGTTCGGCGAACCGGCGCGCCCGCACGGCCGACTCGCCCTCGCGCCCGTCGGCGGTCAGCGGCAATCCGACGATCACGGCCGCCACCTCGCGGTCGCGCACCAGTTCAGCGAGCCTTGCGAGCACTGAACCGTCGCGTCCCTCGACATGTGTCTCCAGGGCGAAGGCGAACGCCGCGTCCGGATCGCTGACGGCGATCCCGACGCGGCGTGCGCCGTGGTCGATGCCCAGGTACACGGGCACTGGGTCACTCTTGCCCGTCGTCCGGGCCGATCTTCTTGACCAGGCGGGTGAGGAACCGCCCGTCCGCGTGGCGGCTGAACTCGAGATGGTCGGTGAATTCGCGCATGATGAGGATGCCGCGCCCGCGCTGGCGCATCAGGTCCTCGCTCGGGATCCAGCCCGCGTGGTCGAAGCCCGGGCCCTGGTCCAGGACAGTCACCGTGATGTTCTCGTCGTCGAGCTCGAACCAGATCTCGATGAACAGTTCCTCGGCCAGGTGGTTGCCGTGCTCCATGGCGTTGGTGCAGGCCTCGATGATCGCCGTGCCGAGTTCCTCGAGACGGCGCTTGCCGCAGCCCAGCTCACCGCCGATCTCAAGCAGCACGACGTCCGGCACACCGAGATACTCCATGCGGCTGGGAAGCCGCAGCTCGACGCGGGTGCTCATGACAGTCCGCCCGTCCCGCGCCTCACGAGAAGCTCCGGACGGCCTCGTCCTCGTCCTGGAACGAAGCGAAGACCGTATAGAGCTTGGACACGATGAAGATGTTCTCGATGCGGTCGGAAACCTTCAGCAGCTTCAGTTCCCCGCCGCTCTTCTTGAGGGTGGTGTAGCCGGAGATCAGGATGCCCAGCCCGGTGCTGTTGACCCAGCTGACCTTGTCCATGTTGACGACGACGTTCCGGCAACCCTCGTGGATGAGGGTCTTGAGCGTCTCGTCGAAAGCGTCGGCGTCGGGACCACCCATGAGCTTCCCGCTCATCTCGAGGATGGCCACCCCGTCACGCTTGCGTTCCCTGATCTTCAACGGCCGCAACCGCCTTGCTCTGGTTTGCGCTGCGGCCCAACCCCTTCGGGAACCGCAGACGACCGTCACAGGATAGGGCACCCGGGCAGCCCTGTCCAGATTTCAGCCTTGGCCCTTGCCCTCGCCCGAACCGGCCCTCAGCAGGGCCAGTGCAGCGGCGAAATCGCCCGGCGCCGGCGCCGTGAACGACATCCCCTCGTCGGTCACCGGATGCCGGAAGTGCAGTTCGGCCGCGTGCAGCATCTGGCGGTGAACCAGCTTCACCAGCTGCTCGGCCGGTCGGCGATCCGGTCCGTGCACCCCACGGGCGCGTCCGTCGTCGCCGTACAGGGCATCGCCCACCACCGGATGCCCGCCGTGGCTGAAATGCACGCGGATCTGGTGCGTGCGTCCGGTCGCCAGTTCGACCCGGCAGTACTGGGCGAACCCGTAGTCCTCCAGCACGCGGTAGCGTGTGAGGGCCTGGCGTCCCCCGCCCACCACCGCCATGCGCTGGCGCCGTTTCGGATCGCGGGCCACAGGGCCGTCGAGATCGCCCTCATCCTGCGCCCAACGTCCCCAGCTGAGCGCCAGGTAGACGCGCCCCATCCGCCGGTCCGCCAACTGGGCGGCGAGGCGCCGGTGCGCTTGATCGTCGAGGGCGGCCACAAGCAGGCCGCTGGTGTCGCGGTCGAGCCGGTGTACGATGCCCGGCCGCAGGGGGTTGCCCCCCGCCGTGAAGGGCCCCTGCCGGTGCAGCAGCGCGTTGACCAGGGTGCCGTCGGGATGGCCCACCGCCGGGTGCACCACCAAGCCCACCGGCTTGTTGATCACGATGAGGTGCGCGTCCTCCCAGACAACGTCCAGGTCGATGGCCTGCGGCTCGGCGTTCAACGCGGCGCGCTCGGCGGAGCGGAACTCGACGCGCTGGCCGGCATGCAGCCGGAACGAGGCCGGACGCGGCCGACCGTCGACGAGCACGGCGCCCGGCTGGTCCAGATCGACGCGCACGCGGCTGCGCGACAGGTCAGGGCAACCGGCTGCCAGGAACACGTCCAGGCGTGTGCCTTCGTCGCCCTCTTCGACCGTGAAGGAGCGGATGGGTGATCCGGGCTCAGACATCGCGGGCCGGTCCGCCGCCGGCCGGGCCGGCCTCGGCGGATGCCTCGGCGGATACCACGTCGGATGGGGCCGCATCGGCGGCAGCGGCGTCCGCGCCCGTCGGCACGGCGGCCTCCGGTCGCCCGGCCCTGTCTTCACGCAGAAGGCTGAGGAAAAGCACGAGACCGCCCAGACTGACCCCGATGTCGGCCACGTTGAAGGTATAGAAGCGATGCGCGCCGATGCCGAGGTCGATGAAGTCGACCACCAGCCCCTTGTAGAAGACGCGATCGATGAGGTTGCCGAGCGCACCGCCGAGGATGGCAGCCATGGCCGCCAGGCGCACGGACCGGCGCGGCCGGCTCGTGGCGTAAAGATAGACGAGAAAGCCGGCAGCGGCCGCGCTGACACCCACCAGGACCCAGCGGCCCACCGGAAACAGCCCCATGGCCGACCCGGGATTGCGCACGTAGATGAAGCGGGCGAATTCGCCGATCACCTCGATACGGCCGCGCAGTGCGTCCTCGTTGGCCAGGAC
This sequence comes from bacterium, assembly GCA_016703265.1. Lineage (NCBI taxonomy): Bacteria > bacterium. The sequence goes on from JADJCK010000006.1 coordinate 40,275, forward strand.
CAGGCGCTTGCTGACGAAGTCCACGACCAGGACAAGCGGCGCCCAGAACCAGGGCCGCCACAGGCGCTGCGGCATCAGGCGTCCTCCGCCTCTTCCTTCTCCTTGCACTCGATGCAGAGGCGCGTGTACGGCAGTCGCTTCAGCCGTTCGGGCGCGATCATCTTGCTGCACCCGAGGCAGCGGCCGTAGGTGCCGTCCTCGATGCGACTCAGCGCCTCTTCGATGCTGTAGAGATAGCGGCCCTCGGCATTGGCGAACTTGATGGTCGTCTCGTAGAGGAACTCATCGGAGCCCTGGTCAGCCATGTGGTTCGAGTGGGCCTTGCCCGTCTCGAGACCGGACAGATCGGTGTGCTTGATGACCTTCTCGTGCTGGGCCAGCGACTGCATGACGCGCTCCTTCTCGTCGAGCAGCAGCTTGCGGAATCGCTGAAGATCAGTCTTGCGCATGGGCCTTCCTCCCGAGTGGCCTGACACCCTGTCCAGCGGCCTTACACCCTGTCCAAGGCGATGCCGATCTCGTTCTCGTCGAGTTGGAACGCTTCTTTATAAGGCAAATCCCTCGTAGAGGCAACGGTCACTGCAAGCGTATCGGCGGCGATGCGCGCGGCGAACCGGGCCACGGCCGCCAGCACGGGCGCCGGGCCCGTGACGGACAGCTCGATGCGGTCGGACACTGCCAGACCGCTGGTCTTCCGCAGGTTCTGCACCTTGTTGATGATCTCCCGGCACAGCCCCTCGGCCCGCAACTCGTCGGTCAGCGTCGTATCGAGGGCCACAGTGAGCCCCGCCGCGGCCGTGGCCACGAACGGGGGCACGCCCAGTTCCACGACCTGGACCTCTTCGAACCCGAACTCGGCCTCCGCGGCCTCCACCGGCAGGGTGACGCTGCCCTGGGCGCGCAGGCCCATGATCTGGGCCGGAGTCATCGCCGCGATGGCGGTCGCGGCTGCCGGCGCCTGCTTGCCGAAACGCGGGCCCAGGGCCCGGAAGTTGGCCTTGGCCGACAGCAGCACGACTTCGCGCGGGTCGGCGACCAGGCCCAGCTCCTTGACGTTCAGTTCGTCGCAGACGTATCCGCTCAGCAGCGGGTCGGCCAGCAGCGCCGCGGCCCGCCCGTCGTCGCTGTGCAGGAGCAGGCGGCCCAGCGGCTGCCGCGTCTTGAGTGCGGCATCCTGGCGCACGCTGCGGCCCAGACCCACCACGACCTGGGCCACGGCCATCGCGTCCTCGAGCGCGCGATCGACCAGGCCCGGCTCGACGGCCGGGAAATCGGCCAGGTGTACCGAGGCCTCCGCATCGAGCGGCGCCTTCAGGCCGCGGTAGATCTCCTCGCTGGCGAACGGCACGAACGGGGCCAGCAGGCGCAGGGTGGCGTCGAGAACAGCGTAGAGAGTGGAGAACGCGGCCTGCTTGTCGGCCGCGTCGGCGGCGCCGGTGCCGTCACCCTTCCAGAACCGGCGGCGGCTCAGGCGCACGTACCAGTTGCTCACATCGTCGAGCACGAAGGCGCCCAGGGTCTTCGCGGCGCGGCTCAGGTGCAGCGCCTCGAGATCGTCGCGCACCGACGCCGTGACGCTCTGCAGGCGACTGAGGATCCAGCGGTCCAGCCGGTCGGTCGTCGCCACGGGCCCTTCCGCGGGCCGGAAGTCGTCGAGGTTCGCGTACATAGAGAAGAACGCGTAGGTGTTCTCGAGCGTGGCCAGCAGCTTGCGCTGGGCCTCCTTGACGCCCTCGCGATCGAAGCGCGTCGGCATCCAGACCGGGCTGCAGCTGACCATGTACCAGCGCAGCGGGTCGGCGCCCTCCTCACGCATGATGGCCATGGGATCGACGGTATTGCCGATGCTCTTGGACATCTTCTTGCCCTTCTTGTCCAGGATCAGCTCGTTCACCAGGCAGCGCTTGTAGCTGCTGCGGCCGGTGAGGAACGTGCTGATGACAAGCATGGTGTAGAACCAGCCGCGCGTCTGGTCGATGCCCTCGCTGATGAAGTCGGCCGGGTACTGGCTCTCGAAGAGCCCCTTGTTCTCGAACGGATAGTGGTACTGCGCGAACGGCATGCTGCCGGAATCGAACCAGCAGTCGATGACTTCGCTCGTGCGCCGCATGGTGCCGCCACAACCCGATTGCGGGCAGGGGAACTCGAGCCTGTCCACGAACGGGCGATGCAGGTCGAGCCCGGACTGGTCCTTCCCTGTGAGCCGTCCCAGTTCCTCGCGCGTGCAGGGCAGGTGCTGGTGGCCGCAGGAGTCACAGATCCAGATGTTGAGCGGCGTGCCCCAGAACCGGTTGCGACTGAGGCTCCAGTCGATGGCCCCGCTCAGCCAGTTGCCGAACCGGCCGGAGCCCACCTCGGGCGGCGCCCAGGTGATGGTGCGGTTCGCCTCCACCAGCTGTTCACGCATCGCACTGGTGCGGATGAACCAGCTCGGCGTGGCCAGGTAGATGAGCGGATTGTCGCAACGGTCGTGGTACGGGTACTCGTGCGTGTACGTCTCTTCATGCAGCAGCGAACCCTGCTCGGCCAGGTGGCGGATGATCTTCCGGTCGGCCGCCTTCACGAACAGACCCGCCCACGGCGTCACTTCGGCCGTGAACTTGCCGTTCGCATCGACCGGGCGCATGAACGCGAGGTCCTCGCGCAGCCCCACCTGGTAGTCGTCCTCGCCGAACGCGGGCGCCATGTGCACGATGCCCGAACCCGAGTCGAGCGTGACGAAATCGGCCGCCACGACCACGAAGGCCTTGCGGTCGCCGGGCGCCACGAACGGCAGCAGCTGCTCGTAACGGCGGCCCAGCAGGTCGGCGCCCTTGCAGGTGCCCAGCACCTCGACCTCGCCGAGGGCCTGCAGCACCCCCAGGCGCGCCTCGGCCAGGATCAGCACCTGGCCCTGGAAGCGCGCACGCACGTAGGTGAACTCGCGGCCCACGGCCAGCGCCACGTTCGAGGGCAGCGTCCAGGGCGTCGTCGTCCAGGTGACGAAGTACTCGTCGGCATCGGCTGCCTTCAGCTTCACGTACACGCTCGGGTCCGAGACCGTGCGGTAGCTGTTGGCCATCTCGTGGCTGCTCAGGGGCGTTGCGCAGACCGGGCAGTAGGGCACAACCTTGTGGCCCTGGTACAGCATGCCCTTGGCGTGGAACTGCCCGAGGATCCACCACACCGATTCGATGTAGTCGTTGTCGTAGGTGATGTACGGGTGCTCAAGGTCGACCCAGTAGCCGACACGCTCGGTGAACTCGTCCCAGACCTCCTTGCAGGTCCAGACGCTCTCGCGGCACTTCGCGTTGAACGGCTCGAGCCCGTACTCGAGGATGGCCTGCGCGCCCTGGATGCCGAGCGTCTTCTCGACGCTGCGCTCGACCGGCAGCCCGTGCGTGTCCCAGCCGGCCTTCCGGATGACGCGGTGGCCGGTCATCGTCTTGTACCGGCACATGATGTCCTTGCACAGGCGGGCCATCACGTGGTGGACGCCCGGCATGCCGTTGGCCGTCGGCGGCCCCTCGTAGAACACCCAGTCGGGGCAACCCTCGCGTGCGGAGATACTGCGACGGAACGTGTCGTGGCGGCGCCAGAACGCGCTGATGAGTTCCTCCGACTGGGCGTCGTGGAACTTGCGGGCGAGGGCCGGATACAGCGGCGCGCGCGGCTGTGAATCTGGGGCGGACATGTTCTGGCTGCGTCCCCTCGGCTACTTTGTCGTGTTCGTCGCGGCGGCCATTCCGGCCGAAGCCGGCGCCGGGCTCAGAATTCGGCAGCGGCCAGGAAGCCCGTCACCAGCGCCTCGAGGCGCGGCTGGGCTTCGTTGGCCACACGGATGATCTCGCTGACATCGGCCGGCTTCAGCGCGTCCGGGAAGCAGGCGTCGGTGATCACCGAGAGCCCCAGCACGCGCATCCCGCCGTGGACGGCCGCCAGGCACTCGGGCACGCTCGACATGCCGACGGTGTCGGCGCCGATCACGCGCAGGAACCGGTACTCGGCAGCGGTCTCCAGGTTCGGCCCCGCCACCGCCACGTAGACGGCGCGCTTGAGCGAGAGCCCCGCCGCCAGCGCCACCTTCTCCAGGCACTCGATGAAGCGCCGGTCGTAAGGTGCGGACATGTCGGGGAACCGCGGTCCGAGCCGGTCGTCGTTGTGCCCGATGAGCGGATTGTCGCCCATCAGGTTGATGTGATCGGTGATGACCGTGATGTCGCCGGGCGCCAGGTGCGGGTTCATGCCGCCGACGGCGTTGCTCATGAGCAGTGCGCGGCAGCCGAGCGCCTTCATCACGCGCACCGGCAGGGCCACCTGCCGCATGGTGTAGCCCTCGTAGAAGTGGACGCGGCCCTGCATCGCCATGACGCGGCGGCCGCCGAGCGTGCCGAGGATCAGTTGTCCGGCATGGCTCTCGGCGGTGGATTCCTGGAAATGGGGCACGTCGCCGTACGGCATGGCGCAGGCGGCCTCGATGCGATGGCCGAGCTCGCCCAGGCCGGTGCCGAGGATCAACCCGATCTCGGGCTGGAAGTCGGTGCGCGCCCGGATATAGGCGGCCGCTTCCTGGATCTGTGTCCAGTAGTCGCTCAAGATGGCTCCTTTGGAGGCCGTTCCGGGACGGCACCGCTGCCGCCGGGCCGCCGGGCGAGACAAACTAGCACGCTGCCGCAGGCCGACAAAGGAAAAACGACCGGGGCGCCTGGGGCGCCCCGGTCATGTCCACGGCAGGCCGCAAGGGACTGTGCGCTCAGATGTTGGTCACCTCGGTGACCACCGGCTCGGGACGCCAGGCCTCGGGGGCGCCGGGCCGCGGCTCGGGACCGTGCACCGGGTCGCCCACCTCGGCCAGCGTGTGGGCGATGACCCCGTTGAGGTCCTCCTCCGGCTCGTAGGCCGGGGCCGGGTTCAGCGCGGCCGCGGTCTGCGTCGACTGGCCGTACGTCGGTGCCTGCGCCGGCTGGTGGAACTGGGGGGTCGCCGGCGCCGGGTTGCCCTGGGCCGTGCGCCCGGGAATGTAGTCGCGCCAGATGTCGTTGGCCGACGGCGGTGCGAACGTCGCATGCGCAGTCGGTGCCTGGGCTGACTGCACCGGGGGCGCAGCCATCGGGCCCGACGCCGTCGGCACGCTCGGCGGTGCGTAGGCCGCAGCCGGGCCGGCCGGCGCCTGCACGTACGGGTTGTTCCAAGTCTGCTGGGCGGCCGGGGCCGAAGGGCCGGTACGCGTGACCACCGTATCGACGATATCGGTCAGGCGGCGGTCGAGGTCCTCGAAGTCGCTGCGATGCGTGTCGATGAACTGGATCTGGGCCTCGGCCAGCGAGCGGAAGCGCGCCAGGTAGGTCTCCTTCTCCTTGCGCAGTCCGGTGATCTCGCGACGCAGCTCCTCGGTGCGCAGCCGGCACTCCTCCAGGACGCCGCGGGCCTTCATCTCGGCATCGCGGATGATCAGCTCGCCTTCGCGGGCCGCCGACTCGCGCGACTCCTGCGTCAGGCGCTCGGCCGTCATCAGCGTGTCGCGCAGGTTCTTCTCCAGGCGCTGGTACTCGCCCAGCTTGTCCTCGAGATCGAGCGTGCGTTCGCGGATCTGCTTGTTGTCGACAAGCACCGCTTCGTATTCGTCCGCGAGCGTGTTGAGGAAGGCGCGGACCTCGTCACAGTCGAAACCGCGCATCGACTTGCCGAACTCCTGCTTCCGCACGTCCAGGGGGGTGATCCTCATGATACTGGTCCTCCGGCCGGGTCCCGCCGGAAGCCACCGACCAGGGCCGTGGCGGCGCCGAAAGGGCGACGCGCGGCGGCACGAAACTGGTCAGGCGCCGGCCTGTGCGATCAATCTCATGAGGAGCTGTATCAAGAGCCATGCCACCAGCGGCGAGAGGTCGATGCCGGGGATCGGGATGAGCCGGCGCAAGGGGCCGAGCACGGGCTCGGTCAGCCGTATCACCCACAGCAGCAATTCGTTACGGGGTTGGGGATTGACCCAGCTGAGAATCACCCGGCCCAGGATGAGCCAGGTATAGACCTGCAGGAGCGCGAGACCGAGCCTGACGATGTCCATGACGTTCCTTCCGGGCGGCGCGGCCTTTGCCGCCGCCGGTCAGTCTTCGCCCGGGGCGAAGATGGCCCCGCCGACGCGGACGATGGTGGCACCTTCGAGCACAGCCGCCTCGAAGTCGCCGCTCATGCCCATGCTCAACTCCGGCAGCAGCAGTCCGGTGCGCGCCCTCTCGCGGGCGGCCAGTTCGCGCAGCCCGGCGAACGCGCGCCGGGCGTCCGCCTCAACCACGCCGTAAGCTGCCATGCCCATGAATCCGAGCAGGTCGATGCCCGGCAGCGCCGCCGCGGCGTCGAGCAGTTCCGGCAACGCCTCCGGCCGGACACCGTGCTTCTGCGGTTCGCCGGACACGTTCACTTCGAGCAGGACCGGCTCGCGACGACCTTCGGCGGTCGCCCGTTCGGCGAGGATCGCTGCCAACTCCGCCGAATCGACACCGTGCAGCAGCGCGAAGCGTCCCGCTGCGCGCGCGGCCTTGTTGCGCTGCAGGTGACCGATGAAGTGCCAGCGCGGCGCCACGGACACGTCGCCGCCATCTGCGAGAAGGCGCGCCAGTTCATCCTGGCGCGCCATCGCTTCGCGGACCCTGTTCTCGCCCAGGTCGACGGCGCCGGCGCGCACGGCCGCCAGCACCAGGGGCAGCGGCACCTGCTTGGTCACCGTCACCAGTCGCACCGCGCCCCGGTCACGTCCGGCGCGCCCACAGGCCGCCCCGATCCGCTCGCGGACCGCGGCCAGCCGCCCGGCCACGAGCCGGGCGTCCATCACTGCCAGCGCAGCAGCAGGGTCGCCGGGTCCAGTTCCATCCTGACCTGGGCCGGCTCGGTGCTGGCGTGCTCCTTGAGGACCTTCAGGCCGATGCGGCCGTTCTCGGTCGCCAGCCGGATGACCACGGCAAGGTCGGCATCGTAACGCGCGATCTCCTGCGGGATGCCGCGCTCGTCGAACACCTGGCCCTCACGGTGAAGCAGGCCGCTGGTCCAGACCTCGGCATTCCACTGACGCGCCAGCTTGCGGATGCCGTCAAGCTCCCACTGCTCGGTGCTCTCGAACCGCGGCGTGCCGTCCATGACCACCATGTCGGGCGTGAAGCCCGTCGTGTCCGTCAGGAACGTCACCGAGTTCTCGAGCTTCTCGACGCTGAAGAACTTGCGGTTGTAGACGAGGATGTGGCGATTGCGCTCCATCTGCAGCTGCCGCTGCGGAAGTTCGTCCATGGCCAGCGACGCCGCCATGGCATGGAAGATCTGGTCGAAGAAATCGTTGACGTGCTCCACCGACTCCTTCGTGGAGATGTAGAGCACGCGCTTGCCCTGCAGCAGCTTGTCGATGGCCAGGCCGATCAGGAACCCGGTCTTGCCGCCGCCATTGCGCGACAGGACCACCCCGATGTTGCCGGCCCCGAGGCCGCCGCCGATGGCGCGGTCGAACACGCGGACCGGGCTGCGTTCGATCATGGACTTCTCGGGCATCGTCGTCCTCACTCGCTGACGTATGGCGCCGCGGCGCGAAGGCCGGCGGCAGTCTTTTCCCGGGGACGCCCGGCGACGCGCCGGGTCCCCTGCTTCGGGAACATCGGTCCTTGCGGAACCGTCTTCTCTAGTGGCCTTCGGCCCGCTTATCCTGGAACTTCTTCACCAGCTGCTCGGTCACCTCGGCCGGGGCCGGGGCGTAGCGGGCGAACTCCATCGTGAACTCGGCCTTGCCGGCCGTCGCCGAGCGCAGCACCGACGCGTAGCCGAACATCTCGGCCAGAGGCACGTTGGCATCGACGCGGACGAAGCCCTCGTCCTCGGTCGTGCCGACGATGACGCCGCGGCGCTGCATCAGCGTCTTGATCATCTCGCCCTGGTACTCGGTGGGGCCTTCGAGCGACACCAGCATCAGGGGCTCGAGCGCCACCGGCTTGCCGTGGTTGTAGTACTTGCGCACCGCGGCGCGGCAGGCCACCTGGAAGGCCATGTCGCTGGAGTCGACCGCGTGCGAGGCGCCGTCGCGCAGGATCACGCGCAGGCCCTGCACCGGTGCACCGATGAACTGGCCGTGGTCGACCGAACCGGCAAAGCCCTTTTCGCAGGCGCTGATGTACTCGGACGGGATGTTGCCGCCGATCACCTTGTTGTCGAAGTGGAACTGCCCGTCATCCGAGGGCTCGAGCGTGCCCTGGATCTTGGCGTACTGGCCCGAGCCGCCGGTCTGCTTCTTGTGCGTGTAGTCGAAGTCGACCGGGCAGGTGATGGTCTCGCGGTACTTCACCTGCGGGGCGCCGGACGTGACGCCGGCGCCGAACTCGCGCTTGATGCGCTCGATGTACACCTCGAGGTGCAGCTCGCCCATGCCGCTGATGATCGTGTCGCCGGTCTCGTCGTCCACGTGGGCGCGGAACGTCGGATCCTCGCGCGTGAAGCGGTGCAGCGCCTTGCTCAGGGCGTTGGCGGCCTTGTTGTCCGAAGGCACGATGGCCAGGCTCACGACCGGCTCGGGCACGTGCATGCTCGACAGCGAGATGCGGTCGCCGTGCGTGAACGTGTCGCCGCTGGCGCAGTCGACGCCGAACAGCGCGATGATGTCGCCCGAGCAGGCCTCGGTGATCTCCTCCATCTGGCTGGCGTGCATGCGCCCCAGACGGCCCACCTTGACCTTCTTGCCCGTGCGGCTGTTGTAGATGTCGTCGCTGCGGCGAATCGTACCCTGGTAGACGCGCACGTAGGTCAGCTGGCCGTACGGGCCCTCTTCCAGCTTGAAGGCGTTCGCGACCAGGCCTGCTTCCGGGCTGTGGCTGAGGATGAACTCGCGCTCCTCGCCGCCCCGCATCACCTCGATGGCCGTGTTGTCGATGTCGGTCGGCGCCGGCAGGTAGCGCGTCACGGCGTCCAGCAGCAGCTGCACGCCCTTGTTCTTGTAGGCGCTGCCCATGAACACCGGCGTGAGCTTCGTCGACAGCACGCCGTTGCGCACTGCAGTGTGGATCATGTCCTCGGTGGCGGTACCCTCGAGCAGGGCCTCCATCAGCTCGTCGCTGAACATGCTGGCGGCGTCGAGCATCACCTCGCGGCGCAGCTCGGCCTCGACCTTCAGGGACGCCGGGATCTCGCCCTCGATGATCTGCTCGCCGTTCTCGCCCTCGAAGCGGAACGCGCGCATCTTCACGAGGTCGATCACGCCCTCGAGCTTGTCCTCGAGGCCGATCGGGATCTGCATCATGACCGCGTTGTGCTTGAGCTTCTCGCGCAACTGCTCGGTCACGCGGGCCGGGTTGGCGCCGGCGCGGTCACACTTGTTCACGAAGGCGACGCGAGGCACGTTGTAGCGGCGCATCTGCCGGTCGACGGTGATCGACTGGCTCTGCACGCCGGCCACCGAGCACAGCACCAGGATGGCGCCATCGAGCACCTTGAGGGCGCGCTCCACCTCGATGGTGAAGTCGACGTGCCCCGGGGTGTCGATGATGTTGATCTGATGGTCGAGCCACTCGGTGTGCGTCGCCGCGCTCTGGATCGTGATCCCGCGCTCGCGCTCAAGCTCCATCGAGTCCATGGTGGCGCCGACGCCGTCCTTGCCCTTCACCTCGTGAATGGCCCGGATGCGCCCGGTGTAGAAGAGGATCCGTTCGGTCAGCGTGGTCTTGCCCGAATCGATGTGGGCGCTGATGCCGATATTCCTGATCCTGCCCAGATCCGTGATCATGCCGTCTGTCCTTTACGCGGCGGCCGCCCGGTGGCCGCCCCCCTGGTGGTCAGGCGCACGCACGGCCGGCCCAGGTCGGGTCGGCGGCGGCGCTCAAAAAAACACGTCCGCACTGGCCGGGATGCAGGTCAGGCAGACGTGGCTCGCGGGGAAAATAGCCTGCGCCGCCCCGGAACGCAAATCCGCCCTCCCCGGTCCGGTTGGCGCCGTCCCCCGCCGGGGTGGCGGCGCCGGTTCCCGGGCCTACTTCCCCTTGCCCCCGCGCAGTCCCTTCAGGATCGACTTGACCTGGTCCTGGAGGGCCGGCGCCTGGGTTGAATCGGCCCCTGCGGCGGCCGAATCGGCCCCTGCGGCCGCGGAATCGGGCTTCTGGCCGGTCAGGCGGTCGAGAGCCCGGCCGGCTTCCTCGGCCAGCCTGTCGGTCACCTGCTGCTTCGCCTGGTCCACCTGCCGCCCCACGGCAGCCGTGGCCCGGTCGCGCGCCGCGCCCACCATCGCGTCGGTGTCGAGCTGCACCTGCGGGTCTTCCCAGCGGCCGGTCAGGCCCACCGGCACGACCAGGGGCGCACCCGAGCCGTCGAACAGCACCGCCGCCACCGCCGACGGGAGCTTCGCGCGCAGCCCCGCGGCGAGCGCCTGCGGCACGGTCATTTCCACGCCCAGCGCCACGGTGCCGTCGAGCGATTGCCAGCCCCCGGCCTTCACGCCGATACCGGCGGCCGTCAGGCGCAGGCCGTCCACGTACAGCTTGCCGTCCTCGATCCGGAACGGCTGCAACCACTGCGTGACCGCGATCGACTCGAGTTGGGGCGCCGCCAGCAGCGCGGCCAGCTTCATCTGCAGCGGCGAGCCCGCGAGCCGCGCCTCGCGGAACTCCACCTGGCCCTTGGTAGTGAACGTCATCAGGTCCAGGCCGAACGTGTCGTCGAGCGCGCCCTTCAGCTTCGCCTGCCCGTCGACCAGGCCGGTGACCAGCCCGCCCAGTCGCGCGAAACGACTCATCGCCACGGCGCGGCGACTCAGTTCCTGCGCCTGGACGCCGGCCAGCTTCACGTCGAGATCCATGGTCCCGTGCGCGGGGTCGGCCAGGTTGACGGTGCCCGACATGTCGACGCGTCCGCCGTAGAGCGTGCCGCGAACGCCCTGCAGGTCCAGGCGCCCGCGGTCCAGTGCGACGATGCCCTGCACATCCTGCAGTTCATGTCCGCGCGTGAGCAGGCGCTTCATCGTGACGTCGGCCCGGCCGGTCAACAGGGCCATGCGCGCCAGTCCGCTGTCGGGGCCGGCTGCTTCCTTCTTCGTACCCGGAGGCGCCGCGTACTGGTCGGCGTCGAGCAGGCGGCCATCGACCTTCGCCGCCAGCACCGCCGGCGGCGCCACCTTCAGTTCCGGCACCAGGGCCAGGTAGTTGTCGACCGTGCCGGTGATCGTCAGGTCGGTCGTGCCCTGCCGATAGACGACGCCGTCGGCGAACAGGCGCTGGCCCTGCAGGCGGAACGGCCCATCGATGCGGTCGATGGCCGGTCGCAGTGCCGGCCCGGACATCTTCAGGTCGTGGACGCGCCCCTCGCCCACGAGTGAGAGGGCGGTCGGCGGCTGCACCGGCCCGCTCACGTCGAACACGCCGCTGACGCGACCGGACATCTCAGGCTGGCCGGGCTTCGGCGGCTGCAGGGCCATGGCCTCGGCCAGGTCCACGTCGGCCGTGACCTTGAGGGCGACCTGCGGCGTGGTGAGCAGCGAATTCATCGTGCCCGCGAGGTCGACCCGGCTGCGCGCCGTGGCGGCGGCGAAGCGCGTGATGTCGACCACGTCGTCATGCGCGCGCAGGTGGAGCTCGATGCCGGAGAGCGGCGCCGGCAAGCCGGGCGCAGTGACCCGGCCGCCGGCCAGGTCGAATTGCACATCGTAGGCGAACGGCAGCGGTTGTCCCTTGGCCGCGGGAGCCGCCAGGCGGCCCTTGACGGTGCCGGCCAAGGCAATTTCGCCAGCCGATGTGACACCTTCCATCCGCGGCGCCAGGAACGGCGGCAGGAAGCCGACCAGCGACGAGACCTGGGTCGGGCCGCCGGTGAAGGCGAGGTCGGCCACCGGCGCTTTCGCATCGGCCACATCGACCGTGCCCGATACCGTGACCGGCAGGTCGCCGAGCGAGAGGGTCGAGGCCGTGATGCCGAGCCGCTTGCCCGCGGCCGTCCAGGTGAGCTCCTTGTCCCAGGACAGACGCATGCCCTCGCCGAGCGTGCCCTGCGGCGAGTGGAACCGCAGCGTGTCCAGGGTGGTGCGGCCCTTGAGCGCGATATCGCCGCCGGGCGCCAGGCTGGCCGTGAGCTTCTCCGACAACCCCGCCAGTTCGAGCAGCGGCGCGCCATCGGCGCGGCGCACGGCCACCGAACCGTTCGTGATGGTCAGGCTGCGGATGTTGACGCGCAGCGACGACCCCGCAGCCGTTGCCGGCGCGCGAGCGCCGCCGTTCGCGCCCGACTCGGGTACCTGCACCAGCACGCGCGGGGCATCGATGGCCAGGGTCGTCACTTCGACCTGCCGCTTCAGCAGGGGGCCGAACGCGAGCGAGAGTTCAAGGCGGGCAATGTCGAGTTCGAGCAGCGGCCCGGCTCCGCCCGGCCCCACGCGCACGTCGCGCAGCACGACGCGAGGCGACGGCAGCAACCTGGCCTGCACCGTACCGATGGTGACGGGACGGCCCAGAGCGGCCTGCAGGCGGCTGCTGACCAGGTTGCGCACCGCATCGCCCGGCACCAGCCAGACGCCTGCGAGCGCCACCACCACGACGATAACGAGCGGGATCCAGACACGCCGGCGGCGGGCCCAGGTGAAGCTGGCCATGATCCATCCCCCTGTCGAGCGTTCCGGCCGCCGCGTCGCGTCCCCGGGCGGGAGCTAGATCGCGCCGCGCTGCCGGCCCACGTTCGCGAATGCCTCGAGGCAGCGGTCCACGTGCGCATCGGTATGCGCGGCCGAGGCCTGCAGGCGGATGCGCGCCTGCCCCCGCGGCACGACCGGAAAGCTGAACCCGATGCAGTAGATGCCCTGCTGCAGCAGGTCTTTCGCCATGCCCTGGGCCATGATCGCGTCGTCCTGGTGGCGCCTGAAGTGCACCGGGATGATCGGGTGCTCGCCGGGATCGACGTCGAAGCCCAGTTCGCGCAGGCCGCTACGCAGGCGCTGCTGGTTGCGTTCGAGCTGACGCAGCGGGCCCGTGTCCTCGCGCAGGATGCGCAGGACCTCGAGTGCCGCGCCGCAGATCATCATCGGCAACGAGTTGCTGAACAGGTACGGGCGGCTCTTCTGGCGCAGCCACTCGATGACCTCGGCGCGCCCGCTGGTGCAGCCGCCGAGCGCCCCGCCGAGCGCCTTGCCGAGCGTGGTCGTGACGATATCGACACGACCGATGCAGCCGAACCGCTCGGCGGTCCCGCGGCCGGTCGGCCCCACGAAACCGGTGGCATGGCTGTCATCCACCATCACCAGCGCACCGTACTTCTCGGCCAGGTCGCAGATCTCGGGCAGCTTCACCAGGTCGCCGTCCATCGAGAACACGCCGTCGGTCACGATCAGCCGGAACGGCGCCGCCTGCGCGGCCTTCAACTGCTCTTCCAGGCTGTTCATGTCCGCGTGCTGGTAGATCAACCGCTGCGCCTTCGCCAGGCGCACGCCGTCGATGATCGACGCATGGTTGAGCTGGTCGGTGATGATCGTGCTGTCCTTGTCCAGCAATGGCTCGAAGATGCCGCCGTTGGCGTCGAAGCACGCCGCATAGAGGATCGTGTCCTCGGTGCCGAGGAAGTCGCTCAGTTCCCGTTCGAGCTGCTTGTGCAGCGAGGTCGTGCCGCAGATGAAGCGCACGGAGCTGAGACCGTAGCCCCACTCGGACAGCGTGCGCCGCGCGGCTTCGGTCACGCGCGGATCCGAGGCCAGTCCCAGGTAGTTGTTCGCGCAGAAGTTCAGCACCGTGCGGCCGCCGACGGTCACCTCGGCGCCCTGCGGGCCTTCGAGCACCCGCTCCTCCTTGTAGAGGCCCTGCGCACGCAACGAATCCAGTTCGCCCCGCAGGACCTCTCCCAGTTTCCCGTACATCCCCGCCTCCCAGGTGTTACGAACGGTAACGGCGCGCCATCTCGTCGAGGCCGATGTTGGGCACCTTGTCGGCCCAGCCGGCCTGCCCGAAGGCGATCATGCGTTCCTTCACGACCTGCGCCATCGCTTCACGCGCCGGCTTCATGTAGTCGCGGGGATCGAACTTCTCGGGCGTCTCGGCGAAGACCTTGCGGATGGCGCCGGTGATCGCCAGGCGGTTGTCGGTGTCGACGTTGATCTTGCGCACGCCGTGCTTGATGCCCTTCTGGATGGCCTCGACAGGCACGCCGTAGCTCTCCTTGAGCTTGCCGCCGTACTTGTTGATCATGTCGACCAGTTCGCGCGGCACGCTGCTCGAGCCGTGCATCACCAGGTGCGTGTTCGGCAGGCGGCGATGGATATCCTCGATGACGTCCATCTTGAGCACGTCGCCCTCGGGCTTGCGCGTGAACTTGTAGGCGCCGTGGCTCGTGCCGATGGCGACGGCCAGCGCATCGCAGCCGGTGTCGGCGACGAAGCGCTCGGCCTCGGCCGGGTCGGTCAGGTGGGCCAGGGCCTCGTCACCGGTCAGGCCGGCACCGTGCCCGTCCTCGATGCCGCCCAGGCAGCCGATCTCGGCCTCCACCGTCACGCCCAGCGAGTGGGCGCGCTTCACGACCTGCCGCGTCACCTCGACGTTGTACTCGTAGGTGGCCGGCGACTTGCCGTCCTCCATCAGCGAGCCGTCCATCATCACCGAGGTGAAGCCCTGGTCGATGGCGCTGAAGCACGTGGCCGGGCTGTTGCCGTGGTCCTGGTGCATAGCGATGGGGATCTTCGGGTTCAGTTCGGACGCGGCCAGCATGAGATGGCGCAGGTAGTTGTCGTTGGTGAACGATCGGGCCCCGCGGCTGGCCTGCACGATGACCGGGCTGTTGGTCTCGGCGGCAGCCATCATGATGGCCTGGATCTGCTCCATGCTGTTCACGTTGAAGGCGCCCACACCGTAGTCGTGTTCAGCGGCGTGGTCGAGCAGGACGCGCATCGGGATCAGTGGCATGATCGACTCCTCGCGGGGCAGGAAGAAACGGGGCCGGCTTTGCCGCTCCAACCTATAACAAGCGACAGGACAAGGCAATCGCCGAGCCGTCAGTGTCCGGTTTTCGCGGTTGCGCGGGTGCCGGCGACCGCTATCATGGGTCCGGCATCCAACCAGGACGGTTATCCCTTGGCTATTCCGCTTCCCGGGCACCGCCGGACGACCGTGGCCTCCCCGGCTGTCATCCTGATGGCAGCCCTCCTCGCGGCCGGGACAGCGCCGGCGGCGCCGGCAGCGCCCCTGCGCGTTGCCGTGAGCATCCCCCCCCAGCAGTGGCTGGTCGAACAGGTGGCGGGCGCCGGCATACAGGTGTCGGTACTGGTCGGCGCGGGACAGTCGCCCGAGAACTTCGCACCGACGCCCCGGCAGGTCGCCGACCTGCAGTCCGCCGAGGCGTTCTTCAGCGCCGGCGTCGCCTTCGAACTGGGCCTGCTGCCGCGCCTGCGCGCCATGCCCGGTGCGCCGCGAACGGCCGGTCGCCGCCCGCTGAGCGACCGCCACGGCACCCATGGCGACGATGAGGACCCGCACGCCTGGCTCGATCCGCCCGAAGCCGTCGCCTTTGCCGACACCGTCTGTCGCGTGTTGTCCGAACTGCGTCCCGGGAACGCCGCCGAGTACGCCCGCGGCCGTGACGCGCTGGCGGCCAGGCTCGCGGTGCTGGACCGTGACTGCGCCGCGATGCTGCAGGGCTGCGCCGGCCGCGAGTTCTTCGTCTTCCACCCGGCCTACGGGCATTTTGCCAAGCGCTACGGCCTGGTGCAGGTCGCCGTCGAGGACCACGGCCACGAGCCGGGCGCGCGCCACCTGGCCGAGACCATCGAACGTGCGAAAGCCGTCGGGGCCAAGGCCATCCTGGTGCAGCCGCAGTTCCCGCAGCGTTCGGCCAAGGCCGTCGCCGGCGCCGTGGGCGCGCGCCTGGTCGTGGCCGACCCGCTGTCGTCCGACTACGAGGCGGGGCTGCGTCACCTGGCCGCCACGCTCCAGGAACTGCTCGGCTGCGGCGACGGGAAGTCGGCGCCGTGACCGTCGTCGCCAATCCCGTGCTCGCCTGCCGCGACCTCGATTTCGGCTATGAAGGCAGGCCGGTGCTGAGCGGCGTGAACCTGGCCATCCCCGCCGGCGATTTCGTCAGCGTGGTCGGCCCCAACGGCAGCGGCAAGACGACGTTGCTGAAGCTGGCCCTCGGCCTGCTGCGCCCGACGGCCGGCGAAGTGACGGTCTTCGGCGAGCGCCCCGAACGCGCACGTCACCGGATCGGCTACGTGCCGCAGCATACGCACCTCGACCCCCTCTTCCCGGTCTCGGCCCTGGATGTCGTGCTCATGGGACGACTGGGATTGGGCGCGGGGCTCGGTCCCTGGCGCCGGCGCGACCGTGAGCCGGCGCGCGCTGCCCTGGCCGAGGTCGGTCTGGCGACCACGCCGACCGGCATTTCGCCTCGCTCAGCGGCGGCCAGAAGCAGCGCACGCTGATTGCGCGCTCGCTCGCGGGCGAACCTGAACTGCTGCTGCTCGACGAGCCGACCGCCGGACTCGACGCCCACGTCGAGGAGGGCTTCTTCCGCCTGCTGGAGACGCTGAACCGCCGCCTGACCATCATCATGGTCTCGCACGACCTGGGCTTCGTCGCCGGTTTCGTGAAGAGCGTCATCTGCGTCGGCCAGAAGGTGGTCGTGCACCCCACCAGTGCGATCACGGGCCAGGTCATCGCCGACCTGTACGGCGCGGACATGCGCATGATCCGGCATGACCATCGCTGCAGCGAGGAGGGCCACCAGTGCTGACGCCGGCCTTCCTCGGCCCGCTGGCCGCACACGCCTTCCTGCAGTACGCGCTGCTGGGAGGCCTGCTGGTGGCCATCCCCTGCGGGATCGTCGGCAGCTACGTGGTGATCCGTCGCATCAGCTACATCGCGGGCGCCATCTCGCACACCGTGCTGGCCGGTCTCGGGCTGGTCCAGTACCTGCGGGTGGTGCACGGCATGACCTGGCTGTCGCCGCTGGCCGGCGCCGCCGGCGCCGCGCTCCTCTCGGCCCTGGTCATCGGCTGGGTGAGCCTGCGCCTGCGGCAGCGCGAGGATACCGTCATCGGCGCGGTCTGGGCCGTGGGCATGGCTGCGGGCATCGTCCTGATCAGCCTGACGCCCGGCTACGCCGCCGATCTCATGAGCTACCTGTTCGGCAACATCCTCATGCTCACGCCGCGCGACCTCTACCTGATCGCGGCGCTGGCCGTTGCGGTGCTGGTCGTGGCCGCGCTCTTCCACAAGCAACTGCTCGCCGTGTGCTTCGACGACGAGTTCGCCTCGCTCCGCGGCGTGCGCACGGCACGCTACCATTTCCTGCTGCTGGGCCTGACCGCACTGACGGTGGTCGTGCTGGTGTCGGTGGTCGGCATCATCATGGTCATCGCGCTGCTCACGCTGCCCGCCGCCACGGCCAACCACCTGACCAGGCGACTGTCGCACATGATGATCGTCGCGGCGCTGCTCTGTGCGGGGCTGACGGCGGCCGGGCTGGCACTCAGCTACGGGCCCGACCTGCCGGCCGGCGCGGTGACGATCCTGCTGACCGGCGCGCTGTACTTCGCCACGGCGCTCGTCAAGCGGCGCTGAGCGGATGTGAGGGTCCTGAACGGCATACGGTTCGACCGCAACGAGCTCGCCGGGAGTTTCGGTGATCTCGGCACGGACCTGCCTCTCATTGTCGGCATCATCCTGGCGACCGGCCTCGACGCCGGCAGTGTCTTCACCGTATTCGGTCTGCTCCAGATCCTGACCGGGTTCGTCTACCGCATGCCGATGCCCATGCAGCCCCTGAAAGCCATGGCTGTCCTGGTCATCACGCAGAAGATCGGCGGGGATGTGCTGCTAGGGGCTGGCGTGGCCATTGGTGCGACGATGCTGATCCTCACCCTCTCGGGTGCCCTCCAGTTGTTCGTGCGCTGGGTACCGCGGTGCGTGGTCCGCGGGGGTCCAGTTCGGGTTGGGCCTGTCCCTGGCGTCCCTTGCGATCAGGACCTACATACCGTCCGCGGGTGGACCGGGATACGCACTGGCCGGCGCTGCAATGCTCGTCATGTTCGCCCTGTGGGGCAACCGGCGGGTCCCCCCGGGGCTCGTGGTGATCGCCATCGGAGCAGCCTACGCACTCGGGACCGGGCTGCAACTGGGTGCGATCAGCGCAGGGTTCGGGTTCGCCCTGCCGGCATTCCATCTGCCGGAAATCCCCGACATTCTCACGGGATTCGTCATCCTGGCCCTGCCGCAGCTGCCACTGTCGATCTCGAATTCGGTGATCGCCACCGAACAGACCTCGCGGGACCTGTTTCCGATGCGTTCGGTCAGTGCCCGCAGGATCGGGTTCACCTACTCGGCAGCGAATCTGCTCGCCCCATTCCTCGGCGGCATCCCCGTGTGCCATGGTTGCGGCGGCATGGCCGGCCACTACACGTTCGGCGCGCGCACCGGCGGCTCGGTCGTGCTCTACGGCGGGTATTTCCTGGTCCTGGGCCTGTTCCTGGGTGGACCGCTGCATGAGGTGCTGAAGGTCTTCCCCCAGCCCATCCTCGGCGTCGTGCTCCTGTTCGAGGCTCTCACGCTGTTGAGCTTCATGCGCGACCAGGCCAGGAATCCCCGGGATCTCGCCATCGCGCTCCTGGTCGGTGTCGTTGCCTTTGCGGCCCCGCAGGGCTATCGTCGGCCTGCTGCTGGGGGTCCTGGTGTACTACGGATTCCGGCGATTCGGTGAGCCTGCGAACGACTTGTGACACCGCTGAAGGTACGCCGCTGAACGGACAATGCCCCACAATGGACAAGGGGTCCGGCGGCACTCGGCTCGTCGGACCCCTTGTTGTCTCTGGTGGAGGCGGCGGGAATCGAACCCGCGTCCGTAACCGGCGCCCCGCCGGCATCTACATGCTTAGTCCCCTGTTAATTTAACCCTCAGGATGGCCAGGGAACGTGCCAACCATCAGGCTAGTCCCTCTAAAAAGTCTCGTCCGTCCGCCAGGGACCTGCTTCTGGACCAGACACCGGAAAACGGCGCTCCCATTGGGCCAGTCCGGCGACCCCCCGACCCGGGAACGGGCTACTTAATTAGGCAGCCAGTGCGAAGTTGGCTTCGTCACTTGTTTTTTTTCCACCGTTTAACGAGATAGGCGGGATCTCGGCATGCAGCCAACGGTCCTCCGACCACGTCGAGACCAATTCGCCCCCACGAGCCAGGAATCGTTGCAGCGTACCCACCAGTGGTGCGCTTTGTTCAATATAGCATGCGAAAGCGCGCCCGGCCATCGCCAAGCGCGCCTCCGTCTGTCGCTCGCTGCCCGCGCGGAATCAGTCCGTCTTCAGCAGCTTCAGGTAACCGCCCAGGTCCCGGCAGTTCTCGAAGTCCCAGGTGGCCTCGATGACGCGGTCCTGCGCGGCCTTGTCCAGCACGCCGCCGGCATTGGCGCGGAACTTCGCGACCAGTTCGTCGTCGCTGAGCGGGTTGAGCGGGCTGCCCTTGGCGTGGTCGACCGTCTTGGTGAACGTACGCCCGTCGCCGGTCGTCAGGGTGGCGATGGCGCGCTTGGTGCCCGGGAACATGGCATCGATCTCCGCATTGGCCACGACCTTGATCTTCGGCAGCAGCGCGCGGATGCGCGGGTCGAAGAGCTTCTCCTTCTCGAAGCTGCTGGGGTAGACGCCGCCGTCGGCCGCCACCGCCGCCAGGCAGTAGGGCAGGCTGTGGTCGGCCGTCTCCTTGGTCTGCGGATCGTATTTGCTTGCGTCGCTGAGGATGTCGGCGCCGCGCGTCGTGGTCTGGATGTGGATGGACGCCAGGTCCTCCGCTTTCAGCCCGTTCTCCTGCATCGCGCCCAGCACGGCCGACATCGGCTGGTGCGTCAGGGCCTCGGTCGGGAAGGCCTTGTAGCCGCAGCGGCGGATCATCGGCGGCTGCGTGCCCAGGCCGTCGAGCAGGATCTCCGGCTTCAGCTGGACATTGTGGATGACGTGCTGGAAGCCCTCCTTGCCCTCGATGACCTCGACCGGACCCTCGTAACCCTCGGCGGCCATCTGCGCCGCCAGCACGCCGGCCTGCGTGGCCAGCGGGTCGGCGGTGTTCTTCATGTTCGTCAGGTGACCGGCTACGACGCCGCCCAGCGTGAAGTGGCTGCTGCCGCTGATGCCCGCGGCCGCCACCAGCTGGTCGACGCCCAGCCCGTACATGCGACCGGCCACGAACGGGCTCACGAACTGTGTCAGCGTCGCATGGTGCCAGCCCACCTCGCGCACGCCGGGGAAGCAGGCCAGGCACCACCGGAGTTCCAGCTCGTAGGCGATCATGATGCCGACGATGGCCTCGCGACCGTCGCGTCCGCAGGCCTCGGCCGGCGACAGCGCGCCGAAGATGATGCCCGAGGGATGGCTGGGATCCTGCTCCCAGAAGATGTCGTTGTAGTCCAGCGCGCGGATCAGCAGGCTGTTCATCAGCGATGCGTTCGCGGCGTTCGTCTTCTCGCCGGTGCCGATCAGCGTGGCCTCGGGCGTACCGCCCTGCCGGCGGATGAACCGGTACATGGCGGCCATGTCCGGGTTTCGCACGGCGGCCAGGGCGCAGCCCACCGAGTCCAGCAGGAAGCGCTTGGCTTCCTTCACGTCGTCGGCGGGCAGGTCGTCATAGCGCAGGCCTACGGCGTACTCGGCCATGCGGCGCGTCAGGCTGGGGCGGGCGGCGGTGCTCATGGTGCTCCTTGCGTGGTGAGGGTACATGGTAACCAGGGAACTCGATTAGCCGGGCAATGCGGGTAGTCAGTCCTCGCCGGCCATGGGCAACTGCTGCCCGCCGGCCACCTCGATGTCGTCGGCGGCCACGATCACGGCGTCGAGCAACCGCTCCACGCGCACGCCGGTGTTCTGCTGGTTGAGCACCGTCAACGCGCGATTCCAGCCGTCGAGCCAGGCTTCCAGCCGCGCCCGCTGCCCGGCGTCGCCGCCGAAACGCAGCACCAGGTCGAGGTCGCTCTCGGTCGAGGCCCGCCCGTCGGCGACCGAACCGCGCAGGTGCACGGCGACCACGCCGCTCGTGGCCGGATCCAGCCCGCGCGCCAGTTCCTCGGCCACCTGCCGGCGCCAGCGCGCATGCCGCAGCGGCGAGCCCGCACCCGTGGCGCCGCGCCCGACACCCGGGCCCCTCCGTTCGCCGGGCTCCTCGAGGACGGCCAGCGCATGGTCGAGGTCGGCGTTCTGGTAGATGCGCAGCACGCGCCCGTGCGAAGCCGCCGGGATGTCGATCACGCGCACGCAGTGCTCCAGCGGCGCATGGTCCGGCAGCAGCTCGGCCAGGCGATTGGGCGCCGTCAGGAGGAACTCCTCCTGGAAGACAACGCCCGGGTCGTCGGGATAAAGGGGCAGGTAGCGGATGCCCGCCTCGACCAGGTCCTGGAAGAAATGGGTCCCGAAGCTGAGGTCGGCACATAGTCGCCGCGCCGGCGCGCGCCACCTCGACCAGCATCGCCGTGTTGTTTGATGTCGGCGTACGTCACCGAGACGCCCAGCTTGATGTCCCCGCGGCTGCCCCAGCGCCCGGGCCCGATCAGCACGAACGAGCGCTTCCGCAGCAGGCCGTTGAGCGCGCCGACCACGCGGCCGACCTGGGCCATCGTCTCGCGGTCCGGCAGGGCCGTGTACGCCTCCGGCACCACGTACACGACGTGCGTGATGTCCGGCACCTGGCCGTTCGAGACGAAACGATTCGCCGTGAACAGCACATCCTCGGGACTGACGTCGTGGGGAATCACCGACGGCGCCGTGTCGCCCGACATGGCCTGCGGCCGGCACTGCACCAGGTAGAAGTCCTTGCCGTCGTGGGCGAACTCGATGTCTCCACCGGCGACTGCAGGTACATCTCCAGCGTCTTGAGAAGGGCCTGCACGCGCGGCATGAAGTCGGTGCCGTCCAGCAGCCCGCGCATGTCGGCCACAAGGTCTTCCTTCGTGGGATCCATCATCATCTTCTGCACCTGCTGCAGGTGGCCGCCCCGCAGCACGGAGAAGACGCGGTCGACCAGCGGATACTCGTCGCCGAACTCCTTCAGCAGCGCATCCAGGTCGACGGTCTCGAACTCGGCGGTCTCAAGTTGATGACGTCGGCGCGGCGCGGGCTGTAGCGCAACGTCTCCTGCAGCGTGGCGTGCGCCCGCAGCCCCCTCTGGCCGGGCACGGCCAGCACCGGGAAGTCATCACCCACGCGGTCGACGGCGCGCGTGCCCCGCCCGGGGACCAGGCGGACCAGGCCGTCCTCGCGCCGGATGCGCGGCGACCAGCGGAACTCGTTCAGGCTGAAGGCGACCCCGGCGAACGCGGGAGCCAGTAGCGCCCGACCCTGGTGCCGACAACCTCCTGGATGAGGATGCCCATTTCCTCGACGAATTCCTGCAGGCCGCGCTCGGCGCCGGTACTCGATCAGGTCGGGCCCGAGGATCGAGGCCCACACCTCGGCCACCGCATCCTGGAGCGCCGAGAGGCGTTCCTCGCGGGTGCCGCAGTTGGGCAGGAAGAGGCTCTTGTACTTGCCGGAGAAGGCCGTCCCGAAGCGGTCCTCGAGCAGGCTCGAGCTGCGGATGATCAGCGGCACGTCGCCGAAGTAGTCCAGGGCCCGCGCCAGCCCCTCCACGAGTTCCGGCGGGAACGGGCTGTTCATGAACAGCTGCACCATGTTCGGATATTCGCGCCGGACCTGGCTGATGTCCTTGTACTTCTGGTCCATGACATCGTCGAGGTCGTTCAGCCGGATGAAATCCATGATGACGTCCGAGACGACATGCCAGGTGCGGGGAGTCTTGATGTCGCCGACGCCGAGTTCACGGGCTTCCGGCTGCTCGAGGATCCAGCCGGCGAGCAACAGGCCCGAGGCCTTGCCGCCCAGCTTGCCGTAGCAGCCGCGCGTCATGATGACGCGATCGAGCAGATCGTGGAAGTCGGTGATCCGCGCCACACTTCTTGGCCACGTTGATGTAGTCGAGCTGTTCGGTGAGGAAGCGCTGGATCAGCGACACGCGCAGGCTCTTGAGCGTGCTCGGCGCCAGGCCGCTGCGCCCGCGCAGGACGTCGTTGTAGCGCCTGATGGCTTCGGCGATCTCCGGCATCGTGCTGCGCGGATCGGCCACGACCGTACCGAAGAAGCTGGCTTCGTCCTCCTTGAGCCAGCGCTGCAGCCGCTCGGAGATCTCCTCGTCCGGGATGTACCGTGCCGCCAGTTCGAACGGCGCACCGGTCATCAGCGGGGAATGCTCAAGGGGCACGCGTGCCCCCGGCTTCTTGCTCAGGCCGTGTTGCCCGCTTCCGGCGGGGCGCCCCTCGCGCCGGGCCGGGCCGGCCGGGCCGGCATCCACCTCGGCCAGCATGACCTGCGCCTCGCTCAGGCCGATCGAGCAGAGGTGGTTGAGCATCTTCCTGGAAACGCGAACGAACTGCCGGCCGCGACCCTGGCGGATCACTTCCAGCAGTTCGCGCCACGGCACGGCCGCGAACGCGCGGCGGGAGTCATCAGGCTGCCCGCCGCGCGCCTTGTCCATGCTAGACCCAGCCGCGGCTGCGGCAGGCCGCCGCCACCCGGTTCACGGCCACCACATAGGCGGCATCGCGCATGTACAGCTTCTGCTTGCGTGCGAGGTCGCTGACCGAGTGGTACGCCGCGGTCATCTTGGCGTCCAGCTTGTTCAGCACGTCATCGCGGTCCCAGAAGTAGTTCATGTTGCACTGGACCTGCTCGAAGTAGCTGCAGGTCACGCCGCCGGCGTTGGCCAGGAAGTCGGGAATCACGAAGATGCCGCGCTTCGACAGCACCGCGTCGGCCTCGGGCGTCGTCGGCCCGTTCGCGCCCTCGACGACCAGCTTCACGCGCTTGTTGATCTTCTCGACGTTGGCACCGGTGATCTGGTTCTCGATCGCGGCCGGGATCAGGATGTCCACTTCGCGATCCAGCCAGGCCTCGCCCGGCAGGATCTCGTAGCCGAGCTCGCGGGCCTTGGCCGGATCGATGCCGCCGAAGCGGTCGGTGATCGCCTGCAGCTGCGCGAGGTCGACACCGGCAGCCTTGGTACGAGACCGACTCTGCTCGGCCTGGTTCCAGCTCGACACGCAGACGACCTTGCCGCCCATGCGGGTGTACAGCTCGATCGCGTACTGCGCCACGTTGCCGAAGCCCTGGACGCTGGCGGTCGTGCTCTTGACGTCGACCTTCATCTCGGTGAGCGCTTCACGCAGGCAGTAGACGCAGCCGTAGCCGGTCGCCTCGGTGCGGCCCAGGGAGCCGCCCATGCCCACCGGCTTGCCGGTGATCATGCCGGGATAGCGCCCGCCGCGGATGGTCTCGAACTCGTCGAGCATCCACAGCATGTGCTGCGGGTTGGTCATCACGTCGGGGGCCGGAACGTCTTCCACGGGGCCGACGTTCTTGTTCATCTGCCGCACCCAGCCGCGGCAGATCGCTTCCTGCTCACGCGCGCTCAGGTTGTGCGGATCGCAGATGACGCCGCCCTTGCCGCCGCCCAGCGGAATGTCCGCCACGGCGCACTTCCATGTCATCCACATCGCGAGCGCCCGCACCGTGTCGACGGTCTCCTGCGGGTGGAAGCGGATGCCGCCCTTGGCCGGGCCGCGCGCGTCGCTGTGCTGGACGCGGAAACCCTCGAACACCTTGACGGTGCCGTCGTCCATGCGGACGGGGATGCTGAAGTGGAATTCGCGCAACGGGCTGCGCAGCAGGTCGCGAGTGCCCTGGTCGAGACCGATGAGGTCGGCGCTCTTGTCGAACTGGGCGCGGGCCATCTGGAATGGGTTGAACGAAGCGTCGTGAGCCATCCTAGTCACCCCGTGTTGAAGCCTGGGCGCATCAGGCCGCGCCCTGTGCCGTAATGCCGGAAAAATCGCGGTCGGCGGCGGCGCAAGCAAGGAGAATCAGGCGCCTTCGGGCGTCCATCCCGGTCCTGATTCCCCGGGCCCGCCCCCGCCCTCCCCGGCATCCGGGCGCAGCACGATACCCCGGC
This sequence comes from bacterium, assembly GCA_016703265.1. Taxonomy (NCBI): domain Bacteria; species bacterium. Next base: position 65,211 of record JADJCK010000006.1, read on the forward strand.
GCGAGCGCCCGTCGATCAACACCGTCAGCGGCGCGGCCAGGCGCAGGTGCCGGGTGTAGCGCCCCTGTCCGGCCGCCGGCTGCCCGTCCAGCCAGTCCCAGTCCAGGCGCCCGCCGCCGGCGCCCTCGGCCACGGTCAGGTACCCCACCTGGAAGCAGGTCAGGTTCTGGAAGAAGTGCGAGCCCTGGCTGGGCGTCACCATGAACCCGTCGAGTCCGGCCTCGACGATCACGCGCGCCCCGGAGATCTCGTCCCAGCGCACCGGGATCCCGAGCCAGCGGTCCGACGAGCCCCAGCGCCCCGGTCCCACCAGCAGGTACGGGCGTCCCTCCGCCACCAGTTGCCGGTTGAACCCCGCGATCTCGCCGGCCACCTCCAGGGTGTGGGCGCGGTCGAACCCGGCCCGCGGCACGTAGAGGATGTCGCGGATGTCGGCCGAACGGCCGTTGCCAAGAGCGGTGGTCGTGGCGACCAGCGCATCCGGCGCCGCCAGCAGGGCCGGCGGCACCGCAGGCGCTTCCAGGCCGGCCGCCAGCGGGCGGATCTGCAGGAATCCGAACTGGTGCGGCACGTCCTGCCCGTCGCCCAGGACCACCGCGAACTCGATCTCGACCTCCGCGCTCATCGTGCGCCGGCCGAGGTCCAGGAGCAGGGTCATGATCTCGGCCAGCGGAAAGGTCTTGGCCTTGAGCACGCCGGCGAACGACACCAGGCGATCGCCCTCGCGGTCCAGTCCGTCGTAGATCATGTTCTCGGCCGGCACATGCACCGAGCCCACGGGCGCCAGCGTGCCGTGCTCCTCGGCCGTCGCCAGGTCCAGCAGCGCCAGGTTGAAATCGTCGCGGGGCCCGGGGTACTGCTCGGGGCGGCTGACATCCACGGCGAAGAACTCGCGCTGGCTCTCGCGCAACCAGTCGTTCAGGGTGCCGAACTGCGGCAGCGCCAGCGGCCGCGCCGGGCAGAAACGCAGGGCGTTGCCGCCGCCGACGACGGTGCGCCCCAGGCCCAGCGCCACGGTCACCACACCGTCCTCGGGCTTCAGGTCGCCGGCAGGGTAATAGTTGGCCGAGAGCCCCACGCCCGAGAAGTGCGGGTAGTCGTAGTGGTCGTGCCGGCGTCCCACCACCTGCTGCACGATCACCGCCATCTTCTCTTCCTCGATCCGGTTGGCCGTGGCGTCGACATAGCTCTTGGCCGCGCGCGTATAGGTCGAGGCGTAGACCAGCTTGATGGCGTCGCAGAGCTGGTCCAGGCGCACCTTCAGGTCGGGGTGGTTGTTGGCCAGCATGTAGGTGGCATAGACTCCGGCAAACGGCTGGAACTGGCTGTCCTCCAGAAGCGAACTCGAGCGCACGGCCAGCGGGTAGCGCACCTGGTCGAGAAAGGCCTCCAGGTCGCCGTAGATCTCCGACGGCAGCTTGTGCGCCAGGCAGGCCTCGATGATCTGCGCATCGTCCCAGTCCGAAAGCACGTCGTCGCGCAGCTTCCCCTGGTCGAAGAACGCGTCGAAGACGTCGGTGCCGATGACGGCGGTGGTCGGCACGCGGATGATGGTGCCGGGGAACCGGTCATGGATGCCGTACCCGTGCAGGATCGAATTGACGAACGCCAGTCCCCGGCCCTTGCCGCCGAGCGAACCGCCGCCGATGCGCACGAAGGCGCTGAGGGTGTCGAAATGCCGGCGCGAGAAATCAGCCACCACGCCGCGCTGGCTCTCGCTGCGGAAGCGCGTAATCGTCTGCACGAGGAACTCGCGCAGCTCCTCCACGTGGTCGAACTCGGTCACCTTGCGAGGCCGGATGGCCGCCGCCAGCTGGAACTCGGTGCGCGCCCGCAGCCAGTTCGAGAAATGGTCGTGCGACGCATGGTGCTGCACCGAGGCCGCCGGCACGGTCCGCAGCTGCCAGACCATGGTCTTGAGGTCGGCGGCGCGGCCGACCTCGGTCCCGTCCGGCAGGCGGAACACGAACTCGCCGAACCCGAAGTTGTCGAGCATGAAGCGCCGCAGCTCCTGCAGCAGCGTGCGCGACCGCTTGCGGATGAACCCGGCCCCCACCTGGTGGGCAACCTCAGCCAGGTCGCCGTTGGTCGACTGCAGCACCGCCGGCGTGTGGGGATCCACGTACTTGACCCGGCGGATGAACTCCACCCCCGCGTCGTCGCGGGCCACGCCCTGCCAGGGAAAGCGACCGTCGACGATCACGCCCCAGCAGCGAGTCCTTGTAGCTGGAGTAGAGCTCCCAGGCCTCCTCGAACGTGCACGCGAGCAGGATCTTGGGCCGCGCCCGCAGCCGAAGCAGCCGGTGGCTGAGGTTGATGCCCTCGGCCATCAGCGACTGCGTCTGTTCCAGCACCTCGTTGTACAGGAGGGGCAGGTACGATGAATAGAAGCGGACCGAGTCCTCCACGAGCAGGATGCACCGCACGTCACCGTACCGCGTGTCGTGGGCCACATTCCGCTCGTCCTCGCAGCACTTGACGATCGCCAGCAGCAGGCGCACATCGCCGTTCCACAGGAAATAGCGGTCGATGCAGCCCTGGCTGTCCGACTCCTGCAGGTGCTGCAGCTCGCGCGGGCTGAACGCCAGCGTGTAGATGGGTACCTCCGCCGTCCGGCTGCGGATGCGGCGGGCCAGTTCGGCAGCCGACATGTCGCCCAGGCGGGTCATCGTCACCACGAGGTCGTAGCGGTGGGCCTCGAGCAGCTTGACGGCCTCGTCGCCGCTGGCCGCGCGGGCCACGTGGGGCGGGTAGCTGAGGTTCAGCTCGCGGTACTCGCTCAGCAGCAGTTCGGTGAGCCGCCCGCCCTCTTCGAGCGTATAGGCGTCATACTGCGACGCGACCAGGAGGATCTCCTGGACGCGGTAGGGCATCAGGTGCCCGAAGCCCCGGAATTCGTGCGCGGGACCCCCGGCGCTGCTTTTCGGTTCGGTTCGCATGGCGCATACCCTACCCGATCAAGGCCTCCCCCGCCAACCGGCTTCCGCCGGCACCCTGAAAAGCGGCGGGCCCGGGAAGCAGCCTCCCGGGCCCGCCGTGTCGCTGGAGACCTTCCCACCCTCCTAGGGGTGGAACTCCACGCCCTGGGCCAGGTGGATCTCGCCGCCCCAGTTGATCGTGTTGGTCTGCCGCCGCATGTAGGTCTTCCAGCAGTCCGAACCGCTCTCGCGCCCGCCGCCGGTCTCCTTCTCGCCGCCGAAGGCGCCGCCGATCTCGGCGCCGCTGGTGCCGATGTTCACGTTCGCGATGCCGCAGTCGCTGCCCTCGGCGCTGAGGAACCTCTCCGCCTCGGCCAGGCTGTCGGTGTAGATCGAGCTGCTGAGGCCCTGCGGCACGCCGTTGTGCATGGCAATGGCGTCGGTCAGCTTGCGGTACTTCATCACGTAGACGATCGGCGCGAAGGTCTCGGTCTGCACGATCTCGGCCTCGTTCTTCAGCTCGATGATCGTCGGCTGCACGAAGGTCGGCACGCCGAACGGCTTGAGCACCTTTCCGCCGTAGAGGACCTTCCCGCCCTGCTTCTTCGCGGCCTCGATCGCCTTCTCGAAGTCGGCAACCGCGCCTTCGTCGATCATCGGCCCCATCAGGGTCGCCGGATCGAGCGGATCGCCGATGCGCACGCGCTTGTAGTTGGCGATCAGCTTCTGCAGGAAGGCGTCGTACACCTTCTCCTGGATGATCAGCCGGCGCGTGCTGGTGCAGCGCTGCCCGGCGGTGCCCACGGCGCCGAAGAACGCACTGGCCAGTGCGCAGGTCAGGTCGGCCTTCTCGGAGATGATGATGGCGTTGTTGCCGCCCAGCTCGAGGATGCTGCGGCCGAGGCGCTCGCCGATGATCCCGCCGATGCGCCGCCCCATCTTCGTCGAGCCCGTGAAGCTGATCAGCGGCAGGTCGTGGTCCTTGATCATGATCTCGCCCACGGTCGATCCCTTGCCGATCACGACGCAGGTCAGTCCCGCCGGCAGGCCGTTGGCCTGGAACACCTCGTTCGCGATGTTCTGGCAGGCGATCGCGCACAGCGGGGTCTTGCTCGAGGGCTTCCACAGCACGCTGTCGCCGCAGACCCAGGCCAGGGCCGAGTTCCAGGCCCACACCGCCACCGGGAAGTTGAAGGCGCTGATCACGCCGACCACGCCCAGGGGATGCCATTGTTCCATCATGCGGTGGCGCGGGCGCTCGCTCTGCAGCGTGGGGCCGCTCAGCGTGCGGCTCAGCCCCACCGCGTAGTCGCAGATGTCGATCATCTCCTGCACTTCGCCGTGACCCTCGGTCAGGATCTTGCCCATTTCCAGGCTGACCAGCGCGCCGAGCATGTCCTTCTTCGCGCGCAGCGCATCGCCGAACTGACGGATGATCTCGCCGCGACGGGGAGCCGGCAGCATGCGCCAGGTGACGAACGCTTCCCTGGCAGCCTTCATGACGCGCTCGTAGTCGGCCGGGTCGGCCTGCTCGATGCGCGACAGCACTTCGCCCGTGGTCGGGTTCTGCGACACCAGGAAGTCGCCGCTGCCGGCGAACCACTCGCCGCCGCAGTTGGCGCCCTTCATGCGCGCCGAGAGGCCGAGGGCCTTGAAGATGCGGTTCTTGTTCAGGGTCGGTTCCGTCTTGGCCATGTCCAGATTCCCCCTCGTTGGAGCACGGCCGCAGCACGCGGCCGTCAGCGGTTCAGCAGTCTTCCGTCTCTTCCAGGCATTCGATCCCCAGCGACTCCAGCTCGTGGAGCACCGGGTCGTAGATTTCCGGCACCACCGGACGCAGCACGCCCCGTACGCTGATGCTCCCTTCGAGCACCAGGCGCGCGGCGACCGCCGCCGGCAGCGAAACCGTTCGCGCCATCGCCGAGTCGCCGTCCCGCTCCCCGCAGGCCACCAGGCGCGACGTGGTGCGACGGCCGGCGCCGGCCGCGGTCTTCCAGAGGAACTCGTGGAACATGACCACCATGTCGCGCTCGCCCGGGCGGTAGCAGAGCTTCTCGAGCATCGCGTCCCCGAGCACGTCCAGCGGCGAACGCGGACCGGCCGGCAGCGGCGTCTCGTCGCCCAGCCCGAGCCAGGCCAGGTTCGCCGCCGGCAGGCACCCGTCGGCCTGGCCGAGCTTCGCCGTCGCCGCCGCGCGGACGTCGGCGCCCGCCGCAGCGCCCAGCAGCGATCGCACATAGGCGCCACGGGTGGTCCCGCCATCGCGCGGCTGGTCGTCGAGCAGGCCGAGCCGGCCGAACGCGTGCAGCGTGTCGCACCAGCCGATATTGCGCAGCGTGCCGCGGAACAGCGTCTCGATATCGGCCGGCAAGCCGTAGGCCTCGCGGTACACCAGCGAGTCGCGGTTGGGATAGGCCTCGAAGTCGCCGGCGCCGGACACGTGCAGCAGGTGCATGTCGCGGAACAGGCGGTCCGGCGGCACGGCCACGTCGCGGCCCTCGCGGCGGTAGCGGGCCGCATTGCGGCAGGCCATCAGGACGCCGCGCGGCGCCCACGAGAACTTGTAGCCCAGCGGATTGTCGTTGGCGTCGGGCGCGGGCAGGCCGCCGCAATAGGAGCGGAACGATCCGAGATGGCCGCCCTCGGCGGCGACCGCGTGGATAACCCGCATGGCCGACATGTGGTCGATGCCCGGGTCCAGGCCCAGTTCGTTCAGGAAGGTCAGTCCCTGCGCGCGCGCGGCGCCGTCCAGCTCCTGCATCGCGGGCGCCACATAGGACGCCGTGACCAGGTGCCGGCCGTGACGCAGGCAATGCCCGGCCACCTTCGGGTGGAAGGCGTACGGCACCAGGCTCACCACGAGGTCGTGTGCGCCCACGAGCGCCGACAGCCCCGCATCGTCGGCCAGGTCGAAGGCGCGCGCCTCGCCCGCCTGATGGCCGCCGACCAGGCGCTCGGCTTCAGCTGCCTCGAGGCTGGTGACAGTGACGCGCGCGCCGGCCTCCAGCAGGTAGCGCACCAGCGGGCCGGCCACCATGCCGGCGCCCAGGACGAGGATCTTCGCCATCGCTCACGACCTTTCCGCACCGCCGGGCCCGTGGCCGGGCGGCGCCGCCGCGGCTCAGCGCCGGCTGCGGTCCAGGTATTCCTGCAGGTAACGGTAATCCGGGGCCAGCGCACCCCGGTGCGCGATCACGGCCTTCTTCAGGTGCGGCGGCAGCAACAGGCTCTCGAACCCCACCCGGAAATCGGCGCGGGCCAGGGCCGGGATCATCTCGCTGAGCACGCGACTGAAGTACTCCGACGACTCGCGCGGCACCTCGCAGGGAAGGTTGTCCACGGCCATGATCGCCGGTCCGGGACCCTCCACACCGGGCAGAATTTCGCCGCTGTCGGGGACGGCCACGTAGCAGGGTTCGTCGGGCATGGTCGGGCGCGTCGTCAACTCGATGGCGCCCTCGAGGTCGCAACTGATGTCGCCGACCACCTGCAGGCGCGGTTGCTTGCCGGGACCCCAGTTCGCGCGGGCCCACTTGCGCGTCAGCAGGCGGGGGTACGGCGTGTCCCAGTAGATGGAATTGACGAGCACATCCAGGTGCGGCAGGTGGCGCTCGAAGACACCACGGTAGTTTTCCGGGCGCTGGTAGTAGTCCTGCAGCACGAAATGCGCTTCGGCCGAGCGCGGCTCGACCATGTGCTCCTCGCGGAACGTCACCAGGACCAGCGGTCCCATGGTCGCGCGATCCGCCGCGGCGGCGGCCGGCAGTTCCTCGACGCGGATCTCGCGGATCGGCAGGCAGGCCAGCATCTCGCGACAACCGGCCGCCACGTTGCCGTACCCGGCCATGCCGATGATGATCGGCGCGCCGTCGTCTTCGGCGGCCAGGCGCGCGCCGATGGCGCCCAGGTGCGCCTTCGTCGAGTCGAGGTTCTCGTAGGAGTGCGCGGGGCGGATCTCCTGCAGCGGCGTCGGGCGGCCCTGCGCGGCGAGGCGGCGGCCCAGCGCGGCCAGCGTTTCGACCATGCCCGCATAGCCGGCATGGAGGCTGAAGAAGATGAGGCGCCGGTTCTGCTCGTTCACGATGCGCTCGTAGTCGATGAGCGTGGCGCCGACGTCGAGGATCCGCTGCAACAGGGGCATGTTGTAGCGCTGCCCCTTCACCGTGTGCGAGAAGAAAAGGTACGCCGTGCGTGCCTGCAGCAGGTCGAGCGGCACTTCCTTGACCGCGACGACGATCCCCGCACGCGTCAGGTCCTCGCCCACCTCGGCGCCGGCGGCCACATACTCTTCATCGCCGTAGACCCGGATGGGCGACGGCTGCACGACGAAAGCCAGGTCGTGGCGCGCGCGCAGGGTCTCGATGTCACCGGGGATCAGGGGAACGCGGCGCTCCCATTTGTTCTTGTCTTCGCGACGGATGCCGATGGTCACGCCCACGAGAGTCACCGCTTGGAAGGAAGCCCGCGAGGAAACAGGTCAGGGCCGGGGAAGATCGCGCCGCCGACGTTTTCGACGCGGCGCATCCGGCTCGCGGGCAAAGCTAGAGGGCGGCCTGTGGCCCGTCAAGGAACACGCCCTGCCCCGTCGCAGGTGGAACGGTCACCGGCCCGGTTGCGCACAATTCGGGCGTGACACGCGCCCTGGTCCGGAATAGACTCCGCTTTCCGGAGGCGCCCCCCGCAGGGTTTTCGCAGCCATGGTCGCCACCGGTTTCGGCCACCGGGAAGGAGTCGCGATGTCCGCCAACGCTCAAGTCATGGTGCTCAAGCAGTCACTGCAGTTCTTCAGCCGCACCTGCAGCGTGTTCCGCGAAGAGGACGCCCGCTACGCACCCACGCCGGGCCAGTTCTCGGTTGCCCAGCATGTGGCCCACGTGGCGCAGACCATAGACTGGTTCGTCGAGGGTGCCTTCCGGCCCGCCGGCTTCGACCTGGACTTCGCCGCGCACCAGGCCGCCGTACGGCGCGTGGAGTCGCTGCCGGAAGCCTTCGCCTGGCTGGCCCGCTCCGTCGATGCAGCCGCGGCCGACCTGGCCGCCCGCAGCGATGCCGACATGGCAGCCCCGATCGCGGCCGGTCCGGTGATGGGCGGCCTGCCGCGCATCGCCATCGTCGGCGCGATGGCCGAGCACATGGCGCACCACCGCGGCGCGCTCTCGGTCTATGCCCGGCTGCTCGGCTACGCACCGCCGATGCCCTACGCCGACGCCTGAACCGGAGCCGGTCCGGGGACACGGTGATGCAGCAACGACAAGGGCCCCGTCCGCATCGCGTTCGGGGCCCTTCGTCATGTCCTGCCGGCCGGGAAGCGGGCTAGCGGGCCAGTCGCATCGCCACGGCGTAGGCGAGCGGCAACGCGATCCCGATGCCCATCAGCACCCCGCCGCGACCAGCCAGCCCCTTGCGCCCGCGCACGAGGAACGGCCCGGTCAGGGCCAGCACGATCAGCAGGCCGGCATAGATGTCGGCGATGCCGGTCCACGGCGCCTTGCCATTGTTCAGGTGCATGAAGTTGAGGTCGAACAGGAACGGGCGCGGCCGCACGCCGCGGCGCACGCCCTCGCCCGTCACCAGGTTCACCTCGTAGCCACCGTTTTCCAGGAAGATCTGGAGCACTTCCGGCGACGCGCGCCAGGTGGTCTTCACCTGCTCGCGCGGCACCCCCAGCCGCTCCAGCACCAGTGGCTCGACCTCGGCGGTCGGGCCGGCGCCTGGCGGCACGATCTTCACCGGCTCGGCCACGCGGGCGTAGTTCGCGTCCCAGTGGTGGGCATGGTTCAGCGCGATGCCGCTGACGCCGTAGACGATGGTCAGGCCCACCACCAGGAACCCGATCTCGCGATGCAGGGTCCAGCAGACCTTGCGGAAGTCCCGCATCGGCCGGTCAGTTCTTCGCGGCGACGGCGCCGGTGCCGCTGAGCTGGTACAGCGTCATGCACGCTGTGACCTCGTCAGCCTTGAACTCGCGGCCTTCCTTCTTGGCGTTGGCCTCGCAGACCTTCTTCGTGGTCTCCATGTCGAGCTGGTTCGCCGTCCACACGCCCTCGGCAATCACCGTGTCGCCCAGGATCTCGGGCGGGAACACGATCTCGCCGTCCTTCACCTTCACGCGCACCGTCTGGCCCTCGACGTCCGAGGCCAGGTTGATCCAGCAGCCGCGATGCTCGCAGACGCCCACGGCCTTGCCCTGCACGCGGATGGTCTTGCCCACCCAGGCATCGGGATGGGCCAGCAGGTCACTGACGCGCACCGTGTCGGCACCCGCCACACCCTTGCCGTAGGTCTTGCCGCCGTCGCCGGCCAGGGCAACGCCCGCAGCCGTGACCAGGATCGCGGTCAGCAGCGAAATGAGGATACGCATGGCCGAATTCCCTCCGTCGTTCGATGAAAAGGTGAGGGCCCGCTCCCTCGCGGGCATCGGATCAAGGATCGTCGCTCCCGTGCGGGGAATCAAGACCCGTTCGCGGCCTGTTCGCCGCCCGGTGCGCCGTCGCGGGACACCCCCAGCGCGAAGCGCAGCCCGGCCGCGATGCCCTGCCCCCAGTTCACCCAGTTGTGCCCGGCGGCCCTCTCCACCGCCTCGACGGTGTGCCCGGTGGCCGCCAGGGCGGCGGCCAGGCGCCGGTGGCTCGGCAACAGCCACTCGAAGGCGCCGCATTCGAGGCGCCAGCGCACGTTTTGTGGTGGTGAATTTACTACAATATCATGGAAGGCTTCGCGCCCCGCGAACGGATTCCCCCGGACCATGTCCGGTGAAAACAGGAACGCCCCGGACTGGGCGATGACCGCCTCGAACCCGCCGGCCGACTCCCAGGCGAGCTGCGCGCTGAGCAACCCGCCGAGGCTGGCCCCCCAGGCCATCTGGCGGCCGTCCAGCCCGACCCGGGCGGCGACAGCGGGCAACAGTTCGCCGGTCAGGAAGGCGCGATACCGCTCGTTGAAGAAATACTCGGCTGTCCGCTCGCGCGGCGGCACGAACACGCAGTGCGCCGGGCCGATCTCCCCGCGCTCGAGCAGGCGGTCGAGCACCTGCGGCACGCGGCCCCAGCCGTAGTAGGCCTTGCCGTCCTGGAACAGCAGCAGCGGCAACGCGTGGTCGGCAAATCCCGCCGGAGTGTAGACCAGGGCCGGGCGCGACTGGCCCAGGAGCGCCGATTCCACCTGCAGGCGCAGCGTGCGGCCGCGCGGCGCCGTGCCGGCCGTCGCCGCGAAGTCGCTCTCGACCGCGAAACCGGGCCCGGCCACATGGCAGGCGTAGGGCCACCAGGGGTTCAGGCGGGGGCTGGTGTTCGCGGGGTCTTCACGGCGCTGGCCGGCGGCATCCTGCCAGGCGTACTCGAAATAGGCATCTTCCGGGAGGTCGAACGGACGCAACCCGGCCACCGCCAGCGGCGCGCGCTGCCAGTCGGTGAAATCGCTCAGCAGGTGGGTGGCCCAGTCGGGAGCCTGCAGTTCGACGCGCATCGCGGCACCTCGACGCGCCGGGCGCCGCCGCACGGTGCAGCGGCGGCGCCGGCCATCCCGTTCAGCTCTCCGGACCGGAAAGCTTCGCCCGCTTGGCCGCCTGTTTGCGGTCGTTCTCGTCCAGCAGCGCCTTGCGCAGCCGGATCGACTTGGGCGTCACTTCGACGTACTCGTCGTGATTGAGGTACTCGAGCGCTTCCTCGAGGCTCATCTTCAGCGGCGGGGCGATCTTCATCTTCCGGTCGCTGCCCGAGGCCCGCATGTTCGACAGTTGCTTCGCCTTCTGCGCGTTGACCATGATGTCCTCGTCGCGCGGCGTCTCGCCGATGATCTGGCCCGTGTAGAGCGTGTCGCCCGCCTCGACGAAGAAGATCCCGCGGTCCTGCAGCGCATCGAGCGCGAACGCCACGGCCTTGCCGCCGTGCATCGAGATGATGCTGCCGGAGGTGCGCTCGGGAATCGAGCCCTTGAAGTACTCGTACTGGTGGAAGCGGTGGTGCATGACGATCTCGCCGGCGGTCGCCCGCAGCATCCGGCTGCGGAACCCGATCAGGCCGCGACTCGGGATGTGGAAGTCCAGGTGGGTGCGCCCCTCGCGCACGTCCATGCGGACCATCTCGCCCTTGCGCGAAGCCGCGTATTCGATGACGGTGCCCGCCAGTTCGCTCGGCACGTCGACGGTCAGCACCTCGACCGGCTCGGACTTGCGCCCGCCGATCTCCTTGTAGATGACCTGCGGCTGGCCGACGATGAACTCGAAGCCCTCGCGCCGCATCTGCTCCATCAGGATCGAGAAGTGCAGCACGCCGCGACCGGAGACCTTGAAGCCCTCCTGGAAGTCCTCGACCTTCAGCGCCACATCGCGCTCCTGGGCCCGCAGCAGGCGCTCCCGCAGCTGCCGGCTGGTGCTGAAGCGGGCCTCCTGGCCGAAGCCGGGGCTGTCGTTGGCGCGGAAGACCATCGACAGCGTAGGATCGTCGATCGCGATGATCGGCAGGGGCTCCGGGCAGGCGGGATCGGCCAGGGTGTCGCCGATGTCGACGTTATCCAGGCCGACCACGGCGCAGATGTCCCCGCAGATGACCTCTTCGGCCTCGGCGCGACCGAGGTTCTCGAACACATAGAGCTGCTTCGCGGTCGTCTTCACCTCGGTGCCGTCCCGCTTGATCAGCACCACGGGCTTGCGCGCCTGCAGCGTGCCGCGCACCACGCGCCCGATACCGATGCGACCCACGTAGTCGCTGTGGTCCATCGCCGCGATCAGCATCTGGACCGGCCCTTCCAGGTGCGGCGGCGCCGGCACGTGCTTGACGATCATGTCGAGCAGCGGCTTGAGGTCCGTGCGCTCGTCCTCCAGTTCGCCGATGGCCCAGCCATCGCGCCCGGCGGCATAGACCCCGCGGAAATCCAGCTGTTCATCCGTCGCCTGCAGCTCGATGAAGAGGTTGAAGATCTCGTCGAGCACTTCCTGCGGCCGCGCGTTCAGGCGATCGACCTTGTTGATGACGACAACCGGCTTGAGGTTCAGCTGCAGCGCCTTCTGCAGTACGAAGCGCGTCTGCGGCATCGGCCCCTCGAAGGCGTCGACCAGCAGCAGCACGCCGTCGGCCATCTTCAGCACGCGCTCCACTTCACCACCGAAGTCGGCGTGGCCCGGCGTGTCGATGAGGTTGATGCGCGTGTCCCCGTACATCACCGCGAAATTCTTCGACGTGATCGTGATCCCGCGCTCGCGCTCGAGGTCGCCGCTGTCCATCACGCATTCGCGCACGACCTGGTTGTCGCGGAACACATGGCACTGGCGGAGAATCTGGTCCACCAGGGTCGTCTTGCCGTGGTCGACGTGGGCGATGATCGCAACATTACGGATCTGCATGCAGGCCTCGGGGTGGCATGGTGGTGGTTGGGTGACGGACAACCATAATCGCCGCAGGGCTTTTGCGACAGTCTCGACGTGGCGACAGCCGGGCGCCACCCGGCCGCCCCGAAGGGCCCCATGCCCCGGAGAGCGCCCGGAGCCGCCAATTGCCCGCCAGCCGCCGTGTGGCCGGCGGCGCCAGCCCTCCCCGGGGACCCGGACGGTCCGCGCTTGACCTTCCGGCCCACGTCTTGCAAGATCGATGTGGTACTGCCACCACAACAACGGTCCCATGACCTCTGCCGGAGTCCCGGCCAGCCTTTCGGAGGCGTCCCGATGAGCAGTGAGAGCCACGCCAGCCGCCAGATCCAGGTCCTTCGCGACCTCGGCCTGTCCCGCGCCGAGTCGGAAGTCTACCTCGCGTGCCTGCAGCTCGGCGCCGGCGGGGCCGGAACGCTCAGCAGCTACCGCGTGGCGCAGGAAATGGGGCGCGACCCGGCCAACGTGGGCAAGATCGTCAACGCCCTGGCCCACCTGCAGGCCATCCGTGTGGTGCAGGAAAAACCACGCCTGTTCGTCGCCGTGCCGCCCGAGGAATTCACCGACCACCTGCTGGGCCGCATGCGTCGGCGCGGCGCCGAGGCCGTCTCCCTGCTCGAGGATTTCGGCGGCCAGAGCGCCGACGGGGTTGCCCAGGCGCTGACCGGCCGCGAGCAGACCGCGACCAGGGCCCGCGCCCTGTTCGCTGCCTGCCGGCGCGACCTGCTGGTAGCCGGATCACCCGAAATGGTGCGGGAACTGGGCCTCGACCTCGAACGGGTCGCCGAAACACCCGGCTGCCGTGTCCGCGTCGTCAGTCCGCAGGCGTTTTCGTCGTCCGTCGTGGAGATTTCGGCCCTGCCGACGGCCGGCCGGCTGGGCCAGGACCAGAACGAGGACTGGCTGCTGGTGGCCTGCGACGACCAGAGCTGGCTTGTAGCTTTGCTACCACAATCAGGAACGGCCTCCGAGGGGCCGTGCGGCTGGTGGAGCAGCGGCAGCGTGCTGGCCCGGGTCTGGGCCGATTACCTCGAGCAGTGCTGGCGGACCGGCGTACGCGCCGGCTCCGGCCGGCAAGTGCCCGTCGTCGAAGCCCCCGCCGTCGAAGCGCCCGCCGCCGAGGACGCCCCGCTGCCGGCGTCGTTCCCGTCGTTCGCCGCCGAGATGCCGGCCGCCACCGTCGACCATGGTGCCGCTGCCCGTGCCGACGAACCTTCGGCCCCCGCCCAGGCGCCCGCGGTTTCTCCCGCAGCGGCAGCGACGTCCCCGACAACCTCGACGATCCAGGCGCCCCAGAAGACCGACACGCCTCCGACAACGCCGAAGCCCGCCGCCGAACCCGCCGCCGCCCCGGCACCGTGGACCCGCAGTCTCTCGGCCGACGAAGCCGATCAGGCGGGATTTTCCTTCCTCTTCAAGCACGAGCGCAAGCCCGGCCGCGACGGACGCTGACACACGGAACAGGGGGAAGCCGCAGCCTCCCCCTGGTCGACCTGGTCCGTACTCTTGGTGCGATGGCTTGAGGTGGGTCCGCGGCCGCAGCGCCGGAGCGCTGCGTCATCCAGGACTCCCCGTCATTCTGTTGCACCCACGGCGGAACGGCCGGCACCTGACGGTACGGACCCGGGGCCGCCCCGGCAAGCGGCCGGGCAAGCGGCCGGGCGGGCGGGCGAGCATTCTGTTGTTGTCTTCAGTCAATGATGATAGACTCAATCACTGAACACACATTCATCCATCGAGGTGCCTCATGGCAGGAAACCAGCCATCCGGAGGTCAGGCACGGCAGCGGAGCCAGGCCACCACCAGACGCCGCCTGCTCGACGCCGCCGCCGCCTGTTTCGCACTTCATGGTAGTAGTACGACCACAATACAGATGGTCGCCCGCGAGGCGGGCATCGCCGCCGGCACCGTCTACCTCCATTTCGCCGACAAGGACACGCTGCTCCAGGCCGTCCTGGCCGAGGCCCTCGGCGAGCTGAAGTCCTGCCTGGCCGGCGCGGCCTCGACCCGCACGGCCCGCACCGCGGCCCAGGACGTCCGCCAGCGCACCGAGGGACTGGTCCGCTTCGCCGACGAGCACCGGGACCTGGCGTCTGTCCTGTTCGATCCTGCGAACCTGGGCACACCGGCAGGTGCCGACACCCTGGCGTTCCTGGTGGCGTCGCAGGCGGCAGGGCTGGCGGAAGATCGCGGGCGGGGCTGGGTCCGCAGCGAGGTTGACGAGGAGATCGCCGCCCGGGCCCTGGTCGGGAGCCTGATGCTGGTCCTGCACTGGTGGATCGGCCAGGGGGGATCAAACGGCCAGCCGGCCGCGGCCAGCCGGCTCATCGACCAACTGGCGGGGTTGCGGCTCCATGGCACCGGCACCCCGGCGCGCGCCTAGCGGCCCTTCGGCAGCCACCGCCGGGCCGGACGCGGGGCCGTCCACGGCACGTGGAATTCCTTGAGGAAACCGCCGCCGTCGGGATTCTCGCGGTAGCGCCCCCCCACGACCAGGTGCACGCCGCCGGGGATCACTTCCGCCGTCAGCGGCGTGTGACCGAGGTCCTCGCCGTCGATCTGCACCGCCACCGGCGGCTCGGTCGTGATCACCACCCGCTTCGACTGGAAATGGTGCAGCCGCTGCGTCGGCCGGTAGCGCCAGGTCAGCATCCGGAAAAGCACCGCCAGCAGGTCCCACAGCGAGCGGCTCGAGATCACGCTGACGTCGAAGCGCCCGTCGTGCGCGCTGGTATCGGGCGTCACCTTCAGGTTGATGTCGCCGATCTTGCCGACGTTCGACAACAGGATGGTGTTGCCCTCGAACTCGCGGGAAACGCCGGTGTCGTCCTCGATGAAGATGCTCACCTCGTCGAGGCTGAGCGCATTGCGCAGGGCCGCGCCCATGTAGGTGAAGATGCCGAAGAGGTTCTTCAGGCGCCGCGGGGAATCGCGGATGACCCGGGCCGGGAACCCGAGGGCGGCCATCAGGAAGAAGTGGCGGTCCTCGTGCGGCAGGTAGCCGACATCGAAGGGCAGCACGCGGCCTTCGAGCATGTTCGAGATCGCCATGCCGGGCAGCCAGGGCAGCGCCAGCGCCAGCGAGACCACGTTGGCCGTACCCACCGGGACGATGGCGATCGGGACCTTGGCTTCCGAGCGTGCCTGACCGGCCACGACCTCACCCACCGTGCCGTCACCGCCGATCGCAGCGATCAGATCGAAGCCGTCGGCAGCGGCGGCGGACGACCACCGCCGGGCATCGCCCTGGCCGTTGGTCACCCGCACCGAGCAGACCAGCCCCCGCGCTTCCAGCGATTCGCGCAGTTGTTGCCCGAGGCGCAGGCCACGCGCGTGGCCGGCCACGGGATTGACGATCAGGAGGGCTCGTTGGTAGCTGGGCATCGGCTTCCCGGGGTGGCGCAATGGATCAGGCGGCGGGGAACCACCCGCCCGGTGGCCTCAGGATAGGAGCCGACAGGCGGGGGATCAAGCCCGGCGATGCGCAGGGAGGGCGGCGGCGGCGCGCAACAGGGACCAGGAGCGAAGGGATCCTACCAGGGACGCGCACCGGACAGGTCGACGCGGCGCGACAGCTGGAACCGCTCCAGTGCGAGCACGAATTCGCGGATGCGGGCAACGGCGTCGCGATCCTCGGACCCGGTCACCTGGAACTCCAGGCCCACGTCGCGCTGCCATTCGTTCCGGTCGGCCAGGCTGAGCGTGACACGGCGGATGAGCGCGCTGGCCACCACCGGCGTCTCTTCCCCCGGCAGGCGCAGCAGGCAGCGCACGCGGTTGCCGGGTTCCAGGCCGGGATCGTCCTCGGCGACCGACATCACGATGCGCGCGCCGGAAAAGCTCAGGTCCTTGACGCGCCCGGCCACCATGCGGGGCGCGACCGGATCCTCATCGCCCCACGGCGAATGGAAACAGTGCGCCCCGGCGCATTCGAGTTCGGCCGTGACCGGCGTCAGGAGCGGCAACCGGAACGCGCTCCGGCGCTGTCCGATGGTGACAAGTTCGGGGACAGCGAACCAGGCACAGGGCAGCGAGGCACCGCCGCACAGTTCGTGTTCCCCCTCGCCGAGGTAGGTGAGTTCAAAGGAAAAGG
Source organism: bacterium (assembly GCA_016703265.1). Classification (NCBI taxonomy): domain Bacteria; species bacterium. The sequence goes on from JADJCK010000006.1 coordinate 81,583, forward strand.
AGCGGTCGGCCAACCCCATGGTGGCACGCACGGTGTCGCCCCGCGACGGTGCGGCAAGATCGGAATCCTTGAGGTCGGCACACACCTTCAGGGCGCGATGCCCCTCCAGCATGCCGTTGCCGATCAGGAATGCCCCGCGAAGTCCGGCCGCGTCGCCGCCGCCCGGGACCTCGAGGTAGAGGTCAGCCTCCACCTTGCGTGCGAAGACCAGGAAGCTGTCGATCACCCCGCCGGTATCCAGCTTCTCGCGCTTGATCCAGTCGCGCGGAAGGTAGGTCGTGATCATGGTGCCTACGTAGTCGCTGTTCTTCGCGTCCTCCAGCTCGATCTTGGAGGGGATCTCCGCCAACAGGAACAGCCGGCCGGCGTCTGTCTCGAGGCGGACGCCGAAGGTGCGCTGGCCGCGTGTCTGCAGCGTGATGGGCGTCACGGCCAGGTTCTCCACGTTGCCGCGCGGCCGACGGCCTTCCATGTCCTCCAGCAGGTTGGCCAGCACACGATCGGCCAGATTCTCCACGCCCGTCTGCGGCCCACCGCCCAGGACGCGTCCCGCCAGCTGCCCGACCAGCACGGTGTCGCAACCCAGGTTCACCTTCTGCAGCGTGCCGTTGCGGATGCGCAGCTCGCCCAGCGCCGGGAAGGTGAGACTGCCCTGCTGCACCAGCGACACATGGGCGTGCGTCACCGTCAGCCCGCATGTCGTCTGCAGGGCGTCGGAGCCGGCGCGGATCATGGTGTCGAGTGCCTCTGGAATCATGCGGCGCGCATCCACCTCTCAAGGGCAACCGTATCCCGGCGCCCCTCCGTTGCAAAACCCCACCGCATGATGTATCGGTTGACCGCCCGGTGGGGTTTAGGACCAGCCGCCCGGGCGCCCGCGATGCGTCCAGCGGCCCCGGCCCGAGTGAGCGAAACCGAAGTGCCCATCCCCTCCGCCAGCAACTGCCTGCCCGGACGTCCGGCCCCCCTTGGGGCGCAGGTCGAGGCCGGGGCGGTCAATTTCGCCGTCTATTCGCCGCAAGCCACGGCCATGGAACTCGTCCTGTTCGCCGAGCCGGCGGCGCCGGCGCCGGCGCTGGTGGTCGCCCTGGACCCGACGCGGAACCGAACCGGGCCCTACTGGCACGTGGCCGTACCCGGGATCGGTCACGGGCAGGCATATGGCTGGCGGGCCACCGGCCCACGCGACCCGGCGCGCGGCCTGCTGTTCGACGGCGACAAGCTCCTGCTCGACCCCAGTGCCCGGGCCGTGACCGGGCATCTGAGCTACGACCGGCGCGCAGCCGCCGCCGCCGGCGACAACACCGCCAGGGCCCTGCGCTCGGTGGTGGTCGACCCGACCCTGTACGACTGGCAGGGCGACGCTCCCCTGCCGCGTCCGGCCGGGCGCGAGGTGATCTACGAGCTGCACGTGCGCGGATTCACGGCCCATGCCTCCAGCGACGTGCCCGCGGCGCAGCGGGGCACCTACGCCGGACTGGCCGCGCGCGCCGGCTACCTGCGATCACTCGGCATCACTGCCGTCGAACTGATGCCCGTCCACGAGTTCGATCCGCAGGACGGACCGCCGGGCCTTTCCAACGTGTGGGGCTACAGTCCGGTCGCCTGGTCGGCGCCGCATGCCGCCTACAGTTCCGACCGCACGCCGACCGGGCCGGTCGACGAATTCCGGGACATGGTCAAGGCGCTGCACCGCGCCGGCGTGCGCGTCATCATCGACGTGGTCTACAACCACACGGCCGAAGGCGGGCCCGACGGCCCGATCCTGTCCTGGCGGGGCTTCGACAACCGGGCCTACTACATCGCCGGCGCCGACCGCGCCCGTTACGCCGACTTCACCGGCTGCGGCAATACGATCAGCGCGAACCACCCGGTCACCAGCCGACTCATCGTCGATTCGCTGCGCTGGTGGGTGAATCACCTTCACGTCGACGGCTTCCGTTTCGACCTGGCGTCGACGCACACGCGCGGCGAGGACGGCGTCCCGCTGGAACGACCGCCCGTGCTGTGGGCCATCAGCACCGACCCCGAGCTGGCAGGCACGGCGCTCATCGCCGAGGCCTGGGACACCGGGGGGCTCTACCAGGTCGGTGATTTTCCCGGTGGACGTTTCGGCGTCTGGAACGGTCGCTTTCGCGACGACGTGCGCCGGTACTGGCGCGGCGACGAGGGCACGATCGAAAGCCTGATGGCGCGGCTGGTAGGCAGCCCCGACCTCCTGCGCGGCGCCGAGGCGAAGCCTTCCCATTCGATCAATTTCGCGACGTGCCACGACGGCTTCTGCCTGCGCGACCTGGTGTCCTACGACCGCAAGCACAACACGGCCAACGGCGAGGGCAACCGCGACGGCACCGACGACAACCTCAGCTGGAATTGCGGCAGTGAAGGGCCGACGGATGATCCTGTCGTGGCGGCGCTGCGGGCGAGGCAGGTCCGCAATTTCACCGCACTCACGCTGCTGGCACACGGCACGCCCATGCTCCTGGCCGGGGACGAATTCGGCCACACGCGCCTCGGCAACAACAACCCGTGGTGTCAGGACAACGCGTTCAACCACCTCGACTGGTCGCCTGAAGCGCAGGACGCAGGCCTGTTGCGCTTCACGCGCGGACTCATTGCCTTCACCTCGTCGCTGCGGATCCTGCAGGAGGACCGCTACTGGGCAGCCACGAGTCCCGGCCATCCCGGCGACATCTCGTGGCACGGCGTGGAGACCGCGCGCCCGGACTGGAGCCCGCGTTCACGCGCCCTGGCCTTCACGCTCGAGCACGCGTCGGGCTCTCAGCTGGTGCACGTGATGACCAATGCGAGCCCGCAGGCCCTCGACTTCGCCTTGCCGGCCGAGCCCGTTAACGCCGACTGGCGCCTGGCCGTCGACACGGCCAGACCCGCGCCTGCGGACTACCACGAGCCGGGCTCCGAGCCGGCGGTGGCCGCCGCGACGGTGCACGTGGCTCCGCACAGCCTTGTCGTGCTGATCAGTCGCCGCGCAACCGGTTGACATTCCGGAGGATGGCGCCGGGCCCGCCGGCGCCGCCCGATTTCGGTGGCAGCGGCTGCAGCCCATCGATATCATCGTGGACGTGCGACCCGGGAAATCCAACTCCCGAATCGACTTGATGAAGGACAGCCTGAAGGACAACAGCTCTGCTTCTCGCCCGATTCGCCCGGATTTCCTGGTCGAGCCGCCCCCGCCCTGGCACCCCCAGCGGCGGGGGTGGTCTTTCAGCCCGGAGGCCATCATCGTGACCCGCCCGCACCTGCTCTATCTGGACTACAACGCGACGACACCGCTCGACCCGCGCGTGCTCGAGGCCATGCTGCCGTGGCTGCGTGAAGGCTGCGCCAATCCCTCGAGCAGCCACGCTCCCGGCCGTCGCGCCCGCGCGGCGATCGACCAGGCCCGCGGCCAGGCAGCCGAGCTGCTGGGCACCGGCCCCGGGTCCATCATTTTCACCAGCGGCGGCACCGAGGCCAACAACCATGCGATCATCGGCGCGGCGCGGCTGGGTGCGGCGACCGACCGTTGTGAGCTCGTCATTTCCGCCGTCGAGCATCCGGCGGTCACCGAGGTCTGTCGCTTCATGGAGCGTGAAGGGTGCGTGACGCGCGTTGCCGGGGTCGACGCCGCATGCCGCGTCGACGCGGCCACGGTCGGCGCGCTTGTCGGGCCGCGGACGGCGCTCGTCTCGGTGATGCTCGCCAACAACGAGACCGGGGTGGTGCAACCCGTCGCCGCCATTGCCGCCGCGGCGCGCGCCGCCGGCGCCGTCGTGCACACCGATGCCGCGCAGGCAGTGGGCAAGATCCCGGTACGCATCGACGAACTGGGCGTGGACCTGCTCTCGGTGGCCGGTCACAAGCTGTATGCGCCGATCGGCATCGGGTTGCTCTGCGTACGGACAGGCCTGGAACTGCCGAACCTGATGTTCGGCGCCGGTCACGAGGCCGGTCGGCGACCGGGCACCGAGAACGTGGCGGGCATTGTCGGACTGGGCGCCGCCTGCGCGATCGCCGGACGCGAACTGGCAGCCGAAGCGCCGCGCCTGGCCGCCATGCGCGACGAGTTGGCCGCGCTGCTGGTCGCAGCCGTGCCCCGCGCCCGCGTGCACGCGGCCGGCGCCGAGAGGCTGCCGGGCACGCTCAGCATCGGGTTCGCCGGGACCATCGGCGCCGCGATCATCGAGAGGATGCCGGAACTGGCGGTGTCGGCCGGCGCCGCCTGCCACGGAAGCGGCGGCGCGGGCTCGGCCGTGCTGGCGGCCATGGGTGTCGACCCTGAATACGCGCGCGGCACGCTGCGGATCTCGCTGGGTCGCGGGACGCGGCCGCAGGACATCCCGCACGCGGCGGCCCTGATCACGATGGCCGTGACGGCGGCGCGTTCCACCTCCTGAAGTCGACGGGTGGACCGTTCAGCGCGCGCGGATCAGCGGGGGCGCAGCTCGGGATCGATCAGTGCGAACGCCGCCATCTGCCGTTGCAGCGTCGGGCAGCGATTCTCCTCGGACAACACTTCGGCAAGCGTCGTCGAAGCAAACGCCTGCTCGACCATGCCCAGCGCATTGTCGAGCCGGCGGTGCAGCGGGCAGAGGTCGGAGCTGTGGCTCTCGAGGTCGATGGGGCACGACTCGATGCGCTTGAGCGGCGTGACGGCGTTCAGGATGTCCAGCATGCGCCAGTCCTCCGGGCGGCCGACCAGTACGAAGCCGCCCCGAAGGCCGCGGGTCGACTGGACGATGCCGGCCCGCACCAGCGACTGCAGCACCTTCGACAGGTAGCTCGGGGGCACATGCATCGCGTCGGCGATCTGGCGGGTCGTCATCGAGCGGCCGCCACAACTGGCCAGGGCCAGGACGGCGCGCATGGCATATTCGATGGTCAGCGAGAACAAAGGCACCCCGCGGCAGCGACGCCGATGGCTGGAACCCGATTTTCAGATATCGTTATCCAAATTATGTGCAGCGCCGGCGGCTGTCAACGTCCCAGCGCCACGCCGACGCGGACGGCCAGGTAGTCCCAGTTGTAGTCCAGGTCCAGGCCGTCGGTGTTGAAGTTGCCGGTCGTGAAGCGATTCCAGGTATACTCGCCCGTCAATTCGAGATTCCCCATCCGCAACCCGGCTCCCAGGCTCAGGCCCGGCGCGTTGACCGAACTCTCGAACGAGCCGTTGTCCTCCAGCTCGTCGCGATAGCGGTTGTGGAGCAGCGCCAGGCCGCCGGTGACGAACGGGCGCGCAGCGCCGCCGGGTTCGCCCAGGTCCAGTTGCAGGTCGAGCCCGTAACGGATGGTCGAGGTTTCGAGCCGGTAACCGAGCAGGTCGCCGCCGAAGTCACCGAGGCCGTCGGCGGCGCCGAACGCGTTCCAGTGTATCGCCGGCGCCACGGAGAAATCGCTGCCGACGAACTGGCGCAGGCGCACACCGAGCTGGTATCCGGTCCCGGCGTCGAAGCCGGTATTGGTCGTGAAGAAGTCGTCCCCGAGGTCGCCGGCCGGCTGGACCAGACCCCCTTCCAGAACGAATTCATGCGGCGAGGGCGCGCGGTGGTGACGGGGCCCCCTGGACTCCAGCACGACCCGGGCATGGGCCGTATCTGCGACCAGCAGGATCGACGACAACACCAGCATCGCGACGGTTGCGGTTCCGTTCCCCGGGTTACGCATGTCTCACGCTCCTGAGGTGATGGCACCCCGCAGGGGGCCTGGGTCCGGCTCGGCAGGTCGGTCCATGCACGGAAAGTGCCTGTCGGCCCCGGTCGGACCCCGCCGCGCCGATATCTGTAACCCGAAGCGGAGGCGGCGGCTAGCGCCGTGTGGTGTCGGCAGCCGGGTCCGGGGGCGGCGCTTCGTCGGGCCCGCTGGTGTCCCCGCGGGGGGACGCCGCACCCTCGAGTGGACACCTCGGTCCGGGGCGCGGCATTCGCAGCCGGACCACCACCGGCCCGGGACCGGAGACACCCGGTCAGCGCGCCGACTGCGACCGCTCGAGCTGGTCCTCGACGGCGGCCAGCAGGACGGCGGCCTCGAACGGCTTGGTGATGTACTTGGCCACACCGCCGTCACGGGCGCGTCGGTAGTCATCCTCGCCTGTGCGCGCCGTCAGGTAGATCACGGGGATGTGGCTGGTGGCGCCGATGTGGCGCAGCCTCTCGACCACGACGTGCCCGTTACCGGCAGGCATGCCGATGTCCAGGATGATGAGGTCGGGTTGCTGTTCGATCGCCGCCTTCGTGGCGCCCAGACCATCCATGGCGGACATCACCTGGTAGCCCGCGGCACCGAGCCGCAGGGTCAGGCTTTGCACGATGTCGGGTTCATCGTCCACCACGAGGATCCTGCCCTTGTTCATCGCCAGACTCCTTCCACCTGCGGCGCCTCTTGCGACACCAGTTCGAACCATTCGGCCGCCGGTGCGATCAAACCCGGCGTCCCCGCTTCATCAACGTCCACAGCAGTCCAGATCAAGCTCGTCGCGGCACCGGGAGCCGGCTCCTGCTGCGCGAGACCGGCGACCCAGCCTGCCGCGCCCGGATCCTCGAGGCGGACGAGCGCAGCCAGGGCGGGCCTGCCGTACAGAGGCACCGCTCCCCAACGTTCGTCCGGCCCGGTCGCCGCCCGCTCCGCCGCCGGTTCCAGCCACTCCGGCAAGGCGAGGCCTGCACGGTCGGCGACCAGGACCAGGCAGCGGGGCTCCCAGCGACGCGTGGATTGACGCACACCGTCGCCGCAGAAGGCGCGCAGGTGTGCCGATTCGGTATAGGCGGCAAGCGAGAATCCGAAGATGGATCCCCGGCCCGGCGTGCTGACAAGATCCAGGCGACTTTCCTGCAGTTCGAGCAGACGCGTGGCTACCGCGAGGCCGAGGCCCAGGCCCTGGGTTCCGGGACCATCCCGCCTGTCCACCTGCCCGTACTTGAGGAAGATCCGCTCGCGATGCGCAGGCTCGATGCCCTGCCCCTGGTCGCCGACCTCGACGGTGACGCGCCCATCGAGGCGACGCACCCGCAACCGGATCGTGCCGCCGGACGGCGAGAACCTGTGGGCGTTGTCGAGCAACTGGGCCAGCACCCCGGCCACCAGCTCGGGATCGGCGAGCGCTTCCGCGTCCTGGGGACAGGGCGGGACCGAAAGCTCCAACTTCTGGCCCGCCGAGCGACAGCGCGCGCTGTAGGCAGCAGCGGCCGTGCGGACGATCTCACCCACGTCGACACTTCCGCGCCGTACGCGCAGGCGGCCGGTTTCCAGGCTGTCCAGGTCCATGAGGTGTTCGACGATACCGCCGAGCCGTCGGCAGTTCCTCAGTGCCGTCTCCAGGCAACGCTTCTGCTCGGGGTTGAGCGGCCCGACCACTTCGTCGTGGACCAGCGAGCAGAATTCCTTCATTGCGGTGAGCGGCGTGCGTAGTTCATGGCTTGCCGCGGCCAGGCAGTCCGATTTCACGAGAGAGGCTTCCTCGAGCTGGGCATTGGCCCGGCTGAGGCTGTCGAGCAGACGCTCGCGCGCCAACTGGCTCCGCTTGAGTTCGAGGAAGACGGCCACCTTGGAGCGGATCACGTGCGGATCAAGGGGCTTGAAGAGGTAGTCCACCGCCCCGGAATCGTAACCGCTGAAGATGTGCTGCCGGTCCTTGCTGATCGCGGTCACGAAGATCAACGGCACGTGCCGCGTCCGCTCGTGGCCGCGCATGAGCGTGGCCACCTCGAAGCCGTCCATGCCGGGCATCTGGACGTCCAGCAGCACCAGTGCGAAATCATGCTCCAGCAGGAGCCCCAGCGCCTCGTTGCCGGAGAGTGCCGTGAAGATGCGCACATCATCGCGCGCCAGCAGCTGGCTGAGGGAAAGGAGGTTGGCCTCACGATCGTCGACGATCAGGAGGTTGAGCATCGGGGAAGCCGTGTCGCCGGGGGTCATCATGAGCACACCTCCTGTCGCGCGGCCGGTTCGGCTGACGCCAGGCCCGCGAGTGCCTGACAGAGACGGGGAGCGGGCGCTTCGGGATCGAGGACCGGCAGGCCGGGCGGCAGGTCCGCCGACGGCGGAATCAACGCGGACAGGACAACCAGGCAGGCGCCCGATGCGGCGACATCGGCCCACCAGGACTGGCGGGCCGCAGGAGGCAGCGCCTCGAGCACGCGAGGGCGCGTGAGTACGAGGCGTGGCGGCGGACCTTCGACAAGGCGCGCCAGGCCTGCGGCCGGATCCCGTGCCACGCGAACGCGCGATCCCGCTGCCTCCAGGATGGCAGTCAGGCGGAAGACCGAGCGCATGTCGCCGTCGATGACGAGGATCGACAGTCCCGCCAGCCGGCCGGCCACGGCGGCGAGCGACGAGGCGCCGGCCGGCACCGCGCTCGGCAGCAGTTCGCAATGTGTCCGGGCGGCACTCGCCCCGGCAACGGGCAGGGGCGGCCTGACGAGCACGTCGGCCGCCGAAGCCTCCTGCCCCTGCCAGCCCACGCTTGCCGGCGGCGACAGGGGCAGGGTCAGGGTGAAGGTGCTGCCGTGATCCACACGACTTGTCACGCTGATGCGCGCACCGAGCAGCTCGGCAAGTTTGCGACAGATCGAGAGCCCGAGGCCGGATCCGCCGAAGCGTCGCGCGATCGAGCCGTCACCCTGGGTGAACGCCGCAAACAGGGCCGGCAGCACATCAGCGCTGATGCCGATGCCCGTGTCGGTGACCGTGAAGTCCAGGGCCGGGCCTGCACCGTGCGGATCAGGTGAAGCGGCGATGCGCAGGTCGACAGAGCCTCGCTCCGTAAATTTCAGGGCATTGTTCAGCAGGTTCTTCAGGATCTGGCCGAGTCGCGTCGGATCGGTGAAACACGCCGGAGGCGTCCCCGGCTCGACGGTAACGCTGAACGCCAGGCCCCTGCGCACCGCCAGCGGCCGGTACATTCCCCGCCAACGATTCGGCCAGGTCGGAAACCTGCACATCGCCGGGGTGGATCTCGAGGCGCCCCGCCTCCGCCTTCGTCAGGTCCAGGATGTCGTCGATGATCACGAGCAGCTCGCGCCCGGCCTTGTTGATGATCTGGGCAGCATCCACTTCGTCGTGGGCCAGGTGCCCGTGCCGGTTCTCCGCCAGTACCTGCGACAGGAGGAGCATGCTGTTCAGGGGCGAACGGAGTTCGTGCGTCATGTTCGCCAGGAATTCGTTCTTGTAGCGATCCGAGCGCTGCAGTCGGATGTTCGTCTGCTGCAGTTCCAGTTGCTGTGTCGCATACACGGACGCATGCCGACGCGTCTCCTCCAGGAGCAGTTGCACGCGCTCACGGGCCCGGCGCGCATCAAGCGCGATCGCGATCGGCTCGGACGTGTCGTCGAGGAACTCCAGATCGGCGTCCGTCGGTGCCCGATCCCAGGCCAGGACGACCACGCCCTTCACGCGCCCGGTCAACTGGTAGGGCACCGCCACCAGCGCGGCACCGTCCGCAGTGAGCGTCCGGTCATCGCTGAGCGGCGCGCGTCGGGCTGCCGCCAGTCCGGCAAGGCCTTCCCCCAGCTTCAGTTCCGTCGGTGGCGTCGCGGGCCAGCGCGGTCCGCAATGCGCCGCGAGCTCCAGCACCTGGCCACCGCGCATCAGGTAGAAGGATCCGGCACGTGCACCGCCGACTTCGGCCAGTACATGCAGGATGCTGCGCGCGAGGGCGCGCGATGTCGTGCCCGCGCGCAGTGCGCGTCGCAGCGCCACCTGCGCCGCGGACTGCCGGGCCTGGCGACCTGCCAGCCGCCGCGCCGCGTCCCGCTCGTGCGTTAGCGTCGTCATTCGCTCGGCCACGGCGCGCAATTCGAGCGGTGCCGCCGCCGCCAGCTTGTCGGCAGCATCGACGGCAGCACGCCGGGTCGCGCGTTCCAGATCGACCACTGGCCGGACGATGTAGACGGATGTCTGGTAGGAAATCAGCAGGGACACCAGGAACAACTCCGCAACCGGCACCGTCGGCAAGGCTCCCGGGAAGACGATCATGAGGATCGACAGGGGGGTTGCCGCGGCAATGAAGCAGGCGAGCCAGACGCTTGCGCGCAGGCTCCGCCATCCGGCCGTCAGGGGCGCCAGGCGCTTCGCGATTGTTCCGCCTGCTGTCATGGGCGCCGGCACTGCGCCGGTGGCGACTCCCGTCCAGGGACTCGCGACCGGGCACAGGCCCGGCATCATGTTCGGCCGGCTGCGCCGCGCCTTGATGCGAGACTGGCCGGCCTCAGAGGCCGACCGGACGCGGCTCGATCCCGAGACGCTCCATCTGGCGATAGAGCGTGCTGCGGCTGACACCCAGGCGCCGGGCGGCCAGGGCCCGGTTGCCACGGCTGGCCGCCAGCGCGGCCAGGATCAGGGCCCGGCCGCCGGTCCGGGGCGCCTCTTCCGGGCCGCGGACCGTGCGGGCGTCGTCCTCGGCAGGGCCGTCGAGCACCAGTCGCCCGCCGTCCAGGGCCTCGAGGTCCACCTGGACCCGACCACAGGCCGCGAGCTGATGGTGCGCCTGGCGGGCCACCATTCCCAGTTCCCGCACGTTGCCGGGCCAGCGGTGCTGCTGGGCCCGCTCAAGGCTCGATTGGCTGAAGTAGGTCGTCAACTCGACCGGCCGCCCGGCAGCCTCAGAGAGCAGGTGCCGCAACAGGGGCAGGATGTCGTCACGCCGCTCGCGCAGCGGCGGCAACTTCAGCTCGAGGATGCGCAGGCGGTAATAGAGGTCGGCCCGGAAGCGGCCCGCAGCGACCAGTGCGCGCAGGTCGGCGTTCGTGGCGGCCACCAGCCGGATGTCGGCGTGACGCGCGGCCGGGTCGCCGATCGCCTGGTACGAGCCGTCCTGCAGCAGCCGCAACAGCCTTGGCTGCAGTTCGAGCGGCAGGTCGCCGATCTCGTCGAGGAAGAGCGTGCCGCCGTCGGCCCGCGCCGCCAGTCCGAGGCCATCCCCGTCGGCACCGCTGTAGGCGCCGCGCACGTGTCCGAAGAACTCGCGTGCGAACAGCGACTCGGGCACGGCCGAGACGTTCACCGCCACCATCTCACGACCGCGACGCCGGCTGCGCTCATGCAGGCGGCGGGCGAACAGTTCCTTGCCCGTGCCGGTTTCGCCGGTGATCAACACGGGTTCGTCGCTGTCGGCAAAGGCGTCGGTCAACTGGATCAGGTCACGGACCACGGAAGAAACATGGACGATCCGGACGGGAGCCGACACGGCCCGCGCCGCGTGCCTCACTGAAGCACCGGCCGCAGACGGCGCCGGCTCCTGCGCCAATCGCTGGCGGCGATCGGCAACCCTGGCAACCAGTTCATGGGCCCTGCGGATGCCGGGTTCCGATTCGATTCGCAGCTGCAGGTGCAGCGCCGAGAGTGCATCCTGCCAGGCATCGTCGAGCACCGCCTGCGGATCAACCACGAGCCCGGTTTCGAAGCGAGCAAGTCCCAGTTCGGCAGACATCAGCAGCGACTGGGCCAGTTCGTATTCGGCGCCCACCTCGCGCAGGAGCCGCACCGATTCGCAGATCGCCGAAGCGGCCGAATCGGGGTCGGCCAGCGCCATCAGGTTCTCGGCCAGCGCGCGCCGGATCGCACCTTCCTCGAACCGGTCGCGCAATCGCCGGGCCTGGCCCATGGCTGTGCGCAACAGCGCAACGGCTTCCGTCGAGCGACCGAGGCGACCAAGGCAGAGCCCCTGCCGGTGCCGGACTTCCATGACGATATCCCCGTCCGGCGCGATGCTCACGGCCAGGGCCAGGGCGCGGTCATAGTACCGCAGGGCCTGGTCGAGGCGGCCGTCGTCACGCTGCACGTCGCCGAGGAACTCGAGGGCCAGTGCTTCCTCGCGGGGCAACGACAACTCTCCCGCCTGGCGGAAGGCTTCCAGCAGCTGGACACGCGCCGCCGAGAGTTGCCCGCGCAGTCGCAGCACCTGGCCGAGCGCGAGTCCGGCCCTGCACAGGCTCACCCGCGCACCCACTTGTTCCAGCAGGCGCACGGCTGCCTGCAATTCCGATTCGGCCCGGAAAAAGTTGCCGCGTTTGCCGGCTGCCAGGCCGAGGTTCAGGCGATTGCCGCCCATGTTCTTGATCATGCCCAGGGCGGCATGCAGTTCGTGCGCACGGCGCCACCAGGTCTCCGCCTCGTCATAGCGCGATTCGCGGAAAGCCACGATACCCAGGAGGTTGGCCGCGCGGGCACTCTCGAACCCGCGACCAAGCAGGCGGAACAGCGCGAAGGCCGATTCGGCATCCTCGCGCGAACGCTCAGGCTCACCCAGATGCGAAAGGGCAAGGCCGCGGAGATAAAGGAAGTCGGCGATACCGGGGGGCAACTCGCCGGTCGACGCCGCGATCCAGGCGCTGCAGCCCTCGACCACGCGAGCGTACTCGCCGGCCTTGCAGCCGAACGCCAACTGGATCGCCTCCAGCTCGGGCAGGTCACCCGGCACCAGTCCCCAGCGACCGGCAGAGGCCAGCAGGACGTCCAGGTCGGCGCGCCGCTCCAGTTGGAACAGGCAGCGGGCCGCCAGCACCACCGCATCCTTGACTGTCGGCAACGCTGCCGTTCCGCATCACCCGGTGCCGTCGTCAGCCAGGCAGTCCAGGCATCCGCGAGCCAACTCGAGGGCCGCCGCATAGTCCTCGTCCAGGAAGCGCCGCCAGGCGGCATCCCAGCGCGTCGGGTCCAGGCAACGTTCGCTCAGGGCCGCCGGCGCCGGGGCAGCGGGCTCTACCCGCTGAAACTCAGCGCGCATCGTGGGGCTCCGCGGTGGAGACACGCTCGTCGATGATCACCAGCCTGAAGGTCAACAGACCGCCCTGATTGACAGGGATCAACAGGACACGGCGGCCGTCGATGACCGGACCCGTCACCGGCTTCGACTGGATCCCGGGCCAGTTCGGGTCGTGCTGGTAGCGTTCCCCGCTGCCGCCGCCGCTGCCGAAGTCGTTGGAATCGAGGGGATCGCCGTTCTGGGAATCGCCGTCGCCGCCGCCGTTGGAGATGTCCTCGCGGGCGGTCACCGTGAACGGAAGCAGGCAGGCCAGCGGAAGCGCCAATGTGACGAGGCTGCGGCCTTGGCGGCCGCGACCGATTCGGAGCCAGCGGTTCATGAGGGTGCCTCCCGGGTCTGCCCGGACCATCGCGAGGGTAGCGGAACCAGAGTTGCCGGGCTCTCCTCGATGCGGACCGGTTGCAAAGGGTTACCTCAAGCTACAGAGATCCCATCCCCGGGTAAAGGGTAATGAGGGCTTAATCGGTCCGCTGCTGTCGGCGGAGGCGGGCCCATGGTACATTGGGCCGACCATTCACCAGCCACACAGGGAGTCAGGCCATGGAATACCGTTTCCTGGGCAAGTCGGGCCTCAAGGTTTCCGCACTGTCGTACGGCGCATGGGTCACCTTCGGCGAGCAGGTCGACGCCGACCTGGCCTACCGCTGCATGAGCGCCGCGTTCGAGGCCGGCGTCAATTTCTTCGACAACGCCGAGGCCTACGGGGGCGGGCAGGCAGAGACCATCATGGGCCAGGTGCTGCAGCGTGCCGGCTGGCGCCGCAGCGATCTCGTGGTCTCGACCAAGATCTTCTGGGGCGGCGAGTACCAGGGGCCCGGCAAGCCCTACCGCTACGGGGTGAACGACCGCGGCCTTTCCCGCAAGCACCTTGTCGAGGGTACGAACGCCGCGCTGAAGAGGCTGCAACTGGACTATGTGGACCTGCTGTTCTGCCACCGGCCCGACATCGACACGCCGCTGGAGGAAACCGTCCGCGCCATGGATCACCTCGTGAACCAGGGCAAGGCGCTGTACTGGGGCACCAGCGAATGGTCGGCGGCGCAGATCCGCCGGGCCTACGACATCGCGCGCCGCGAGCACCTTGTCCCTCCCACGATGGAGCAGCCGCAGTACAACATGTTCCACCGCGACAAGGTCGAGGTCGAATTCGCCCCGCTGTACGACGAGATCGGGCTGGGCACGACGATCTGGAGTCCGTTGGCCTCGGGACTGCTGACCGGCAAGTACAACGACGGCATTCCCGCCGGCTCGCGGCTGGCCCTGCCCGAATACGGCTGGCTGCGCAGCATCGTCGAAGGCCCGGACGGGCCGCCGCGCCTGGCCAAGGTCCGGCAACTGGCGCCGCTGGCGAAGGAACTGGACGCGACAATGGCACAGCTTGCCCTGGCCTGGTGCCTCGCCAACGAGGACGTGAGCACCGTCATCACCGGGGCTTCGAAGCCGGAGCAGATCTTGGACAACCTGGGCGCCCTGGCCGTTGCCGAGCGGCTGACGCCCGATGTGCTGGAACGGATCGAGGAGATCCTGGACAACCGCCCCAAGGGCGAGCAGAACTGGCGAGGCAATTGAGATGAGGAGGATTGCAGCCATCATGGTATTCATCAGCATTGTCGGCGGCGGCGACGCCGTCGCCGGGCCCGCGCGGGGAAATCCCCTGCTTGCGACCTGGAACACTCCCGAGGCGACGCCCCCGTTCGCCCACATCGAGCTGGCCGATATCGAGCCGGCCATGCTGCAGGCGATGGACCGGCACGACGCGGAGATCGCTGCGATCAGGGATGATCCGGCGAGCCCGACGTTCAGCAACACGATCGAGGCACATGACCGCGCCGGCGAGCTGTTGTCCCGCGTGGGCAGCGTGTTCTCCGCGCTCAACGGCACATCGACCAGCGATTCGCTGCAGGCGATCGCCCGGCGCCTGGCACCGAAGCGGTCGCAGCACGCGGACTCCATCCTGCTTGACCAGGCGCTGTTCGCGCGGGTCGATGCCGTGTACCGCGAACGCGATAAGCTCCCACTGGATATCGAGCAGCAGCGCTTGTTGCGGGAAACCTGGCGCGAATTCAAGCGCGGTGGCGCCGACCTGGACGAGGCCGGTCGCGGGCGCCTGCGGGCCATCAACGAGGAACTGTCCCTGCTGGGCCTGCAGTTCGGCGAGAACGTGCTGAAGGAAACGAACCGTCTCGAACTCGTCATCGAGGACGAGTCGGGACTGGCCGGCCTGCCGCCGGCCCTGGTGCAGGCCGCCGCCGAGACAGCCGCCAGGCGCGACAAGCCGGGCCGCTGGGTGTTCACCCTGCACCGCCCGAGCCTGATCCCGTTCCTGCAGGCCAGCACCCGCCGCGACCTGCGCGAGCAGATCTATCGCGCCTACCTGGCAATGGGCAGCAACGGAGACGAGTTGGACAACCGTCATGTCCTGAAGCGGACGGTCCAGCTTCGGCTCGAGCGCGCCCGGCTGCTCGGGTTCCCGTCCCACGCCCACTATGTGCTCGACGAGAACATGGCCGGCACTCCGGATGCCGTGTACGGCCTGCTCAACCAGCTGTGGACACCCGCGCTGGCGCGCGCAACGGCCGAAGCCGCCGACATGCAGGCCCTGATCGACCAGGAGGGCGGCGGCTTCACCCTGGCTGCCTGGGACTGGTGGCACTACGCCGAGAAGGTGAAGAAGGCCCGCTACGACCTGGACGAGGAGATGCTCCGCCCCTACTTCGAGCTGGAGAACGTACGGGCCGGGCTGTTCGAGACTGTGCGCAGGCTGTGGGGACTCACTTTCACCGAGCGCAACGACATCGAGACCTGGCACCCCGAAGTGAAGGTCTACGACGTGCTCGATGCGGACGGCACGCGCCTGGCCGTCTGGTACAGCGACTATTTCCCGCGCGAGAGCAAGCGCGGCGGCGCCTGGATGAGTTCCCTGCGGAAGGAACGCATCGAGGGCGGGCAGCGCGTGCTCCCGCTCGTGTACAACGTCGGCAACTTCACGCGCCCGACGGCCGAAACGCCGGCACTGCTGAGCCTCGACGAAGTCCGCACCATGTTCCATGAGTTCGGCCACGCGCTGCACGGCATGTTGTCGCAGTGCCGCTACGAGAAGCTGAGCGGCACCGCGGTGGCGCGTGACTTCGTGGAACTGCCCAGCCAGGTCCTGGAGAACTGGGCCCTGGAGCCCGACGTGCTGGCGCTGTACGCCCGGCACTGGCAGACGGACAGGCCGATGCCCGCAGCCCTGGTCGAGCGCCTGCGCGGCGCTCGCCATTTCAACCAGGGATTCGAGACGGTCGAGTACCTCGCCGCCAGCTTCCTCGACATGGACTGGCATACGATTGCCGACCCCGACACGATTGCCGGGGTTGATCCCGACACCTTCGAGGCCGCCTCTCTCGGCCGTCTCGGGCTGATCGACGCCATCGCCTCTCGCTACCGCAGCCCGTACTTCCGTCACGTTTTCGGCGGCGGCTATTCGGCTGGCTACTACTCCTACGTCTGGGCCGAGGTGCTGGACGCCGACGCGTTCGCGGCCTTCACCGAGGCCGGCAACGTGTTCGACCCCGCAACGGCGCTTGCGTTCCGGCGGAACATCCTCGAACGCGGCGGCAGCGACGACCCCATGGCGCTCTACCGCAGGTTCCGCAGGCGTGACCCGGGCATCGAGCCGCTGCTGGTGCGTCGCGGCCTTTGATCGGCCCCGTTCGCCGCCGGATCACCCTACGGGCCAGGCCATACGGCCTGGCCCGCACTGGCAGGCACTCCTACGGGGGAAGTCGAAACAGACACCCCTGGTTGCACGCAGCCTGGCGCCGCTGGTGCTGGTCGGGGCGTTGGCGGCAGCGGCGGCGGTGGTGCGGGGCCTTGGGGGGGGGCGGGCCGGGGCCCAGGGGGGGGGGGCGGATCCTGGCCGGAGGGAGGCGCAACGACCCGAACTGACGCGGGATTCCGGCCGGCGGGGCCTTTGTCGCCACCCTGGAAGAATCAATGCGGCCCAAATCGCGCGGCACGAACAGACACAGCCTGACCACCCTGGACCAGGTGGTGCAGGACAACGCAGCCAGCACCGAGGAAACAGCGTCCAGCTGCCAGGAACTGACGGCATTGGCGGGCCATCTGGTGCAAGCGGTCGGCCGCATCGACCAGTGGCACGATGCCCGAGGTTCACGGCGTGCGGAGGCAGGACAAGTCATTGCTACAGCCGACCGGGAAACGGCCGAAGAGTCCAAGCAATTCTGACAAGGTTCCAGGGACTTCCGGGAACCACAGGGGGACGGGTTGCCGGCACCGCACTGCGTGCGCCGCAACGTCCAGGCAAGGCCGAGATGCGGCCGGGACCCAACCGCAAGGAGCAGGAACATGGCGCTGCTGGACTGGAACTCGAGCCTGAGTGTCGACGAGTCTGGCATGGACGAGGAATACAAGAAGCTGATCAACCTCGTGAACAACCTGAACGAGGCGATGAAGCAGGGCAAGACGAAGGACGAGATGGACCGCGTCTTCGGCGAACTCGCGCGCTACACGCAGTCCCACTTCGCGTCCGAGGAACGCTACATGGAGAAGATCGGCTACCCCGGCCTGGCCCAGCAGAAGAAGGAGCACGCCGAGCTCATGAAGCAGGTGTCCGCCTTCAAGGCCGAGTACGACGCCGGCAAGGCCATGATCTCCGTCAAGCTGATGGGATTCCTGCGCGACTGGGTGCGCAACCACATCCAGAAATCGGACAAGCAGTACGGCGTGTGGGCGAAGCAGAACGTGAAGGCCTGAGCCTCCCGCCCGTCCGCGCCGCGACGATGAAGGTACAACGAAGATACGGAAGCGCCCCGGCCGATTGGCCGGGGCGCTTCGTTTGTCCTGCGTCGGGCGCCTTTGCGCCGCGCGATGAGAGGTGGTACGCCGCCAGGGACTTGAACCCCGAACCTACTGATTAAGAGTCAGTTGCTCTACCAGTTGAGCTAGCGGCGCACCGGAATCGAACGCTGGCATTCCAGCAGTAGCCATGCAGGCAGTCCGCGTGTAGCGTGGACGAACGCCAATGAAAACGCCCCGGCACGGCAGGGGGCAATAAATAGCAGCCGCCAACGGCCTTGTCAAGAACGCCGCCGCGACCTGCGGCCGGTGCGGCCGGCAGGCCCGACGCAACATGAGGAAAGGTCCGATCATGGCCCCTGCGCGCCCCACGGGCAGCAAGAAGGCAAGCAGCAAGGCTGCGGCGCCGAAGACCGTCGCGCTGGCGCCCCCGGCCGAACGCGGCCGCAAGGCCGTCGCCATCCTCAAGGTCCTGAGAGCCGAGTTTCCCGACACGCGCTGCAGCCTTGAACACGTCGACGGCTGGCAACTGCTGGTGGCCACCATCCTGTCGGCCCAGTGCACCGACGCCCGCGTCAACCAGGTCACCCCTGGCCTGTTCCGGCAGTTCCCCACGCCCGCCGATTTCGCCGCGGCACCGATCGAGGAGATCGAGGAGGCCATCCGGTCGACGGGGTTCTACCACAACAAGGCGAAGTCGCTGCAGGGCGCCGCCAGGGCGCTCATCGAGAAGCATGGCGGCAGGCTGCCCGGGAGCATCGACGAGCTGGTCAAGGTTCCCGGCTGCGGGCGCAAGACCGCCAACGTGGTGCTGGGCGAGGTGTTCGGGAAGCCGGCGGGCGTGGTCGTGGACACCCATGTGGGGCGCATCTCGCGCAAGCTGGGACTCACCGACCAGGACGACCCGGTCAAGGCGGAGCGCCAGCTGAACGAATGCGTGCCCGAGGCCGACTGGCGCGACTACGGGCACCTGATCATCGACCACGGGCGCAAGACCTGCACGGCGCGGTCGCCGAAGTGTGATGATTGCGGGCTGTTCCGCTGGTGCGTGGCGCGCGCCTGAAAAGCTACAGGCGCGGCGCGGCCGGCCGATAACCGGGCTGAGGGGTGGTCCTCCAGCCGGGAGCGTCGACGATGGGCAAGTACGTCATCATGGGTATCCAGGGCAGCGGCAAGGGCACGCAGGCCAAGCTGCTGGCGTCCGACTACAACCTGGTCCATATCTCGATGGGCGAGGTTTTCCGCGGCCACATCCGTGCCGGGACGCACCTGGGCAAGACCATCCACGACCTCGTTGCCGACGGCCATCTGGTGCCCGACAGCATCGTCAACCAGGTGCTGCGCACCCGTCTGAGCGAAGGCGACTGCCAACGCGGCTTCGTACTGGACGGCTATCCGCGCGACCTGCAGCAGGCGAAGTACCTGCTCAATGTGTTGCAACTCGATGCCGTGATCAATGTGGCGGTACCGGACCAGGTCGTCACGGCGCGCATGCTCGACCGCCGCATCTGCGCCGAGTGCGGCCGCGACTGGAACCTGCAGGGCCGGCAACCGCGCGCGAAGGGCGTGTGCGACGACTGCGGAGGCGCCGTCGTGGTGCGCGAGGATGACACGCCCGTGGCCATCGCGTCGCGACTGGCCGACTTCCGCCTGCAGACGGCGCCCGTACTCGACTTCTTCCGCGCGCACGACCTCGTGATCGACGTAGACGGCACCCAGGCGCCCGAGCGGGTCCAGGACGAGATCCGCCGCAAGCTGGGGTTGACGGTGTCCTGAGGCTGCGCTCACGTGCACACCTGCCGGCTAACGGCAACAAGAAGGCCCCGTGAAGGGGCCTTCTCGTTTCAGCGGTGCTCGCTGCGGATCAGAACGGGAGATCGTCGTCGTCCGACGGGCCCGGATCGCTCATGGGATCGGGACGGAAATCGCTGCCACCGCCGCCGGCGGCGCCGCTCGCAGCGCGGCCGCCGCGCGCGGGGCCGTCACCGAAGCTCCCGCCGCCCTGGCCTTCGCCTTCGTCGCGGCGGCCGAGCAGCATGACCTGGTTCGCGATGATCTCGGTGGTGTAGCGCTCCTGGCCGTCCTGGCCGGTCCACTTGCGCGTCTCGAGGCGGCCCTCGACGTAGACCTGCTTGCCCTTCTTCAGGTAACGCTCGGCGCGCTCGGCCAGGTGCCGCCACGCGACCACGCGATGCCACTCGGTCTTCTCCTGCCATTCCCCGCTGTTCTTGTCTTTCCAGCTCTCGGTGGTCGCCACCGAGAAGTTCGCCACCGGCACGTTGCTCTGGGTGTACTTGATCTCGGGATCACGACCCAGGTTGCCGACGATGATGACCTTGTTGACGCCAGCCATCGCGTTCTCCTTGCCTTGTCGGGACGGCTGCCGCATATCGCGGGCCGCCCCCGTCCTCGGTTTGTTTTCCAGGCTGATCAGCGGGAGGTCGGACTATGACAGAACAAGCCGGGAAAGCGGAAAAAAAATGGGGTGGATGATGGGACTCGAACCCACAACCACCTGGACCACAACCAGGGGCTCCGCCATTGAGCTACATCCACCACCATTATTCGCGGTTTTCTGGCACGCCCGGCAGGGCTCGAACCTGCGACCTGCGGATTAGAAATCCGCTGCTCTATCCAGCTGAGCTACGGGCGCGCCGATGTGACATCGTTCGAAACGCGACATCGTCGGAACCCGCGCTCGGGGAAAGGTCGTTTCCCGCGGGCGGACGCGAATAATGGCGATGTGGCACCCCGGTGTCAAGACCGTCGATCCGCTGGTCGGGGCGACAGGATTTGAACCTGCGACACCCTGCTCCCAAAGCAGGTGCGCTACCGGACTGCGCCACGCCCCGACCTGATGCATCTGCTGTTCCCGATCGACTGCCGCACATCCGGGCAGGCCGCCCGCCGGGGTTTCCGGCGCGCCGCGGCCCTATGGGTAACGGCAGGCAGGCGGCTTGTCAATCGCGCCGGCGTCAGCGCCGGGTGACGGACACGGGCGCCGAGACGCCTGGGGGCACCGGCCGCCAGGCTGGAAAGGGCTCAATCGCCCTGCGAGAGCCCGTAGGCGTCGATGACGGCCCGCCGCAACCGGGCCAGGGCGCGTCCCCGGTGGCTGATCGCGTGCTTCTGCGACCCATCCAGCTCGGCAAGCGTCAGCGGGGAACCCTCGGGGCGGAACACCGGGTCGTAGCCGAAGCCGCCGGTGCCCAGCGGTTGCCGGGTGATCTCGCCGACCAGGCGCCCTTCGGCACCCAGCTCCAGCCAGAGCGGTTCCTGGCGCTCCCGGCCGGGCGCTTCACGCGACAACCCGGCCGGCGCCACGATCGTGGGTGGCCGTCCCGGTTCCTCGCGCGAATAGGCCGCCCACAGTTCCGGCTCGGGCAGGCGCACCGCACCGGCGCCGGCCGCTTCGGCGGCGCCGTCGGGTCCCGCTTCAAGGAATGCGTTCGCCACGCGCCGCAGATGCGCCGCATCGTGTCCCCAGTTGGCCAGGTCGGCGCTGCGAAGGGCCGCGTAGCTGTTCCACTCGGAGCGATCGGCACCCAGCGTCGCCCAGAACGCGGGGCCCTCGCCGGGTACGCGCAGTTCGACAGCGCGCGCCCAGGGATTGTGCAGCCAGCGCTTGTAGGCGGGCGCCGAGACGGAAACGTCGCCGGGGCCGGGACGCGGGTCCACCCAGGCGCAGGCGGTGGCGAAGCGCGCCTGTCGCGAACCGTCGGGCACATCCTTCATCAGGTCCAGGAGCAGCGCCACGTTGCTTTCGTAGGTGGCGCCGGGCCCGGAAAAGCGCGCCGCGAAGATGTCGGGCCAGCCGACCAGTTCGCGAACCTGCAGCGACGTGTCGTCGGCCAGCGCGATCTCGCCGGTCCAGGCCGCCGCCACCAGCGCCTTGCGCACGGCATTGCCGCGGATCGTCACGCCGTCCTCGACAACCTCGGGCAGCCCGGGATAGTCCAGTGCGGAGACCACCGTGAACGGCAGTCCCTCCATCAGCTCGGCCAGTTCGCGCAACTTGTCACGGTTGCGGCTGGCCAGCACGACCTTGCGAGACGTGGTCACATGCATCCCCTTCAGCCCAGGTTCAGGACCTTGTGCTGCAGTTCGTTGACGCGGGCGATCGCCGCCGCGCCCAGGTCGGTCATGGCTTCGAGCTGCGCGCGCGTGAACGGGCGGTGCTCGGCAGTGCCCTGCACCTCGATGAGCCCGCCGCCTTCGGCCATCACCAGGTTCAGGTCGGTATCCGCGCCCGAGTCCTCGCGATAGTCGAGGTCGACCAGCACGTTGCCCTGGATCACGCCCAGGCTGATGGCGCCCACCAGCGAGTGCATGGGGTGCTTGCGCAGCTTCAGTCGCAGCAGCGCGTCGTACAGCGCCACGGCGGCGCCGTTGATCGAGGCGCAACGCGTGCCGCCGTCGGCGCGGATCACGTCGCAGTCGACGGTGATGGTCAGGTCGCCCAGCGCGTTGAGGTCGGTCACCGCGCGCAGGGAACGCCCGATCAGGCGCTGGATCTCCATGGTGCGACCGCCCTGGCCGCCACCGGTGGCCTCGCGCCGCATGCGTTCCCCGGTCGAACGCGGCAGCATGCCGTACTCCGCCGTCACCCAGCCCTGCCCCGAGCCCTTGAGCCACTTCGGCGTCCCGTTGGCGATGCTGGCCGTGCAGATGACGTGCGTCTGGCCCATCTCGATGAGGCAGGAGCCCTCGGCATGGGGCAGGTAGTCGCGCGTGATGCGCACCGGGCGCAGCTGGTTGGGTTCACGGCCTTCGGCGCGTTCGATCACGATCGGTCCTTTCGGTGCGGGGCGTCGTCGCCAGCCTGAGGACCGAGCGCACGCCCGGCCTCTTCCATCTCGTCGAGCCCGACGGACTCGACATCGGCGATCGGCTTGCCCAGGAAACGGGCCCCGATCTCCGCGAACTTCCACGGGATGTCGCTCAGGATGAACGACAGGCGTCCGGCCTGCGGCTCGCGGCACAGCAGGTCGCCGTCGGCCAGCGCCGCACACGCGGCGGTCGCCAGCGACTCGGCCGAATCGACCAGGCGCACGTCCGGCCCCAGGTATGCGCCGATGTCGGCACTCAGGAGCGGATAGTGCGTGCAGCCCAGGATGAGCGTGTCGAGCCGCGCCTCGCGCAGCGGGCGCAGGTATTCGGCGACCGCCAGGCGCGTCATCGCATGGCCGCCCAGCCCTTCCTCCACCAGCGGCACGAACAGCGGACACTCGGCTGCCACGATGCGCCCGGCGGACAATCCGGCCGCTGCCAGTCCCTGCTGGTAGCGCCCTGAACGGATGGTACCCGAGGTCCCGATCACACCGACCGCGCCGCCCCGCGTGGCGGCCAGCGCCGCCTGCACGCCGGGCTCAATGACGCCGAGCACCGGCACCGGCAGCACCTCGCGAAGGTGGTCGAGCGCGAACGCGCTCGCCGTATTGCACGCGACCACGACCATCTTCACGCCGCGCGCCACAAGCAGGCCTGCGTCCTGGCGCGCGAACGCGCGCACGGTCTTCTCGCCCTTCGTGCCGTACGGCACGCGCGCCGTGTCGCCGAAGTACAGCAGGTCCTCGCCGGGCAACCGCTCGTGCAGCGCGCGCAGGACCGTCAGCCCGCCGAGCCCGGAGTCGAAGACGCCGATCGGTGCGCGTGTACGGGATGTCGTCCGGATCGCCACCTAGAGCCACCGCCGCGGCGCGAACGGGTGAGCCAGGTCGACATGGCCCGCCAGCGTTCCGACCTGGCGCCCGTCGACCAGGATCGTGCAGGCCCCGACCTGCGGGAAGTTGACGGCGACGGTGCGCAGGATGGAGGTGACCGTTGCCGTCTCGGCGGCGCTGCCGCCGGGATGTCCGGCGACAAGCTCGCGGCTGAAGTCGACGAAGGCCGTGCCGCGAGCCGGATCGACGAAGGCGGCCAGCGCGCGCGTGCCGCGCGGCAGCGCGCTGATCGCGCGTCCGGTCCCGGGACCGTCGCACAGCGCCGTCATCAGCGCCAAAAGGTCTTCGCCGGGTTCGCCGCGGCTGGGCACGCGCCGATCCTCGCTGATCCAGCCGTCGCCGTCCCAACGGGGAAACACGAGCACCACGGCGCGATCGCCCGCCCTCGGCAGATCGACCACAGTCCCGGGCGCATCCTGGATCTCACCTGCAAGGTCCGCCGGACGGCTTGCCTGCCGCGCCGTCCACCAGACCACGGCCAGCGCGCCGATCGTGAGCAGGACCAGCGGTGCCAGGACCCTCGGGTTGCGCAGGAAACGGAGAGGTCCCCCGCGCCCTTCATCCAGCGGCGGCAGCCCGCCGTTGTCGCCGTTCGGTTCGCCGTTCACCGTGACGCCTCCGTGCCGGCGCCCGCCGTGGCGGCAGTGCGGGCGAAGCCGAGTACCGCATCGCCGATGGTCCTCGCCAGCTGCCTCTGGTAGGAGCGCTCGTCGAGGCGCATCTCTTCATCAGCGTGGCTGAGAAAGCCGAGTTCCACGAGCACGGCCGGCATGTAGGCTCCCACAAGCACCCGGAAACCGGCCTGGCGCACGCCACGATCAGGCGAACCCAGTTCACGGCAGGCGCGCGCCTGCAGGTATTCGGCGAACTGGCTGCTGCGCGTGATGTAGCGGTTCTGCACCAGTTCCCAGACGATGAACTCGACATCGCCCGGCTCACGCCCGCCGTCCGAGGCGCCGTTCTCGGCGGCTTCGACGCTGCGTGCCCAGTCGCTGCTGGCGGGCGAAAGGAAGTACGTCTCGAACCCGCGCGCCTGGTCGTCGAACCAGCTGTTGCAGTGCAGGGAAATGAACAGGTCGCCACCGGCCGCGTTGGCCGCCTCGGCCCGCGCGTCGAGGTCCATCGCCTCGTCACGCTGCCGGGTCAGCACCACGTCGAGCTCACCTGACCGCTCGAGGTACTGCTTGAGTTCGCGGGCGACGGCCAGGTTCACGTCCTTTTCCATGATCCCCGCGGCCGCGGCCAGCACGACGACCACGTCGCGACCGCCGTCGGCTGCGTAGGCGCGATGCTCGCCCGCGCCGTCGCCAAGGCGCAGCGTGACGACCAGGCGGTCGGCGTCCTGGCGGGCCTCGACGGCACGCACGAATCCTGCGGCCGGCGTTGCCGACAATGCCGCAGCGTTGGCGCGACCGCTGCGCAGGGACACCGTCACCTGATCGAAGGCGGGACGTTCCACCGACCAGCCGAGCGGATCACGGCAGCGCAGGTGAACGGCCGTGCTGTGCCCCAGAGTTTCGATCGTCACTTTCTCGACGTTGTCGTCCGAGGGTCCCAATGTCACGCGCCCCGTGCCGGCGTCGAACGCCACTTCGAGCCCGGTCGCGGGGCCGACCACGCGCAGCAGGGCGTCGAGCGGCAGCCACAGGTCACCGGCGTGATCCAGCACCGGCACCGGCAGCAGCGATTCGCCCGGGCCGCCCATGACGACGCGGCTCCCGCCGGTCACCGTGAACACCTTGCCGCCCACGTCGAGATCCAGGCGGCGCAGCGTGTCCTGCCAGAATCGACCGGCCCGCAGCGCCGTCGCGAAGTCGGCTGAACGGACGTAGATCTCACGTGAGCCTTCGAGGAGCCTCCTGGCCCCGACCGTCTGGGTCTGTCGGGTGCCCCGCTGCTCCACCACGAGATTGACCACCGGCGCGCGCGCATCGATACGCGTCCAGGCCAGCGGGTCGAGGTAGCTGTCGGCGGCGTGCGCCGGCAACGCCGCCGCCAGCAGCGGCAGCACCGCCGCAACCACCAGGAATACGTACAGGGGCCTCGCGCGCAGGTACGGCGCAATCGTACGGACCAGCGCCCGGCACGCAGGCCAGCCCGATCCCAGGGAACAGTAGGCGGCGGAACGAGTCATCGGGCGCGTTTCCTCACGGCTCGCGGCGGCCCATGTGCTGGGCGATGCGCCGCTGGACATCCTGTTTCGCCTTCGACTCGCGCTTGTCGTGCAGCTTCTTGCCGCGCCCGAGTCCCAGTTCAAGCTTGGCCCGCCCTTCGCGGAAATACAGGCGCAACGGCACCAGGGTCAGGCCCTTCTCCTCGAGCTTCGGCAGCATCTTGCGGATCTCACGGCGGTGCAGCAGGAGCTTCCGGGGCCGGAAGGGTTCGTGGTTCTCCCGGTTCCCCTGCTCATACGGGCCGATGTGCATCTTGACCACCCAGCCCTCGCCGTCACGGATCTCACCGTAGGCGTCGCCCAGGTTCACATGGCCTTCCCGCAGGGCCTTGACCTCGGTCCCCTGGAGCACGAGGCCGGCCTCCCATGTCTCGAGGATCTCATACTCGTGGCGGGCGCGGCGGTTCGAAGCCACGATCTTGATGCCTTCATTGTCAACCTTGCGCGCCATGCCCAGCTCCCGCCCGCGATCCCGAGGTGTATGACAGGTTGCAGAATATACCCTTCACTGCGGGCGCTGCCAATCGAGGCTTGCCTGAACAGGGCGTTGCCGGTCGCGGCGTACCATTTTCACCGCCCGGGTTGACAGCCCCTGCTGCGCCCGCTAGATTGGCGCCGCTTGCCCGGTTGCGGGCAGGCGCAGCAAAACGCAATAGCGTGGAGTTTGCGCGAGGATGGCTACTCGCTTTCAGGTTTGGGTCGGGTTTCGAGGCCGCTTTCAGCTGTCGCATCCCGGTGACCAGTCTGAAGTCGAGTGCCCAGGTGGCGGAATTGGTAGACGCGCTACGTTCAGGTCGTAGTGGGGTTTCCCCGTGGGAGTTCGAGTCTCTTCCTGGGCACCATACCTTCCTCAGTTAAGAATGCCTTTGCTCGATAAAATCCCCTGCTGAAGCAGGGGATTTTTGCTTTCCCCCCCCACTCCTGTCCGGGGCGGGAGGCTGATCCCGACATCGTTCGGCACGTTTTCTGCAGAACCGGTCCCGTTGCGTCCAAGCGCCGGGCCGGCGTCGCCTCAGCTGGCGACCAACGCCTTGTCCGGCAACAATTTGAGTGAGCGGAGCCCGCCGCCCAGGCAGGGCCCCGGCCGGAGGACGAAATGCGTTGGTACGATATCATCCTGCCCGAGCCCGGAACCGACCAGGTGCTGGACCAGTCCCTGGCCGAAGCGGCTGCCCTGGCGGCACGCTTCCCGCAGGTGCAGGCGCGCGACGGGATGGACGCCCTCGGCCTGATGCCGCTCATGGAAGAAACCGGACGCTGCCTCTTCACGGCCCTGACCCGGGCCGTGCCCCACGCCTTCGACCGTTCGCGGCGCGCGGCCACCCTCGACGCCCCGGCCGTCGGCGAGACGGTCCATGACGCGTTGGCCGGCTTCCATCTCGTGGTCGACGCCTGCTGGCTCGGCCTGCCCTGGGGCTGGCTGCACAACGGCCTGAATTTCATCCTCGAGCAGCACCCGCTGTGCGCGAGCCTGCGCCCGGCCGCCCTGCCGCCCGAACAGGCGCGACGCCCCTGGATGCAGCGCCAGGTGCGCGCCGGCTTCCTGGTCGGCGATGGTGGCGCCCAGGACCTGCGGTCCGTGCGTGACCAGTTGCAGTCGCCCGGCGCCCGCCTGCCTGAGCTGCTGTTCATCCCCGGGCACACCGATCCCCAGATGCGTCGCCTGATCTACCGCGAAGCCGAAATGATCGCCGAAGCGCTCGGCGCCGGCGTGGCCGGCCGGCCGCTCGCGCGCCTGGAAGTCCCGGTCGACGCCGTGACACCCCGGCATCTCTGCGACCAGAACGTGGCCTACCAGATCCTCCACTTTGCCGGTCCGACCAGCGCCCCGGCGCGACACGACGACACGCTCGGCGAGTACTGGATGAATCGCCTGCTGGAGGAAGCGTCGTACGCCGATGACGACCAGGTTGCCGAGGCCTTCGGTTGCGAAGGGGAGATCCTGGGTGTCGATCCTGTCACGTCGCTCCTGGACGATATCTGCGAGAACCACGGTCGCCAGGCGGCCCACGCCTCGGCCGGCCTGCATGCTGGCGGCAATGGCGCCGCGGCGACCGCCGGCCCGGCCGCGCACGGCGGATCGGCGGCCTGGCTGCTCGATGACGGGCCCGTGTCACCGGAGATCCTCGGCCAGCGCGGCCAGCTGCCGCCGCTCGTATTCTCCAACAGCTGGTGTGCGGTGCCGGAACTGGGCGCCCGTTTCGTGCGTGCCGGCGCCTCGACGTTCGTGGGGCCCCTGGTGCCCATCTACAGCCGCCCGGCCCGGCTCTACGCCGGCCACCTGTATGCCGGGATGGGCCGTGGCTGGTGCGCCGGCGCCGCCGCCTGGCAGGCCGCCGCGCGCTGTCGCCAGGAGCTCGGGCGCGGCCACCCGGCCTGGTTGTCCTACGGTGTCCTGGGCTTCGGAAGCCTGGCGTTGCAATATCTCTGAGCCGGCGGCACCGCGGCCAGTTCCGCAGTCAGGCGCTTGATCCCCGCACGGGCATTGGCCACGATGGCGGCGATCTCGGGCGGCGTGGCCCCGTCCTGATGGATGCCGGCCGTCGCCACACACGTGCAGCCGGCAGCTGCAGAGACCATCCGCGCGCATTCCTCGGCCAGCGGGCCTTCCTTGTGCGGCGGCAGGACGAGCAGGCCGCCCCCGGGCGCGGCAACGCCGGACGCGGCCATCGCCACGGCCCCCGCGTGGGCCTGGCCCCCGGACACGGTCACGAGCAGGTCGCGCCCGAGGGACCTCACCTCCAGGCTCACCGCCAGCCGGCCGCGCCCGACGCGGACCGGTCCCGGCAGGGCTGCCGGGTCCCAGACCAGGGCCTTTGTTCGCCGCAGTTCAGCCGCCATGCAACCCTCCCGGGGTCCGGACCGTCATA
Source organism: bacterium (assembly GCA_016703265.1). NCBI lineage: Bacteria > bacterium. The sequence continues at coordinate 109,906 of JADJCK010000006.1, forward strand.
ACCTGTCGCCGGCCATGGCCGCCGCCGAATACCTTATCGTCACGCCGGGTAGCGTGGCGGCTCAGGTGGTGCCGGGAGCGCCCGCAGGGGATATACTGCCGGCACCCGGATCCCACCACCGGACCGGCCGCGCAGGACCGGCGGACCTGAACCTGACCGAATGCCCGGCTGCCGCGCCGGGCGCGACACGCGAACCACGGAGCATCATGCCGCCCAGTACGGCAGCAGTCCCACGCCCTGTCGGGTCTTGCCCGACTGTTGCAGTCGCGTCAGGCGCACCTGACGCTGGGCGCGCTCACGCTGGCGGCGGTCCTGTTCAGCGGCTTCGACGCCACGCGCACACGCCCGAGCGACGGCACCGTCTGGCTGCTGGGCCGCCCGCAACTGGAAGTGCTGGACGTCCTGCCGCGGCCGCAGGGACTGCCGACGCCCCTGCAGGCAGGCGACATCATCGTCGGCCTCGGCAACTCCATCGTCGATTCGCCCCAGAGCGCCGCCCGTGAACTGCGCCGCCACGAACCCGGACAGCAGATCAACTATCTCATCAAGCGCGATGGACGGCAAATCACCGTCAAGGTGCCACTGACCTCGACGCGCGTCGACCTGCAGGACTACGCGGTGAACGTGGTGCTGGCGGTCATTTACCTGGTCATCGGGTTCGCGGTCTACCTGCGCGGCCAGGACGACCGTCCGGCAGCCCTGTTCTACGTCCTCTGCCTGCTGTTCGCGCTCTATTTCATGACGAACCTGCAGGCGGCCAGCTACTTCCTGGGCGCCATCATCGCGCAGAACATGGGTGCCTTCGCGCGCTTCATGCTGCCGGCGGTGTTCCTCAACTTCTTCCTCGTGTTCCCCACCAAGAAGCTGGTGCTGATGCGGCACCCGTTCCTGGTGCCGCTGCTCTACCTGCTGCCCTGGGCCCTGTACCTGCGGTTCACGCTGGACCAGTTCCTCGGCGAACAGGGTGCCCGGATCCATGCGGCCAGCTGGATTGTACTGGGGATGTACTACATGTGCGGCCTGGCCGCGCTGCTGCACGCCTACTTCAGCTATCGCGATCCGCTCATGCGGCAGCGCGTGCGCATCCTGACGTTCGGCACGCTGGGCGCGGTGATCCCGTTCCTGGTCTTCAAGATCGGCATGGAAGAGCTGTCGTTCCGCACGGGCCTGACGCGCCTGGGCGCCCTGCCGCTGGCTGCCATCCCGATCTCGTTCGGCTACTGCGTGGCGCGCTACCAGGTGCTCCAGATCGACGTGCTCCTGAAGCGGAACCTCTCGTACGGCCTGCTGACGTTCGCGATCTGGGCAGGCTTCCTGGGCGGCGCCTGGTGGCTGGGCGGCAAGGCGCTGACACTGCTGCCGGGTGCCGGGCCGCTGGCCGCAGCAGGCACCGCGCTGGCCGTGGCGGCTGGACTATGGCCCGTGCGTCGCCAGGCGCAGCGGGCGCTGGACGCACGCTTCTTCCATTCGCGCGACAACCTGGCAACGCTGATCGAGGAATTCAGCAAGGAGATTCCCCGGCTGTTCCAGCGTGAGATCATGCTGCGCTGGGTGGGCGCGCGACTGCAGGCCGTGCTCGACCTGCCGAGCCTGGCCGTCTACGTGGCCACCCCGGGGGGCGACGGCACTGCCTACCAGCTGGCCTCGCAGACCCGTTCGCGGCCGCTGCGCGCCGCAGAGGCGACCGGCTCCGGCGGGCTATCCGCCACACGCGCCCACTATCCCGAAAAGCTCTCCCTGCCTGGCTTGTCACGACACCTTGCCCTGCGTGGCGAGCCGCTGTGGACCGAGGCACCAGGCGCCGACCAGGCCGTCGGCCGCCAGGCCATCACGCGCGAACAGGTCGAGTTGCTGGCCCGCCTGCAGGAACAGCAGCTGCTGGCCGAGGCCGGCGTCGAACTGCTGATCCCGATGGTGCTGCAGGGCCGCCTGGTGGGCGTGGTGGCCCTGCCGAAGCGGCCGGGCGACGGCGAGTACCAGCTGCACGAGCTGCGACTGCTGGCGATCGTGGCCGGCCAGGCGGCACTGCAGATCGAGAACACGCGCCTCTATGCCGAGGAAGCGGCCAAGCAGAGGCTCGAGGAGGAGATGGTGATGGCGCGCCAGATCCAGTCGCGCCTGCTGCCGCGAAACCTGCCGAGCGCGGCCGGCCTCGAGATCGACGCGGTCAACATCTCCAGCAAGCAGGTCTCGGGCGACTACTACGACGTGATCGAGCGCGAGGACGGCCGGCTGGCCATCGTGATCGCGGATGTCAGCGGCAAGGGCGTGCCCGCCTCCATACTCGCCTCGAACCTGCAGGCGGCGTTGCGCGCGCAGTGCGACATGTGCGACTCGCCGGGCCTGCTGCTCGAACGGATCAACCGGCAGGTGCATGCCAGCACCGACCCGCAGCATTTCGCGACGCTGTTCCTGGCCATGTACGATCCGTTCACGCGCCAGCTGGTCTACAGTTCGGGCGGCCACAATCCGCCCCTGCTGGTGCGTGCGGACGGGACGCGTGAGCTGCTCAGCGAAGGCGGCCTGCCGCTGGGGGCCTTCGATTTCGGCACCTACGACGAGGGCCGGCTCACGCTGGAACCCGGCGACCTGCTGTTCATGTACACCGACGGGCTGACCGAGACCAAGGGCCCCGACGGCGAAGAGGACTTCGGCGAACTGCGCCTGGGCGACCTGCTGCACAGCGAGCGGGACCTGCACCTGGCCGGTATCTTCGCCGCGATCACGCGCGACCTGCGTGCATTCAGCGGCCGCGACGATTCGGACGACGACATCACGATGATCGGCCTGAAGATCACGACGGTCGACAGGATGGCCATGGCGGGCGGCGCATCGGCCTAGACGGGTGGAGGCAGAAACGTGAAGTGGTTCATCATTGCACTGGCGGCGGCGGCGGCCCTGATCGGCATCGGGCTGGTGGCGACCGGCTCCCACGAGGATGGGCGCGTCTCGCGCAATCCGGAGGCAGCGGCCCTTTGCGAGGAGGGCACGGCGGACCTGCACGCGTTCCGGTTCCAGGCCGCGGTGGAAAAGCTGGGCCGCAGCCTGGAAGAGGATCCGTCGCTGGCCGAAGCGTCCATTTCGCGAACCATGGCATTCTTGACACTTCGCGAGCGCAACAACATGAAGCGCGAACTGGCGCGTGCGGACAGCCTGACGGGCGCACTCCGCGACGACCAGCGGCGCCTGGTGGCACAGCTTCGACTGGGCACGCTGCCGGAGTCCAGGTACTACGCCATGCGCGACTCCATCTATGAACTGCTTCTCAAGCGGACTCCCGCTGACATCTATGTCCTGGAGGTCGAAGCCGAACGCGCCAAACAGGAAGGTGATCCCGAAAAGGCCGCCAGCGTCTGGCGCAGGATACTGGAAGGCAACCCGAACTACGCCCAGAGCTACAACCAGCTCGGCTACATCGAGTTGAACCGCGGGAACTATGACCTCGCGATCGAGCACATGCAGAAGTACGCATTCCTCGCCCCGAATCTCGCCAATCCGCACGATTCGCTGGGCGATGTCTACAGGGTGCTGGGCCGGTACGAGGAAGCCGAGGCGGAATACCAGGCTGCAGTCCGCATGCAACCCGACTTCTACTTTTCCCTGATCAATATCGGCAAGGTGTACCTGGCGCGCGGGCAACTGAAGCGCGGTATCGAGATTCTCGAGACGTTGCGTACCCAGTTCGCCGGATCCGAACTCGAGTCAGGCGTCGATCGCGAGATCATCCGGACTTACCTGCGGGCGGGACTCACCAGTGAACTGGACGAGGCTGCGCGGCGGTTCATCGGCCGCTATCCGGATGCGGAAGATGCCTCGATCTACCGGGCGACGAGGCTCGCCTATCTGGGACGTGAGGCCGAGGCACGCGCCGTCATGGACTCCAGCCTGGCCGTGGCGCGCGCTTCGAAGAGGTACTCGGAGCACCCCGGCGAGCGCGACGGGGTCGAGTTTGCCGCCCTGCAGTTCGACGGCATCACCGCGGACCTGCGCGGCGACCGCGCCCACGCGGCCGAAGCCTGGGCAGCCGCGATCGAGATCCTGAAGCACAAGCTCCCGGACTACGAGCTCTTCAGCCTGCGGATCCGCCTCGCCGATGCCCTGCGCGGCAGTTCGCGGCCACGCGAAGCACTCGCCCAGATCGATCCGGTGCTGGCGGTCAATCCGCGATTGCCGGAGATGCTGCGGCTGAAGGCGCAATGCCACCGCGATCTCGGGGACACCGAGGCAGCTACCCTTGCACTGACGCAGCTGGATCGGGCACTGGCCAAGGCTGACCCCGACCTGCCGATCCTGCGCGAGGCGGCCGAGCTCCATCGGCAACTCGGCGGCGGCCAGCCGGTGCCCTGAGCCGGGCCGACAACCACGAACGACAGCGGCCGGATCCCCGTGGACCCGGCCGCTTCCGTTCGCAACCCTGCGTGGATCAGACTTCCTGGAAGAAGTACGGCTTCAGGCACTGCACGATCTTGTCGTAAGTCTCGGGGTACAGCCCCCAGACAACGGCGGCGACCGAACTGAGCAGGCTGTTGCCGTCCTGCGGCGTGAAGCTGTAGCCGGTGATCTGCGTGCCGTCGCTCGAGACGTGCAGCGTATCGACCGGGAGCACCGACTGGTTCAGGATGCGACCGCAGAAGCCGTGGTCGCGGCCGAACGAGAAGACGCTGTTGGCCGTGGTCTTGTAGGTCAGGGCGATGCGGTCGTCGGCTTCGCAGCGCGCGATGAGCTCGTCGCGGGTCACCGGCTCCTTCACCTTGAGGCTGTACTGGATGATGTGCATCAGCTGGCTGTTGACCTTCATGGCGCTGCTGAACAGGTTGAGGTCCCAGGCCGGGCCCATCGTCTGGTACAGGTACCAGGCGTCGCGCGCGTGATGGGTACCGAAACGCTGGTCCTTGTGCGCGCCCACCTGCGGGCTGGCCACGAACCCGGCGTCCTGGCTGATGTCGTTGGCGCGGCGCATGCAGATGAAGCGGCCTTCGACCAGGTTCTCGGGGCCATGGTGATGCAGCCCGAAGGTCTTCAGCAGCACCGACATGTTGTGGGTATTGCAGCTGACGACCTGCAGGTACTTGTCGCGACCGACCTTGAGCGTGTCGTCGTTGATGCCCCGCGCATAGGGCTTGCCGAAGCCGAACTCGCTGCCCTGCGCGATGAAGACGTCGGTGTTGTGCTCGAACTTCTGGTACCACCGCTCTTTCATCGCATTGCCGCTTGGGGTGCAATCGACGACAACGCGCGCGGCCTCGAGCGCATCTTCCGTCGTGATGTCGACCGGCAGTCCCATCTTCGTGAAACCGTCGACACGGTCCGAGTCAGTGACGAGGCGGGCGCCGCGCCGCTGCAGGTCCTGCACCTTGCTGCGGTCCGACAGCAGCGGGGTGCGCTTGTGGAACAGCACCTCGTCGATGCCGAGTTGCGCCTTGAAGTTGCAGAGCAGCCCGAGCAGGGGCTCGCCGATGGTGCCGGTGCCGACCACCAGTACGGTCTTGGGACCGAGCATGAGGAACTCCTTCAACAGCGGGCGGAAGCGCCCGGTCAGGTCTCCGGCAGGGCCCACCGCTCGTGCGGCAGCACTTCGAGAGGCCGGGAAAAGAACTTGTCGGCGGGGTAGCCGAGGAAATTAGACACCCTGCTGGTATAGATACAAGCGAATTCCATGACTTGCCGTCCGAAGCGGCTGGCGGCGCGGCCTTCGCGGAACAGCGACTCCCAATGCGGGTTGAAGGCCGCCCGCAGCAGCCTCTGCAGGCGCGCCCGGCGTCCCAGCGCCTCCCCCAGCCGGCGCTCCAGGCGCGCGAGCGCCTCGGCCAGCGCCGCATCGTCGGCACGTGCCGGGTCGCGCAACTGGTCGCGGGCCAGGTCGCGCGCGGTCACCAGGTCCTCGAGGTGTTCCTCCAGTTCGTTCAGCTCCTGCCAGGCGCTGCGCAAGGGCGTCAACTTGGCGACTTCGGTCTCGATCTCGGGCACGATCATGGCCGTACGCCAGCCGACGCTCTTCTTGCTGCGCAGGATATCGCCGTAGGTGTGGTCGCCGAAATAGAGGATGCCGTCACCACTGGCCTCGAGCAGGCCTTCGAGGAAGAAGCAGTCGCCGCCGACGTAGGCGTTGCGTTCGAGCGATGGCAACAGCGGGTACAGACCCGGCTCGACAGCGCGACCGGGACCGCGCTCCAGGAAGAACGCGGGCTTGCCGGCGGCACAGACGATGAGGTCGAACAGGCCCTCCCAGGAACCGGGTGCGCCGCCGACCAGATGCTGCATGACCGCACCGGTGTACTCGACCTCGGAATTCGTCAGGAGGAACAGGCGCTTGCCGGCGGCACGGAACCGTTCGAGCGTCGGCACCAGGTCGGGGTCGTGGACGAAGTAGGAACCGAGGTCGGCCGTGATGCGGGCCTTGAGCGTGCCATCGGCATGCAGGGTGTCGACCGTGTCGCGGATGTCGTCGTACAACCGGCGAAACGAGACGCGCAGCGAAAGCTCGCCGCGCGCCACCTGGTCGACCAGCGTGGTGTAGAGGCTGCCCTCCGGCAGGTCGAACAGCGTATCGAACACGCGATAGCGCGGCGTACCGATGCGCGTGCGGCCCCGCGGATAGGCGCCGCGGCGCTGGTCGCGATCGAGGAACTGGCTGCCGTGCCGCGCGCGCGTGATGTGACCGTGCGCGTCTATCTTGAGCAGGTTGCCCAGCTTCTTGTCCACGACCAGGCCGCGGATGGAGGCGTCGGGCAGCCATGGCACATCCAGGATCGAGGGCGGGTAGTCGCGATCGCGCACGAGGCGCTCGAGCGCCATGTCGAAGCAGAGGCGGCTGAAGTTCTCGACGTTGTAGACGGCCAGCGTGTGGTCCATGTCGAAGCCGATGGCCGCGATGGACTCCATGCGCAGGTTGCGGTTCGTGAAAATGCGGCGGCGCGGCGGCAGTTCCCCCGGCAGGGGAAAGCCCTCCGCGCCGTCGTCGATTGCGGATTCCGTCATGCAGGCGACTCCCCGGGGCAGTCGCGCCGCCCCCTCAGGCCCGGGCCGTCGGCCCGGTCAGGCGGGCTGCGGCTGCAATGCGGCCTGGGAGCGCGCGGTGCGGACCGCCGGATGCTCGGGGAACCGTTCCTCGACCTCGCGCCACCAACTGACCGCGTTGTCGTGGAAATCCATCTCGTGCATCAGGTCGCAACCGCGCAGCCAGGCGCGATAGTTTCCGGGGTTCTCCGTGACCGTGCGCAGGTAGAGCTTCAGCGCGCGCTTTCGATCCCCGGCGAACCGGGAACACTCGGCCATGCCGAGCCAGCCGAAGGAATACGAAGGGTCCAGGTTCAGTGCCTGCTCGAACAGTCCGACGGCCTCGCTGACCCGCCCCTCCAGCAGGGCCAGTTCCCCCAGGTAGCGCAGAGGATACAGGTCACGGACGCGACTGTCCAGCGCGGCGCCGTAGGTGTTCGTCCGCCCCTCGCGCAGCGTCTGCAGGTCATCGCGGATGCCGCCGACGAGCGCGGCAGCAGAGGCGCCGGCCCACTGCTCGGAAGCTTCCTGGAGCAGGCGGCAGGACACGGCCACCGACTGCAGCAGGACGAGCGGATGGTCAGGGAACGTGCGGCGCGCACCCTCGACGACGCACTGCGCCTCGCCGGCACGGTCGAGCGCGAGCAACCCGGCCGCCGTGCGTGCACACAGGTCCGCCAGCCACGGCAGTGTGCGGCGATAGTCGGCGTCGAGCCACTGCGCCTTCTGCCAGGCCGTGTGCAAGTGGCCGATCGCCGTCTCCAGGCCCGCCAGCGGGAGGATCTCGTCATCGAGTCGCGTCAGCGTCTCGCACGCCAACCGGTAATGGAAATAGGGTTCGTCGGGATGGGCGGCGATCGCCTTGCGCAGGATGCGCAGGTTGCGCTCGCGGGCCCTGGTGCGGCGATCGGGATCGCAGCCGTCGTGCATGACGGCGAGTTCGCATTCGAAGATCCCCTGCCCCGTGCGCGCGCCGAGATCCGCCAGGTCCGGCGTGATCCGCTCGAAGATGGGATAGCGGTAGCGCACTTCGGCCAGGCGCCGGAACAGCCGCACGCGCCCCTCGACCTGGTCGCTGTCGCCGGGCTGCGCGCTGATCATGCGCAGGCGGTAGGCAGCAGCGCCGGGATCATTCAACAACCGCTGGAACTCGACCGGCCGGATCGGCTGCATGATCTCGTCGGCATCCAGGAACAGGATCCAGTCGCCGTGCGCTTCGGAAAGGGCGGCGTTTCGCGCAGCGGCGAAATCGTCCTCCCAGGCCACGTCGACAACGCGGGCACCGTAGCCCTCGGCAATGATCCGCGTATTGTCGTGCGAACCGGTGTCGACGACGACGATCTCATGGACCAGCGCGAGCACCGACTTGATGGCCATGCCGATGGTCGCTTCCTCGTCCCGTGCGATGATGCACAAGCTGACGGTCTGTCGCTTCATACAGGCGCACTGCCCCGTTCCGGTTGTTGCCCCGTGACCCGCTTCAAACGGGATATCGGCTTTCCCGGACTGTGGTTTAGCGTCGTTGGGACAACTCGGGCGAAATGCCCGAAGCGGTTGCCATCCGGGCCGTTCTGGCCCAGAATGGGGGCATGGAAGACGCCCTCAGCACCCGCCCGGCAGCCGCTGCCGGCCTGCCCCGGCCCGTGGAAGCCTGGAAGCCGGCCGCTTGCCCGCCTACGCCCTGCTGGACAACATCCGCAGCGCCTGGAACGTGGGTTCGATGTTCCGCACTGCCGACGCCGTCGGCCTGGCCGGGCTCTACCTGGGTGGCCTGACGGCCACGCCCCCGCGCCCGGACATGGAGAAGACCGCCCTCGGCGCCACGCAGACGGTTCCCTGGGACTACTGGCCGGACCCCGCTGCCTGTGCGCGCAGCCTTCGCGCCGGCGGTGTGCCGCTGGTCGTGCTGGAACAGGCGCCGGGAGCCGTCGACTGGACCACGGCCGAGTTGCCGTTCCCCCATTGCTTCGTGGTCGGGCACGAAGTCCACGGCGTCTCGCCCGGATTGCTGGCGCTGGCCGACATGGTCGTGGAGATCCCGATGTTCGGGGCCAAGCACTCGTTGAACGTGGCCGTGAGCTTCGGGGTGCTTGCCTACGAAGCACGCCGTCAGTGGATGCAGAAGATGTCCGGAGGTGGCGCGTGAGCTTCGCCTCGCCATGGCAGCGCAGCGGATACGTGCGGTTGGTCGCGGCGGCCAGGCGGTTGCTGCGTCCGTTCGGGCGCGCCGAACACGCGCTGATCGCCTGGCTGGCGGACAACCAGAACCGACGCGTGGCGCGCCACCTGGCCGGCTCGCCGGCGCGGCGCATCCTGCTGATCATGCCGCGCTGCGTCAAGAAGACCGGCTGTCGCGCCGACGTGCAGCACGGACTCGGCGAATGCCTCGCGTGCATGGGCTGCCCGCTGGGTGACGTCGCGCAGATCTGCCACCGCCACGATGTGCAGGCGCTGGTCGCGTACCGCAGCCATATCGCCTTCGAGATGGCCCACACGATCAAGCCCGACGTGATCATCGCCTCGGCCTGCCACGATCGCATGGTGAAGGCCCTGCGCAGCGTGCCCGACGTACCCGCCCTGCTGACGCCGCTGGCCGGCATGGAACGGATGTGCGTGAACGCCACCCTGGACCTGGCCTGGATCGAAAGGCAGGTGGCCGCCGTTGCGGCCGGCCGGCCCGCGCCGCTGGCGGGCGTTGCAGCCTCCGCGACGACGCCTTCGGCCACGGCCGCCACGCCCTTCCCCACGATCGAGTGCCCGTGAGCCTGTCCCGCGAACTGGCCGACGCCGCGCGCCTGACCCGCCCCCGCCAGTGGCCCATCCTGAGCGCCCAGTTCGCGGTGGGCGTGGCGCTGGCCCTGCCCCCCTGGCCGGCGCTGGACGGCGCCGTACACAGCTTGGCCCCGCTGCCGCTGGCAGGCGCCTGGCTGGCCTGGGTCGTCCTGTTGAACGGCGGCACCCTGGCCTACAACAGCGCCTGGGATCGCGACACCGGCGCCGTGGCCTACCTGCGTTGCCCGCCGGTCCCGCCGCGCTGGCTGGCCGGTGCGAGCCTGGCGGCGATGCTGGCGGGCGTCCTGGTCGGCGGCCTTTTGGTCGGCCCCGCACTGGCGGGCGTGCTCGCCGCCTGCGTCGCGCTCTCGGTGGCCTATTCGCACCCCGGGCCGCGCTGGAAGGGCCGCCCCGGGCTCGACCTGCTGACGAACATGGTCGGTTACGGCGCCGGGACCACCGCCGCCGGACTCCTGGCCGGCCGCGCCGCACTGCCGGCCGGCGCACCGACGGCGGACACCGAGGCCCTGCTGTTCTGCCTGGCCTTCGCGCTCCTGTTCGGGTCGTTCTATCCCCTGACCCAGGTCTACCAGATCGAGGCCGATCGCGCGCGCGGCGACCGCACGCTGAGCGCCGCGCTCGGCGCGCAGCGTGTCCTGGCCCTGGCGATATTCCTCGGACTGGGCGCCCTGGCGGCGATGCAGGCGGCCCTGGCTGCCGGCGGACGCGGTCCGGCGCGCTGGCTGCCGGCCGTGGCGATGTTCCTCTGGCTTGCCCACCTCTGGCGCTGGCGCGCACAGGCCCCGGAGATGGACACGGCTGCGCACGAACGGGCGATGTACCGCGCGCTGTTCCTCTGGGCGCTGGTCGATGGGATGCTGGTGGCGGCCTGGCTCCTGCCGCTGCGGTAACGACTGCGTAGGCGAAGGGCCGTCAGATCTGGCTGCGGCGACGGCGCGAGATCTCGCCCGAGAAGGCGGCGCCCTGCGAAGCGAACTCGGCCAGCACCTGGTCGACCAGCTGCACCTTGTCCTTCAGCGGCAGGAACGCCGACTTGAACCCGTTCATCACCAGTCCGAGCACCTCGTCCTCGCTAAGGTCGTAGTTCTCGACCGCGAGGCGGAACTCGTTGGTCACCGTGGTGCCGGACACCAGGCGGTTGTCCGTGTTCAGCGTGACCCGCAGGCCCTCTTCCATGAAGCGGCGGATGGGATGGCTCTGCAGGTCGGGGATGGCCTTGGTCTGCACGTTGCTTGCCAGGCAAAGCTCCACGGGAATGCGACGGTCATTCACCCAGGCCATCAGGTCGACATCCTCGATCAGGTGCGTGCCGTGCCCGATGCGGTGGGCCCGACAGTAGTGCAGCGCCTGATGGATCGAAGGCGCCCCGAAGGCCTCGCCCGCATGGATCGTGATGTTGATGTTGTTGTTGAGGACGTACAGGCAGGCCTCGATGTGGTCCTTGGCCGGATAGTCCTTCTCGGCGCCCGCGAGGTCGAAGCCGACCACGCCGCGCCCTTTCCAGCGCACGGCGAGTGCCGCCAGTTCAAGGCTCGAAGCCGCTGAAATGTGGCGGATGCCGCAGATGATCTGCCCGCAGACGATCCCGTACTGGCGCCGCGCAAGCTCCAGCCCTTCCTGCACCGCACCGACGATCTCGTCGTAGACCAGGCCCTCGTTGAGGTGCAGCAGCGGCGAATAGCGGACCTCCATGTAGCGCACGTTCTCGCGATGCGCATCCTCGGCCAGTTCATAGGCGACGCGCACCAGCGATTCACGGGTCTGCATCAGCTTCAGCGTGATGTCGAAGACGCGAAGGTATTCCACCAGGCTCGGGCAATCCTCGGGAACCTGGCACACCGCGCGCACATCATCCAGCGTGTTGAACGCATAGCCCGTGTCCCGGTGCCTGGCCAGTTCCAGGATCGTGGAAGGCCGCAACGAGCCGTCCAGGTGGACGTGCAGGTCGGTCTTCGGCAGGGCATGCAGGAAGTCGAGGCTGGGCCGGGCTGCGGCAGAGCGGGCAGTCGCGGAGTGGTGCGGGACGCGGTGTTCGGAAGAAGGGCGAACCAAAGGAACCCCTTCCCGGCGGGCTCGGCCGCAGGCCGGCGCCATGGGAAAGCTGCGGGGTAAAAATTATCGATGCGGGCGAAGTCGGGTTCCCCAGCGTACAGAGGGCGACTCATTCCCCTGAGGCCTTCGAACCCACTTCGATTTCTCCACGCCGCGACCAGCCAAGCCCCGTCGTGGAAACCCGCATCGAAAAGCGGTCGGCGAGGTATCGGTCCCCGCGCCGGACGCCTAAGTATACCCACGGCGCGCGAACCAGCGCAAGCCTGTTCTCCACCCCCCGCAAGAATTCCGGGACCTCTTGCGGGAAAGGGGATTGGACAAGGAATTGACCGAACTGTATATTCCCGGAACCACCCCGGAAGCCCTTTGCAGGAGCCAATCCATGAGGAGATTGCCGATGACGCGGGGAGCCCGTCCCAGGTTTTTCTGCGCCCTGTGGGCCACCATGCTGGTGGTCACGGCGCTGGCGGCAGGTGCCGCGACCGCCGCGACCACGGCTGCAGGCCGCTGGGCCGGCGAGATCGACACGCCTGACGGCAAGAAGGCCGAAATCTACCTGGTCCTCGACCAGAAGGATGGCGCCTGGACCGGGTCGCTCGAGGACCCCCTGCAGGGCTCTGCAGCCGTCACCGGCCTGAAGGTGACCGCCACCACGATCAGCTTCAAGTTCCAGCCGCAGGGCGCGCCCTTCGCGGCGAGCTTCAACGGTACGTACGTCGCCGGCGACGACCGTGTCTCGGGCACGTTCGCGCTGCAGGGCGCGAGCCGATTCGTGAAGTTCAAGCGCGTGGGCGCACCTGCCGGCGCCGCTCCCGCGGCGGTCGCCGGCGCCGCCGGCGCCGCACCCGCTGCGGCGGCGCCCGATACGTCGGCTGCCGCGGTGCGTACGAAGCACCCGTATCGCCTGGCGATCAGCGGCCGCATGGCCTGGTGGGCTTCGCTCCATTCGGTCAAGGACGAGCAGTACACCATCAACAACCTCACGGCTTCGGCCCCGGCCTTCGACGGCGCCGTGAAGTGGTTCGTGCTCGACGGCTTCAGCGTGTTCGTGCGCGGCGTTCGCGCCGGCCAGAACATGTCCGAGGATCCCGAGCGGCTGGCGGCCTATGCCGCCAACGGACTGACCTCCGACAGCTATCTCAGCCTGGACGGTTTCGAAGTGGGCGTTACGGGCTACCTCGGCGCGAAGCTGATGCCCCGCTCGAATTTCAACCCGTACCTGACCGGTGGCGCCGGCCGCTACCAGTGGACGATGACCAGTGCCGGTCGCGGGACCGACCCGTTGACCATCGAGCTGCAGGCGCTCGAAGGCACGGACATGGGCGGCTGGTTCGGCATGGGCACGGAGTACGCGCTGGGCGAGAAGCTCGCGCTGGACTTCGAGTGGGCCTGGCGTTTCTTCCTCACGCGCGACACCAAGACCTGGCGCGACAGCGAGGATACGTGGGGCAATACGCTCGCGTGGGCCATGTCGGCGGGCGTGACATACGGGTTCTGAGCTTGTCCTGATGAACTGGAGCGAGAATCACGAAGGGCGCCGTCCGGCCGGACGGCGCCCTTCCGCTTTTCGATACGGGGGCAACCCGGTGCGACGGGAGTTCATCCTCCTGCCGTCATCGCTCCCCGCACAGCGGCGTACCACAGGAGATCCCCCAGGGGCAGGATCGGAGGACCTGACTGCGGCAGCCCCGCCAGTCCGCGCGCGATCTGGCCCTGGCAGCCCGGATTCGCGGTGACGACCAGGTCGGCGCCGGTCGCCGCCAGGACGGCCGCCTTGCGCGCCCCCAGCGCGCCCGCCAGTTCGGGATGGCCCAGCGACCACAGGCCACCGCTGCCGCAACAGGCATCCGCTTCGTCCGGCTCGAGCAGAACCAGCCCGGGAATGGCGCGCAGCAGCCGACGCGGTTCCGCCACCAGGCCCTGACCGTGCCGGGCGTGGCAGGGGTCGTGCAGGGCGACCTTCAGCGGCACCTCGCCGAACGGCGGATGCGTCGCGCCGGCCAGCCAGGCGATAGCGTCAAGCTGGGGCGAGGGCAGGCGTTCGCCGTAGGCGCGGACAGCAACGCCGCAACCTGCCGCCTCGGTGATGATAGCCGCGGCGCCGGCCGCAGCGCCCCACGCGGCCAGGTTCTGTTCACGCAGTTCCGAGGCGCGTTCGGGGCGCCCGGCGTGCTCCGCCAGCGCGCCGCAGCACCCGGCACCGGCTGTCGTCACCAGTTCGGCCCCCGCCCAGGCCATGACGTCGCGCAGCCGACGCGAGGAATCTGGTAGCAGACCTTCGTTGGCGCAGCCCGCGAACCAGAGCAGCCGTGTGCGCACCGACGGGTTGGCAGCAGGGTCGGCGGCAAGGCGGCGGCTCGGCACTGGCGACTTCGTCGGGGGCACACCCGCCAGGGCATCCAGGCGGCGCAGGAGATCGCGATCGGCCCGCGGGGCCCGGGGCCCCGCGTCGACCAGGCGCGCCAGGGCTCGCCAGGGCCGGCCTGTGGCGGCCCGCGCCCGCCAGTCGGCGCCCAGGACCAGGCGCAGCCCGGCGCGGCCCAGGCGCGCGGACAGGCCCAGAAACCGCAGGCGCGCCGGGGTGTCCAGGCGGCTGACCAGCGCAGCCGTCTTTTCCGGGGCGCGTCCGGGACCGGCCTCGCGCGCCGTGGCCACCGCCGTGGCCAGCAATGCGGCCGGCACACCGCTCGGGCAGACGGCGGTGCAGGCCAGGCACCCGAGGCAGCTGTCCAGGGCCTCGTGCCAGCCGGAATCGGCGCCGGCGGCAGCCGGATCGGCCAGCACCTCTCCCCACAGCAGCAGGCGACCGCGAGGCGACATCGTCTCGTCACCGGTGGCCAGCCAGGTGGCGCAGACCGGCAGGCACAGGCCGCACTGGATGCAGCGCCGGAGCAACGCATCGAGCTCTTCGCGCGCATCGCTCGGGATTACGGGTCCCGGGCCTTTGAGCGGCTCAGTCATCGGCCCCCTCCAGCAGCCAATCGGGTCCACCCAGCGTCCCGTCGGGATCGAAACACCGCTTGAGGCGGCGCAGCAGCGCCGTCGGGACCTCTGCCGCCGGCTTCGGCAACGGCTGCGGCCTTCCATCGGCGATGATCACGTCGGCATGCCAGCCGCCCGGCGGCGCTGTCACCCCGGGGCACCAGGCCAGCCGCGGGTGCGCCTGCCAGACCAGCCGGATCGGGCCTGCCGGCAGCACGCCCGCCTGGCGCCCGGGCAGCGGCTGCAGTGCCGGTCCAATCGGGGCCGGCCAGCGCCCAATCCGGCGCCCCGGCCGAGCGCGCCAGCCCGGAAGCCTCGGCAAACGGTGCGCGCAGCGTCGCAACCGTGCGGCAGGCCAGCGCGGGCGACATGCCGTCGACGGACGCTTCCAGCGCGGCGTGCACACTCGCATCACCGGCGGCCAGCAGCACGGCCTGCCGCCAGCGACCGGTCAGGTCACGGGTGATGATCGCCTGGCTTCCGGCCAGGCCGTCGCCGCCGGCCGCCAGCGCCGCGAGCAGGGCGGCGACGGCTCCGGGCGCACCCTCCCGCTCCGGGTCGGCCTCAAGGCGCCAGGCCCAGGCCTCGACCGGTGCGGGCCTCAACTGCAGCGTCACCGCCTGCAGGCGCGCGAGCCGCCCGTCGGAACCGCAGAGCAACCGCGGCAGGTCGTAGCCCGCAACGTTCTTGAACACCGGTGCACCAACGTGGAACGGACGTCCGTCCCCCGTTGTCGCCCACGCTTCGAGCAGGAGGTCGCGAGCCGTCGCACGGGCCAGCGCCAACGGGCCGACGAGCAGCCGGTCCGTGAGCTCCCCGAGCGTGACGGCGGATTCGAGTCCCGGTCCATCGCCGTTGCCGGCAAGCCCGAGGGGCAACCACAGGCCGCGGGCGAGCGCCGCGGCCTGCAGCGACGCCAGGGGCGTCGCCACCGGCGCGCTGACCGTGAGGTCGTCCCAGGCGAAACGGCAGTCTGCCGGCGCCGGTGGCAGCGACGCGAATGACGCAGCCGGGCCGGGCACGGGCAGCGCCTTTCCCGGATTGAGCAGGCCATCCTGATCGCAGGCCGCCTTGATGCCGTGCAACAGCGAGGCCGTGACGGCGTCGATCTGCCAGGGCAGCGCATGCCGCTTCTCGAGTCCCACACCGTGCTCGCCGGTCACGCTGCCGCGTCGGCGCAGGGCCGCGCGGATGATGGTGTCGGCGACCGCGTGGGCCCGCGCCGTCTCGCCTTCACGGCGTTCGTCGTAGTGCACGGCCGGATGCAGGTTGCCGTCGCCGGCATGGAACGCGGTCGCGATCTTCAGGCCGGACTCGCGGCGCACGTCCTGGATCTCGCGCACCAGTCCCGGCAGTTCGCCGAGCGGCACCACGATGTCCATGCTGACGTAGTTCGGCGAGAGGCGGCCAACGGCGCCGAACGCGCGCTTGCGGCACTGCCACAGCGCCAGGCGCTGTTCCTCGTCGGCGGCGCGGCGCACCTCGCGCGCGCCTGCATCGCCCAGGATCCGGCAGGCCAGCTCGGCCTGCGGCCCGACGGCCGCGGCATCGCCGGCCAGTTCGGCGATCATCACCGCCTCGACATCGCAGGGAAGGCCGAATCCGAAGGCCTCCTCCACCGTGAGCACCATGGCCTTGTCGATGATCTCGACGGCCACCGGCAGCAGCCCTGCCTGCAGGAGGCGCGGCACTGCCGCGGTGGCGTGTTCGAGCACGGGGAACGACGCCAGCAGCGTCACGACCGCGGGCGGCGTCGGGGTCAGTTGCAGCCAGGCCCCCGTGACGATGCCGAGCGTGCCCTCGCTGCCGCAGAGAAGCCCACGCAGGTCGATGCCGCGTGACACGGCCACGGGCTCGCCCGTGGTCCAGCTGCGTCCGCGCGCATCGCACCAGTCGAGCGCTCGCAGGTGATGGCTGGTGACGCCCAGGCGCAGGCAATGAGGGCCGCCGGCGTTCTCGGCGATGTTGCCGCCGATCGTCGAGGCGACCTGGCTGGACGGGTCCGGTGCGAAATGAAGGCCGTGCGGCGCAGCGCGGCGCGTGAGCGTTGCATTGAGCACCCCGGGCTGGGCGCGCACCGCGCCGACCACGGCATCGACCGGGCCGAGCGCGACCAGGCGCGCCGTACCCAGGACCAGCGCATCCTCGCAAGGCACCGCGCCGCCGCTCAGTCCGGTGCCGGCCCCGCGCGCCACCACCGGCACGCCGGCGGCAGCGCACAACCCGATCACGTGGGCGATGTCCTCTTCGCACGCCGGCAACGCCACCGCCAGCGGACGGCCTCCCGACAGGTGCGAAGCGTCGCGGGAGTACACCGACAGTGCGGCGCTCCCGGTCAGCAGGCCGCCGGGACCCAGCCGGTCGGCCAGTGCCCGCAGCAGGGCTGTCTGCGTGTCATTCATCCCGGGCCCCGACGGCGGCGGCCTGCGCCCATGCCGCGGCGAGCAGGGGCGGCAACGTTTCCGCCCAGGCGCCGGGGGCCTTCGCGTGAGCCGACAGCAGGCTGGTCGCTGCATCGGCCAGGTCGCCGCTGCCCGGCCCTGCCGCCTGCACGCCGAGGGCGCCCCCGGTGTCGGCATCGAGCACGCACCTCGCCCACGCCGCGCCGTCGGCGGCGCGACCGGTGGCCACGCGGAACCCGCGCGTTGCAGCGCCCGCGGCCGAGAGTCCCGCCGACAGCAACGGCACCGGTCGTTCGATCACCCGCGGCAGCGTACCGAACCGCACGGGAACCGGCTCGCTCCCGGCGGCGACGTCGACGATCGAAGCCACCTGCTCGCGAACCGCCTGCGGCGTCAGCGGCAGCGCCAGCGCCCCGCCCAGGGCGTGCAGCCCCGGCTCAGCGGTCTCGAAGCGGCTGTCGACCTGCAGGAATCCGTCGCGATCGCCAAGGGCGCGCGTCCGTTCGACGCCGAGTCCGGCCAGCTCGGGGCGCCAGCCCAGCGCCGCCACCGCCAGATCGGCTTTCTCGCAGCGATCCGGTGCACCGCCACCGGCCCGCAGCGTGACGCGGGCCGCCGTCCCCGACGTCTCGACCGCAACGGCGCGCCAGCCGACGAGGATGCCGACGCCCGCCGCAAGCAGCGCCGCGTGTGCCGCATCCGCCAGCGGTGCGTCCCAATCCGGGAGAATGCGAACCGAGGACTCCACGAGCAGGACCTCGCGGCGGCCATCGGCCCAGGCCGCTGCAGCCTCGACGCCGGTATGCCCGGCCCCGAGCACGATGATCCGCGCGGGTCCGCCCCCGCCTTCGGGCCTGCGCGGCGAGGGCGCCGTACCGCCCCACCACGACGGGCTGGCGGGCCGCAGCCGCGGCGCCAGCACCAGGCGTCGCGACGCCAGCACGACCGTTCCGGTGTCCGTGGTCGCCACCACGCTGCCCCGGCCCGCCAGGCAGGCGCGTCCGACCACCAGGCGCACGGCGGATCCGGCCTGGTCGGCAACGGTCGCGAAGGGCCACGGCCAGCCTTCATGTGCTTCGCCGCCGGCGGCGCCGCGCGGCGGCACCAACCAGGTGACGCACAGGCCACGGCCTGCGGCTGCCAGCACGATCTCGCGCGCGCCCGGGCCGTCGCCGAGGACCATCAGGTCCGGAGTCTCCGCCATCGATTGCCGCCCGCCGGACGCGACCGCGCGGACCATCCCGCCACGACGCCCGGACAAGCGCCCATGATCGCGCAGCCGGCGTCCGGGCACCAGTGCCGGTTGCGGCCGTTCGTGGCCTCGTTGACGGGTCCGGAAGCGCGGCCTATTATGGCCCGATTGCAGTTGCCGCGGGGCGGGCCGCGCCCCCGGGACGCCGACATCCGGGAGGAACCATGAAGATTGCCGTCTGTGTGAAGCAGGTGCCGGATTCCGAAACGCGGATCAATCTGGCCGCACCCGCCGCGAAGCTGGACCAGACCGGTTTCACGCGCGTGCTGAACCCCTACGATGCGTATGCGGTCGAGGAGGCCGTCCGCATCAAGGAAGCGCGCGGCGGCGAGATCACCGCGATCACCGTCGGCCCCGAGACGGTGAAGGAGACACTGAAGAAGGACTGCCTGGCCGTCGGTTGCGACAAGGCGATCATCATCAACGACCCGGCGCTCGCCGGCGCGGACGAAGCGGCCATCGCCGAGGTTCTCGCCGCGGCCCTGAAGCAGGGCGGCTACGACCTGATCCTGTTCGGCATCAAGGCCATCGATGACGACAGTGGCCAGATCGGCATCCTCGTGGCCGAGAAACTGGGCCTGCCCCATGTGGCGACCATCACCAAGCTCGAGCTCGGCGAAGGCACGCTGACGGCGCATCGCGAAATCGAAGGCGGCAAGGAGATCGTCGATTGCCCGCTGCCGGCCGTGCTGACCTGCCAGAAGGGCCTGAACGAGCCGCGGCTGCCGAGCCTGCCGAACATCATGAAGGCCGGCATGAAGCCGATGCAGGTCGTCACCTGCGCCGACCTCGGCCTGACGCCGCCGGCCAGCCTCGTCGAGATCCGTCAATACAGTCCCCCGCCCGCGCGCGGCACCTGTCGCCTGGTCACCGGCGACGACGCGGCTGCGGCCGCGCGTGAACTGGCGCGCGTGCTGAACGAGGAAGCCAAGGTCATCTGAACCGGTTCCGTCACCGGTGCAATGCGGTCAACGGAACCTGGTCATCCAACCTGCGGGGGAAGTCGGACATGGCGAATATTGCGGTTTTCATCGAGCAGCGCGACGGCGCCTTCAAGAAGGTGGCGTGGCAGATGATCAGCCAGGCGCGCAAGCTTGCCGACGCGAGCGGCGGCGAGGTCTGGGGCGTTCTGCTGGGCGGCGATCCGGCGGCCGCGGCAGCGCTGGCCGGGAAGCACGGCGCCCACCGGCTGTTCGCAGCCGGCGACCAGCTCGAGCGCTACGACAGCGAACGTTACGGCACGGCCTTGGCCGCGTTCTGCCGCACCCAGAAGCCCGACCTGGTGCTGATCGGCGCCACGGCCCTGGGCCGCGACCTGGGCCCGACGGCGGCGGCCAAGCTGGGGTGCGCCTGCATCAGCGATGCGATCGCCCTGAAGTTCGAGGGCGGAGCGTGGGAAGTGCGGCGGCCGATCTACGCCGGCAAGTGCTTCGTCGACGTGGTGCCGAAGACGGCGCCGGCCATCGTCGGCATCCGCCCGAACGCGTTCGTCGCCCAGGACGGCGGCGGCGCGGCAGCGGCGGTGACGGCATTCGACGCCGGGCAGGCGCAGGTGACGCCCCGCGCGATCGTGCGCGAGATCGTCGGCTCGGACGGCGGTCGCGTCGAGCTCACCGAGGCGGACATCGTCGTTTCCGGCGGGCGCGGCATCAAGGGTCCCGAGAACTACGTGCTCATCGAGGAGCTCGCCGCCGCCCTGAACGCGGCTGCGGGCGCCAGCCGCGCCGTGGTCGATGCCGGCTGGGTCGACTACTCGCACCAGGTCGGGCAGACGGGCAAGACCGTGGGCCCGAACCTGTACATCGCCTGCGGCATCAGCGGCGCGATCCAGCACCTGGCGGGCATGAGCAGCAGCAAGTGCATCGTCGCCATCAACAAGGACCCTGCCGCGCCCATCTTCAAGGTGGCGGACTTCGGCGTGGTCGGCGACCTGTTCGAGGTCCTGCCGGCGTTGACGAAGGCCGTCAAGGAGATCCGCGGCTGAGGCGCCCCGGCGCACCGGCGTCGTTCAGGCCATCAAGGGAAAAAGGAAGGGCCGCACCCACCGGGG
Source organism: bacterium (assembly GCA_016703265.1). Lineage (NCBI taxonomy): Bacteria > bacterium. Next base: position 130,433 of record JADJCK010000006.1, read on the forward strand.
CGCGGCCCTTCCGCTTGATGGACGCCGTCTCAGCGCCGGACGCCGGCCAGCGCGTCCTGCATGTCGCCGCTGACGGGTTCGCTGCCGAACCACACCGACCACAGCGCCTCGACGAAGGCCAGGTTCGTGATCGTCCCCTTGGCTTCGCCGTTCAGTTCCGTCACCAGGCCCTGGCCGGGCACATAGGTGAACAGGATCACGTCGCCGGCCTGGGCATCGCGCGTGAAGTAGCCCTCGAACGTGGTCATGTCCGCGCTGAACGGGCCGAGGTCGGGGTAGTTCTTCTCGATCACTTCGCGGAAGGCGCCGATGAGCTTCTCGCGCGAGAAGCTGCGCCGCAGGTCCATGCGCAGGCGCTTGGGAGCGTCAAGCTTCCAGATGGCGGCGGCGCGCTCGCCGCTGAGGTCCGCGCCTTCGGCGACGTACGAGGCGATGGTGTAGACATCGACCTTGAGCATGGTCTTCTCGCGCAGCGCCGTGCCGGTCGCGGCCAGGACCTGCTCCCCGGCCCCGGTCGGGATGGACACCGTGTCGGGGTATTCCGTCCCGGTCTTGGATTCGACGATGGCGGCGGCCTGACCCGCCGCCAGCAGGAACGCCGCTGTCGCGACGAGCGAGAGCCTGTGACGCATGTTCCGGTCTCCTTCGCTGGGTTCCCTGAAACGTCCCGGGGCCCGGTTGGCGGGCGCCGCCTGCTGACACTATCGCGGGCCGACCTCCCCGACAAGTGAAAGCAGGCAGGCAACGGCACGCGACCTGCAAAGGTTCCCGGTATCGCACCGGGCCGGGACAGGGCGCCGGCGAGCCCCATTTCCGCAAGCGCAACGCGTTGGCGGGCAATAAGCTGGAAAGCGGCACCTCGTGAACCACGGCAACGCCTCGCCCAACACTGCCCCACCGCTGCTGGCCCTGGCCATGATCGTGCGCGATGGTGGCCAGTTTCTGGACTCCCTGCTCGGCTCCGCGCGGCCCCACGTCGATGAGATCGTGGTCGTCGACACCGGGAGCCGCGACGGCAGCCGGGAAGCGGCGCTGGCCCACGGGTCACGCCTGCTGGAGTTTCCCTGGTGCGACGACTTCGCCGCCGCCCGGAATGCCTCGCTGGCAGCGACGCGGGCACGCTGGATCCTGTGTCTCGACGCCGACGAACAACTGGCCCCGGCCGACTGGCACGACCTGCGTGCCACAGCTGCGGCCTGGCAGGAAAACGGCCCCGCTGCGGGCCGCATCGTGACCCGCAACTACCTGGCCGAGCCCTGGAGCCGGCGCGGCTGGGAGCCGGTTCCCGCGGACGACCCCCACGCCCTGCCGGATCGTCCCGGGCCGGTGGCCCCCGGCTTCGTCGCCACCACGAAGATCCGCCTGTTCCCCAACCACGACCGCGTGCGTTTCCGCGGGCGCCTGCACGAGACCGTGGAGGCGAGCGTCCGTGAGCTGGGCCTGCCGACGACGAACCTGCCGGTCGTTGTGCACCATTTCGGCCTGCTCGCCCCGGATGCAGCCAAGGTCGCCCGCTACCTGGATCTGGCGCACCGCAAGACAGCCGAGCAACCCGCCGATGCCGGTGCGTGGAACGAACTGGCCGACTGTGCTCTGGCGGCCGGCAACCAGGCCTTGGCCCTGCAGGCAGCGGAGCGGGCGCTTACGCTGGCACCGGACCACGTGGATGCGCGGCTGACCGCCGGTTGGCTGCACAAGGAGGCCGGAGCGTTCGCACGTGCCGAAGCGCACCTGCTGGCGGTGGCCGGCTGCGCCACGGCGGGCGACGGCCAGTTCGGACAGGCTTGCCACCTCCGCGCACAGGTCGCCATGCTCGACGGGCGCTCAGAAGCGGCCGGTCCCCTGCTCATGGCAGCGCTGCGGCTCCTTCCGGATGATGGCCATGTCCACAACACGCTCGGCGCCTGGCACCTGACCTGCGGGCGCGGCGAGCCGGCGCGCGCGGCGCTGGAACGGGCTGCCGCCATGCTGCCGCATGTCCCCGACCCGTGCCTGAACCTGGCGAGGATGTACGAGGCCGCCGGCCATCCGGTCCTGGCGGCGCGCCATTATGAGGCGGCGCTGCAGCGCGATCCGGGTCGCGCCTCGGCGCGCGAGGCCCTGGAACGGCTGGCCCAGCCGGCCTGAATCACCAGGCGGGCCTGCAGCACCCCGCTGGTCCGGATCACCCCATCGACACGAACGGCCGCCGCACCCAGCGGGTGACGGCGGCCGCTTTCCGGAACGCCATGACGGCAGGCCGCCGGGCGGCAGCCGGAATCAGTTGAGCTTCTTCCAGACCGCGGTCATGTTGAGCCCGCCCGCTTCGGCGATCTGCGCATGATGCCGCGCCTGCTCCGCCTCGCCGAGATAGCTGCAGGCGATGCCGAGGTAGGCGTGCGCGACGAGGTTCCCGTCATCGAGCGTCAACGCGCGCCGGCAGGCATCGGCCGCCGACGAGAACTGGCCGAAGCGACAAAACAGCCGACCCTGACGCGCCAGGGCCTCGGCTGCGGCGGGATCCAGCGCGAGCACCTGGCCATAGGTTGTGAACGCCTCGCGCAGCTTGTCCTGCTTCTCGAAGACCTGACCGAGCGCCAGCCACAGCTGCGGGTCGTCCGGATGGGCGGAGATGTACTTCAGGCAGGCGTCCTCGGCCACGGAAGCGTTGCGCGCCTCGAGCAGCCCGGCGACCATGCGCGTGCGCGGTGCCGACTCGCCGGGCGCCAACCGCACCGCTTCCTCGTAGCTTTCGAGGGCAGACTTCGGCCAACCCAGCGCCAGGTAGACATCACCCATGCACAGGTGCGCCGCGGACGACTCGGGCATCAGGACCAGCGCTTCGCGGGCGAGCGCCTCGGCGCGCGGCAGCTTGCCCAGGCGCCGGTAGAGTCCCGCCAGTTCCAGCAGCACCGGCGCCGGTGCGGCCGCCTGGCGGCATCCCGCCTCGAGTACGGCAGCGGCTTCTTGCAGATCGCCTGCCTGGGTGAGCCAATCCGCGTAGGCAAGATAGTTGCGGGCCTGGTCGGGGGCGGCGGCAAGAAGTGCCTCCCCTTCGGCGCGCGATGACAACGGGGAAGCTTGGGCAACGGCAGGGACGACCGCGGCGTACAACCAGGCCAAACCCGCACAGACAAGGGCAATTCTGGACATCATGGCAACTCCGGATTCGGGCAGACGGGAGGGACGCCGCGCCTTGGCGGCGTCCGGGACCCGATCCGGACATCAAGATTGGTGCCAGCGATACCGGACGGCGGTGTTCAGCCGTCGAGACGGCGACGCGCCTCGCCCAGCGCAGCATCGGCCTCGGCGACCAGGTCGGTCAGGATGTCGCGCAGCGGCTGCACGCGGGTGACCAGGCCCACCGACTGGCCGGCCATGAGCGAGCCATCCTCGACATCGCCGTCGACGGCGGCGCGGCGCAGCGAACCCACCCAGTACTCTTCCACCTTGTACTGGGCTTCCTGCCGGTTGACGTCCCCCAGCCGGAGCTTCTCCAGCAGCTCCAGCTGCAGGTCGCCGAAGTGTTCCATGGCGTGGTTGTTCAGCGCGCGCACGGAGACGACCGGCAGCTTGGCGCTGTACTGCGGCGTCGAGATCGCTTCACGGGAACGGGCACGGATGAAGACATCCTTGAACTTCGGATGAGCCGTGCACTCCTCGGCCATCACGAAACGCGTCCCCATCTGCGCACCGGCGGCGCCCATCAGCACCAGGTGCGCGATCATCTTGCCGGTGGCGATGCCGCCGGCCACGAAGATCGGCAGCGACGGGAAATTGAAGAGGATCTCCTGCAGCAGGACCACGGTCGAAACGTGGCCGATGTGGCCGCCGGCCTCGCTGCCCTCGAGGATCAGGGCATCGGTGCCGTAGTCGATCATGCGCTCGGCGATGCTCCCGGTCGAGGCGAAGCACAGCACCTTGGCGCCGCTGTCCTTTGCCTTCTGCACTTCCGAACCGCGCGGGATCGAACCGGCAAAGACGATGTGACTCACCTTGCGCTCGCAGAGGATGTCCAGGTGGGACAGGTAGTTCGGGGCAATGGTGATCACGTTGCCGGCAAAGGGCCGTGACGTCTTCGCGCGGGTGTCGTCGACATACTGGGCGAACAACTCCGGCGGCATGTTGCCGGCAGCGAGCACGCCGAACGCCCCCAGGTTGCTCATCAGCGACACGAGTTGCGGATCGGAGATCCAGGTCATCGCCCCGCACATGATGGGCAACTCGCTGCCGAGGAAATCCTTGCCGCGACGCCAGACCTTGTCGAGCGCGGGCGTGGATGAAACGGGATTGGGCGGGGTCATGGCGCATCCTTTCGGGCGTTGGCCGGCGGCCGACGATTGCCATCCGGTATAACAGATAAGGAGCGGCCGCGCAACGTCCGCCGGTGTCGGCGTCGCCTGCGGCCGTCCGGATCAGGCCAGGTTGTCCAGCAGCACCTCGGCGATATCGCGCGCGCGCAATTGCTCGGAGCGGTCCGTTTCCTTGATGGCGTCGCCGAGCATGGTCAGGCAGAACGGGCATGCGGTGCAGACTTCCGCGGCGCCGGTGGCCGCGGCTTCGGCGATGCGGTTGTGGTTGATCCGCGTGCCGAGGTGCTCCTCCATGAACATGCGACCGCCACCGGCGCCGCAGCAGAAGCCCTCGCGGCGGTGACGCGGCATCTCGGTGATGGTCACGCCGGGCACTGCAGTGAGCACGTCGCGCGGCGCCTCGTATACCTCGTTGTGGCGCCCAAGGTAGCAGGAATCGTGGTAGGTGACCTTGAGGTCGGCGCCGGGCTTCAGCTTCAGTCGGCCATCGCGCACGAGTTCCGACAGCAGTTCGCTGTGGTGGATGACTTCGACATCCTCCAGCCCGAAGTCGGGATACTCGTTGGCGATCGAGTTGAAGCAGTGCGGGCAGGCCGTCAGCACCTTGCGCACGTTGTAGCGTTTGAACGTCTCGATGTTGATCGGCGCCTGCATCTGGAACAGGTACTCGTGGCCGACGCGCCGCGCCGGGTCGCCGCAGCAACCCTCTTCGCGGCCCAGCACGGCGTAATCGATGCCGGCATGGTCGAGCAGCTTCACGAGCGCCCGCATCACGTCCATGTTGCGGCTGTCGAAACTCCCGGCGCAGCCGACGAACAGCAGGTAGGCAGCCGAGCCCTTGTCGCGCATCCGGGGCACCGGCAGGTCGCCGATCCAGTCCTCGCGCGCGGCGCTGCTCACGTTCCAGGGGTTGCTGTTGTTCTCCAGCCCGCGCAGGGCGTTCTGCAGCGCAGCAGGCACCTTCGCCTCCATCATCACCAGGTGCCGCCGCTGGTCGACGATGTTCGGGATGTGGTCGATCATGACGGGGCAACTGCTGACACACCAACCGCAGGTCGTGCAGGCCCAGATCGCTTCCTCGTCGTTGATCTGGCCGATCAGCGCGGGGCGCTCCCGTTCGTTGATGGCCACTGCAGCCTCGGCATGTCGCCCCTGGCTCTTGAGCTTCCCCACCTTCACCAGGTGATCGGCCAGGTCCCAGGCATGGTCGCGCTCGTTGGTGATGATCTCGCGCGGGTGCAGGGGCTTTCCGGTCAGGTGGGCCGGGCACATGTCGTCGCAGCGCCCGCATTCCGTGCAGGTATACATGTCGAGGATGCGCCGCCAGGAGAAGTCCTCGATCCTGCCCACGCCGAACTGCTCGCGCCCCTCGAATTCCATCTTCTCCAGGGTGCCCTGCGGGCTCAACCGGCGCAGGTAGACCGCCGGCAGCGCCGTCAGCACGTGGAAGTGCTTGCCGAAGGGCAGGTAGTTGAGGAAGGCGAGCAGGAGCACGATGTGCGCCCAGTAGTTGCCGTGCAGCCAGAGGTTCGTCGCGACGGGCCGGCCGGTATCGAAGAAACCGGCGAATGCCGTGGACAGCCAGGCCCAGCCGCGCTCGGGATGGGCCGGCTCGAGCGCGAACAGCGCCGCGTCGGCCAGGATGTCGGTCACCATCAGCGACGCGATCCAGACCAGGATGAGCAGCCCTTCGACGTTCAGATGGAGCCGACTGGGACGCGTCACGACCCGGCGCCAGATGCCCCAGGCGATGGCGAGGATCACGAGGGCCGCAAAGGTGTCCTTCACCGCAGCGTAGACGAGACCCAGTCCGCCGCCGAGCAGGGGCAGGTGGAAGTCGGCATCGAAGCCGCGGCCGATCAGGGTGCACGTGCGGGTGAAGATGACGATGAAGCCGGCGAAGATCGCCACGTGCATCCAGCCGGCCCCCCGTTCCTGCAACAGGCGCTGCTGGCCGAAGCCCAGGACGAGCAGGGAGCGCAGCCGTTCCCTGACGTTGTCGAACCGGTTGTCGGGCGTACCGGCACGCAGCAGCCACCAGCGGTCGGCCAAGGTGCCGATGAACATGGACAAGGCACAGAACAGGAGTACGGACATCGCGATGGCGTTCACGGCAACCCTCCGGCGGCGGCGCGCCGACGGACCGGTGGGCCCGGCGCTGCGGCGAGACTGGCGATCCTTCGCCTGCCGAAGATAACCGCAAGTCGGGCCGGACAAAAGCGGCGATTGCCCCCGGTCCGCCGCCCCGGGCGATCCGGCGGCACAGCCCGGTTTACAGCGCCCGCCGTCGGGGTTAACCTGCCGGGGTGCCCGACCGCGCCGATCCGCGCGGCGAACGCCCCCGGACCGGCAAGGACCCGAAACGGCAAGGACGAGCCATGTCATCCCCGCTGGAGCCCACCAATCCCCCCGACGAAACCGTTCGCCGCGTGCTCGCCGACATGCGCCGGGTGGCGGTGGTCGGCCTTTCCGCGCGCCCGGACCGGGCCAGCTACGGCGTGACCCGGTTCCTGGTCAGCCGTGGCCTGGAAGTCGTGGGCGTGAACCCGGCCCTCCAGGAAGACGTGCTGGGCCTGCCGATCGTCGCCGAACTCGACGAAGTGGCGGGACCGGTCGATGTGGTCGATGTGTTCCGGCGCAGCGACGCGGTGCCCGGGATCGTCGACCAGGCGATCGCGATCGGGGCCCGCGCCATCTGGCTGCAGGAGGGTGTGGTGCACGAGGAAGCTGCCGCCCGGGCGCGCACCGCCGGACTGACCGTCATCCAGGACCGCTGCCTCTACAAGGAGTGGCTGCGGTTGCTGAACGGGTGACGGCAATGGAGACCGGACAGAAGCCGGGCTGCGACCTGGTCACCGGCGCTCTCGGCTTTGCGGGACTTCATCTCGTCGGCGCGTTGCTCACCGCCGGGCACACCGTGGTCGGCCTGGGCCGCCAGCCGGACGGGACGCCGTCCCCCGCCTCGGCCGGCGACTTCCGGCGCCATCCGGGCGCCGCCAGTGGCCTGCCCGTGGCCTACGCCGGTCCCGACGGTCGCCTGGACTACCACGAGACCGGGCTCGAGGACGCTGCCGCACTCGCCCGCATCGTCAAGGTCGAGCGCCCGCGGGTGATCTACCACCTGGCGGCGCAGAGTTCCGCTGCCGCCTCCTTCGTGGCGCCGCACGAGACGTTCACCGCGAACCTCCTGGGGACCCTGAACCTGCTGGAGGCCGTGCGTGCGCTGCCGGTCGGCGACCGGCCGCTGGTGATCGCCGTGGGCTCTGCCGAGGAGTACGGGCCGCAGCCGGAAGACGCCCCGCCCCTGACCGAAGGGGCGCCGCTGGCGCCACTGTCGCCGTACGCGGTCAGCAAGGTGGCGCAGACACTGCTTTGCCGGCAGTACCACCGCTCGTACGGCTTGCCCGTGATCGTGGCCCGCCCCTTCAGCCACACCGGGCCCGGCCAGAACCCCCGTTTCGCCTTTCCGTCCTTCGCGCGGCAGATCGCCGCGGCCGAAGCCGGGCGCGGGCCCGCCGAGATCCTGACGGGGGACCTCTCGCCGGTGCGGGACTTCCTCGACGTCCGGGACGTCGTCCGGGCCTACCGTGCGCTGGCCGCCCGCGGGCGCCCCGGCGAGACCTATAACATCTGCTCCGGAACGGCGTTGACGATGGAGGGCGGACTGAGGATATTGGTGGCCGCCGCGACCGTGCCGATCACGGTTCGGCACGACCCGTCGCGTGACCGGCCGTCGGATACGCCACGACTGGTCGGAGATAACCGCAAGCTGCGCTCGGAGACCGGCTGGGTACCGGAACACGACGCGGCTTCCGCCCTGCTCGATCTGCTTGCCGAGGCCCGAAAGGAATTCTCATGATCCGCATCTGCATGGTCGGCACCGGCTACGTCGGTCTGGTTTCCGGAGCCTGCATGGCCGACTTCGGGAACACCGTGACGTGCGTCGACATCAACCGTGAACGCATCGAGAAGCTGGAGCGCGGCGAGATCCCGTTCTACGAACCGGGACTGGACCGCCTCGTGCTCAAGAACGTGCGCGAAGGCCGCCTGCAGTTCTCGACGAGCCTTGCCGACGGCATGCGCGATGCCGAGGTCGTCTTCATCGCCGTCCAGACACCGATGTCCGAGAGCGGCGAAGCGGACCTGCAGTACGTGATGAAGGTGGGCGAGCAGATCGGCGACCTCCTGGACGACTACAAGGTCGTCGTCACCAAGAGCACCGTGCCGGTGGGCACCAGCCGCGCCCTGCGCAAGGTGATCGCCGCGCGCCTGAAGCCCGGGGCCAGCTTTGACATGGCCAGCAATCCGGAATTCCTGCGCGAAGGGTCGAGCATCGAGGACTTCATGCGGCCTGATCGCGTGGTGATCGGCGTCGATTCGGCCCGCGCCGAGGAACTGCTGCGTGCCATCTACCGTCCCCTCTACCTGCTCGATACGCCGGTGGTCAAGACGGGCATCGAGACATCGGAACTGATCAAGTACGCGGCCAACAGCTTCCTCGCCGTCAAGATCTCCTACATCAACGAGGTGGCGCGGCTTGCCGAGCGCGTCGGCGCCGACATCTTCGACATTTCCAAGGCCCTGGGCCTGGACAAGCGCATCGGCTCGAAGTTCCTGCACCCGGGTCTGGGCTTCGGCGGCAGCTGCCTGCCGAAGGACACCAATGCCCTGGTGCACATCGCGGGCGAGGCCGGCGACGACATGACGATCGTGCGCGCCGCCATCAGCGTGAACGCGGGAATCCCCGCGCGCGCCATCGCGAAGGCCGAGGCCATGGCCGGCAAGCTCGACGGGCGCACCATCGCCCTGCTGGGCCTGGCCTTCAAGCCGAACACCGACGACATCCGCTCCGCCGCCAGCCTGGAACTGGTGCGGCTGCTGAAGGAACGCAAGTGCCGCATCCGGGCCCACGACCCGGCGGCCATGGACAACTTCAAGCTGTTCCATCCCGACCTGGAGTACTGCACCTCGGCCTACGAGACCGCCGAGGGCGCCGACGTGTGCATGCTCGTGACGGAATGGAACGAGTACCGGCAGCTCGACTTTGCGCGCCTGGCTTCGGTCATGAGCGGCAGGGTGTTCCTCGATTGCCGGAACGTGTATGATCTGCCGCAGGTCCAGAAGCACGGCTTCAGCTACGATTGCTTCGGGCGGGCCAACCACCGCACGACGGGCGCCTGAGCGGCGCACGACGGTCCAATCCAACCGGCCCTTCGCGGCCAGACGAGACAGGTATCCATGACTGCTCCGCTTCGTCGTATCGGACGCTACGACCTGATCACGCCCATGCTGCCGTGCAAGGACGAGATCGTCGCGAAATTCGAGAAGCTGTTGCTGTCCGGGCGCTACATCCTGGCCGACGAGGTGCGCCTGCTGGAAGAGGAGCTCGCCGCTGCCTGCGGCGTGGCCGACTGCGTGGGCGTGGCCTCCGGTTCGTCGGCGCTCTTCGTGGCGCTGGCCATGGCCGGCGTCAAGCCCGGGGACGAGGTGATCACCACCCCGTTCACGTTCGACGCCACGATGGAAGCCATCATCCTGCTGGACGCGGTGCCGGTGTTCGTCGACATCCTCCCAGGCGACCTGAACCTGGATCCCGCGCGGATCGAGGATGCGATTACGCCCCGCACGCGGGCCATCATGCCGGTGCCCATTTTCGGGGCCCCCTGCGACATGGACGCGATCAACGGGATCGCCGCTCGCCGTGGTCTCGAAGTGATCATGGACAACGCCCAGGCCTTCGGGACGCTCTACAAGGGCAAGCCGATCTCCTCCTGCGGGCGCATGGCCACCCTCAGCTTCTATCCGACCAAGAACCTGCCGGGAATCGGCGACGGCGGCGCCGTCTGCTGCCGCGACAAGGCCGACGCCGAGCTCATCCGCCGCATCCGCGGGCACCAGCCCGTGCGCGCGAACAACCACCTCTACACCGGCTGGAACAGCCGGCTGGACGAGGTGCAGGCGATGGTCATCCGCGTGAGGCTGGCCCGCTTCTTCGATGAGCAGCACGATCGCGACCAGGTGGCCGCCATCTACGACAGCTACATCCCGGCCGAGAACAGGGTGCAGCTGGACGCGGGTGGGCAGGGCATGCGCATGACCTACCACCAGTACTGGGTGCGCTGCCACGACCGCGCAGGGCTGCACCGCGCGCTGGACGCGGCCGGCGTCGATGTCGGCATCTACTACGACCCGCCGCTGCACCGGCACGAGCTGGCCGTCTACTGCCGCGCCGCCGGCCCGTTGCCCGAGGCCGAGCGCGCCGGGCGCGAAATCCTGACGCTCCCGATCCATGCCGCGCTGCCGTTCGAGGACGCCCACCGGGTCGGAGCCGTGGTGCGCGAGTTCATGTCGGCGAGCGGGGGGCACGGTGCGTGAACCGTCGGCAAGCCGGGCCTCGTCGCTGACGTTCGCGTCGCTGGCCTCGCCCCTATCGCGCAACCAGTCGCAGTCGGTGATCGACCGCCTGCAGCAGCGCACGCGGAACCTGGCCTGCCAGCTCGAGCTGCTGGCCTCGCCCCAGCAGGAAGCCCAGCGCGCGCAGGAGACGTTCGTCGCCGCCAGCCGGCCCGAGATCGCCTTCCTGCTCAGGGCGCTGGGCGAAGGCCGGGCTCGCCTGCTCGTCCTCGAGGCGACCGACATGCTGGCGGCCGGGATTCCCGGCGCGCAGATCGTGTGCGTCCCTGACCGCGCCGCGCCGTTCGACGCGTTCCTCAATCGCAGCGGCCACATCATGGACGAGATGGAACCCGGCAGCCGGGTGGGCGTGCTTTCGCAGCGCGTGCGCGCCCAGCTGCAGGCCCTGTGGCCCGACCTCCGCTTCGAGATCCTCAGCGGGGGCGTGGATCGCGCCATGGAAACCCATCTGCGCCGCAGCGAGATCGACGGCCTGGTGCTGCCCGCTTCCGTCACCGAGCACCTGGGCATCCAGGGCATCGTCGCGGAGATCTTCGCCCCCGAGTTCGTGTTGCCCGGCCCCGGCCAGGGCACGCTGGTGGTGCTGGCCCGAGATGACGACGACACGGCGCGCGAACTCCTCGCGTCGCTGCATTCGGAGGATTCGGCACTGGAGCTCGCGGCGGAGTCGGCCTTCCACCGCCGCATGCTGCCCGACCAGGACCTGCCGGTCGGCGCCCTGGCTCGCGTCGGCTCCGATGGCATCGCCATCCTGGGCGGCACCGGCGCCGGTCGCCACCGCATCTCGGTCAGCGGCACGGTCGACGAAGCCGAGGCTGTCGGAGACGGCCTGGCCCAGCAGTTGCTGAGCCATTGCGACACCTTCATGAACCTGCTTGAAGGGGACTTTCCCGAAGGCTTGCCCGAGGAACCGGACGAGGACGCGACCCTGCTTGGCGGCCTGGCTACGGAGGAAGTCGACGAGCCCTTCGACGAGAACCTGGAAGACCTCGAGGAACTGCGCGGATTCGAGGACCTGGCGGGGCTGATCGACGACGAGGAAGCGGGCGACGACGACGATCCCGACGGTTACGACGACTAGCGCCGCACCGACGACTAGCGTCGGGCCAGATCGCGCGCGATGCGCGCGGCGGCGAAGGGATCCCGCATCTGCGCGGTGCCGACCTGCACTGCTACGGCGCCCAGCGCGAAGAACTTGAGGGCATCCTCCGGCTCGGCGATGCCGCCGACGCCCACCACCGGAACGCCCACGCCCCTGACGATCTGGTCCACCTTCGCCAGCGCAATGGGCAGGATGGCCTGCCCCGAATAGCCGCCGAACCGGCGCGGCAGGTACGGCTGGCCCGTGCGCAGGTCCACATCCAGGCCCACGACAGTATTGATCGCGCTCACGGCATCGGCGCCCGCATCACGCGCCGCAAGCGCCAGTTGCGCGATGTCCGCGACATTCGGCGTGATCTTGGCCAGCAGCGCCCGGTCCGGGAGCCAGGCGCGGGCTGCAGCTACGCAGCGGGCCACGGTTGCCGGAGCGCTGCCGAAATCGTGGCCGCCTTCGGCGACATTGGGACAGCTCAGGTTCAGCTCCACGCCGTGCCAGTGCGCAAAGCCTGACGCGTGTTCGTGCAACCGGCGCACGAGCGGCCCGAAATCCTCGGGAGTCGTGGCCGCGAGGCTGACAACCGTCGGCACGCCGCGCGCTTCCAGTTCGGGCAGCACGTTCGCCAGGAAGTCCTCGAAGCCCACGTTCTCCAGGCCGATGCTGTTGAGCGCGCCGCAGGCGGTCTCGACCAGGCGCGGCATGGCGTTGCCGGTGCGGGGCAGCGGCGTCACGGTCTTGGTCACCACCGCTCCCACGCCCAGGTAGGGCGAGGTACCGTCAGCGGCCCGGAAATCATGGGCGTGCAGCCCGTAGGCGAAACAGCCCGAGGCTGTCCAGATGCGCCCCGGCAGCTCACGCGGACCGAGCTTGAACGGCGCCGTGACCTCCAGTTGCCACCAGGACGGCAGGTTCATGCTGCTCCTCCAGCGGTGCCGGGCAACACTGACGGATCCCCCAGATCCGGCAGGTTCGCCGCATCGAAGACCGGGCCTTCAAAGCAGCACGTGGCATTGCGGATACCGTTGCCTTCGCGAACGGGCACGACACATCCCTTGCACACGCCGTAGCCGCAACCCATGTGCTCCTCGAGGGAGACCCAGCAGCGCCAGCCCTGCGCGCGTGCCAGCCGCGCCGCGGCCTTCAGCAGCGGCGCCGGGCCACAGGCATAGACCACGCCGTTGTCGCCCGGGGCCAGCCCCGCCTCCGCAGCGGCCAGTGCGGTGACGACGCCGGTGAAAGCGCCACGTCCCGGCGGCACGCCTTCCGCGCGGTCGACGGAGATCCCCCAGGAGTTGCCGAGCATTTCCCACGGTACTTCGCCGCCGTCACGCGCGCCGAAGAAAGCACGGTCGCGCGGACCGCCCCAGCGTTCCCGCCAGGCGAACACCGGAGGCAACCCGACGCCACCGCCCAGGAGCACGGCCGTCGATCCCTCGACCGGTGCCGGGAACGGCTCACCCAGCGGCCCCAGCACCTGCATGGCGGCACCACGGGGCAACGACGCCATGGCGGCCGTGCCGCGCCCGACGACGCGGTACAGCAACGACAGCGAGGTACCGGCGCCGGCGAGGATGGAGAAGGGCCGACTGAACGTCCAGGACCGGGGCCCCGGTTCATTGACCATGACGAACTGGCCCGGCAGGAAGGTAAACGGCTGGTCCAGCTCGAGATCCAGGCGCAGGAAGGCCGAAGAGACGAGCGCGTTGGCCGTCACCCGGCCAAGGGCGGAGCGCGTCGCGGGTCGCGAGGGTTTCACTGGGCAGGCCCCGGCGCCGGCGAGCGCAGGCGATCCCAGTTGGGATCACGTTCCTTCTTCGGCTGTTCCGGTTCGACGGGCTTGGCTTCGTCGACGGGCTTGGCTTCGGCATCCGGTTTGGTTGCGTCGACGGGCATCGCACCGTCGACGGGCTTGGCCTGCTCCCCGGATCCGGCTTCGGCACCCGCTGCCGCCCCGCTTTCAGACGCGCCCTTCACAGTTGACGACGCGTCCGCCCCTGGCGCAACAGGGCCATCGGCACCGGTCGCGGCGTCAGCGGGAGCGGCAATTCGAACGTCCGCTGCGGACGGCCCGCCGATCGGGATGACGATCTCAGGTGGCGGATAGGAAAGCGGCTCCCGGCGCGCGAAGTAGATCATGCGCCGCCGCGCGGGCGGTCCCGAGCCCGGGCGGCCGCCGGTACCGGCGATTGTCGGTGTCACGATCTCCTCGAGCGCCCGGCGTTCGTCTGCCGTAAGGTTGGCCAGGTTCCGCTGCTGGACCAGTTCGCGCTCGGCCAGCAGGAACTCCAGCAGTCCGCCGCCGCCCTCCGCACGCACTTCGCGAGCCTGGGCTGACGCCGGGAACCGCTCGAGCAACTCGTCGGCCACGACCTTTGCCGAGTCCGGATTCCCCAGCTTCTGGCCATAGGCCAGCCACAGCCCGTAGAGGGCGCGGGAGGCCAGCAACGAATCGGCGGCGGTGTCGGCCGCGGCTTCGCGATAGAGCGCTGCCGCCTGCGCCGCCCGGTCGAAGCCGAACAGCATGGCATTGGCCTGCAGTAGCTTCAGGCGGGGTACACGCTCGGGTGGCGCTTCGGCAAGGTCCCGCTCGGCAGCCAGGTAGTCCTTGAGCTGTTCGTTCAGGCTGCGGGTCTTCTCGGGTTCGTCCAGTTCATTGCGCTGGCCCAGCGCAATCTTGAACTGCTCGTGCGCCTCGGCATATTCCTGCCGTTCCAGGAACCGATATCCCAGGACGTCCGCCACGCGGGCCTTGACCACCGGCGTCTGCCATTCGGTCGGCATGGCCTGCAGCAGTGCCGCGGCGTCATCGGCCTTTCCCCGCGACACCAGCACCTCGCTCTTGACGAGCGCCAGTTCGCCTTCGGCCTTGTGGAACGCTGCCGCCTGGTCGAGCCCGTCGAGCAGTTTGTCCGCCTGGTCGAGCGCACCGGAACGCGCGAGGACCCGCCCCCGCAGGAGCTCGGCGCGGAACTTCAATTCACCGGGAGCGACCTCGGCCAGCATCTCGGTCAGGACGGTATCGGCCTCGGCATAGCGGTCCAGCTCCCACAGGCAATCCGCCAGCTTCAACGCCACGCGATCGCGGTCGCGCGCCTCGTCCCCGAGCGCCAGGTACTGCCGATAGGCGGTGCGGGCGCCCTCCCAGTCCTCCAGGGCGTAGGCATTGTCACCGGAGACGCGACTGACCTCAGCCTGGTAGCGGCTGTCCGGATAGGCCCGCTCCAGCTGGCCCAGGTAGTCCTGGCTGCGGTCGAGCGCGCCGATCAGGAGGTAATTGAGCGACTGGAGGTAGAGCGACTCCTCGAGGTATTCGCTGGCGGGAAAGTTCTGGAACAGCAGGTCGAACTGGCGGATCGACATGCGATACGATTCAAGCCGGTAATAGGCCTTGGCGCGCAGGAACAGGGCATCGTCCGACAGCTTGTGGCCGGGATACTCGTCGAGCACCTTCTGGGCCTTGGCAATGGCCGTCTCGTAGTCGGTCTTCTGGGCCCCGGCCGGCTTTGGCGGATCCTGGTTCTTGCGCAGCGCATCCTCGCGCACACGCTCGGCGTTGTCGAAGGCCCGCTTGGCGTTGTAGTAGGTGTTGTACTTGGCGCAGCCGGTGCCCGCCAGGGCCAGTACCAGAACGGCGCAGGCGGCCATGAAGACAGCGCGACTGCAGGCAACCGGCGTCCCCGGCCGGGGACGCAGCGACCCCCAGGCGCGACAACGCACGCCGGCCCCTTCGGCTGCCGGCCGGTCTGTGTGCGGCGGCGATTTCCGGCAATCGGTCACGCAAACCCCTGCCCGGGCGGCCCTTCGGACCGGCGAGCCCTGCTGGTGGCGCCCACGCGCCCGCTTCCACGGCCACAGCCCAAGTCGCATTAAAGCAAATACCGCACCCGTCGGCTACCGGCCGCCAGGGGCCGCTGCACCGCGCCAGGTGAGGCGGCCGCGCAGGAAGGTGGCGGCCACCATGCCGGTCAGCGTCTCGCCGAGGTACGGCGAATTCGCGCTGCGCGACTGGAACGACGGCCCCTGCACCGTCCACTCGCGCTCAGGATCAATCAGCACGAAGTCCGCCTCGGCCCCTTCCTCGAGCCGCCCCACCGGCAGGTTGAGCGCGCGCGCGGGCCGTTCGCTCAGGCAGGCGATGAGCTGCCCCAGGTCGAGCAGGCCCGTCTTGACGAGCCAGGTGATGCCCGCCGCCAGCGCCGTCTCCAGGCCGATGACGCCGAACGGCGCCTGGTCGAACTGGTATTCCTTCTCGGTCCCGGTGTGCGGCTCGTGGTCGGTGGCGATCGCGTCGATGGTTCCGTCGGCAAGTCCCTCGGCGATGGCGTTCAGGTCGTCGGCCTCGCGGAGCGGCGGGTTGGTCTTGAACAGGGGCGAATAGTCGCGGCATCGCGCGTGGTCCAGGCTGAAGTGATGCGGCGTGGCGGCAGCGGTCACGCGCACGCCCTCGCCCTTGGCGCGCCTGATGATCTCGACAGCGCCCTTTGTCGAGACATGCGCCACATGCAGCTGTCCCTTCGCTGCCCGCGCCAGTTCGATGTCGCGGAAGAGCGCCGCGTCCTCGGCCGCGCGAGCCATGCCGGGCAGGCCCAGGCGCGTGGCCCAGTAGCCCCCGTGCATGACGCCCTTGCCGGAGATGGTCAGGTCCTCGGGATGCGTGATGATCGGTACGCCGAGCATGGTCGCGTACTTCAGCGCGTTGCCCATCAGGTTGCCGTTCGCCACGGGCCGTGAACCGTCCGTGAAGCCCACGGCGCCGGCGGCGACCATGTCGCCGAACTCGGTCATCGCCTCGCCCTTACGGCCCGGGCTCACGGCGCCGGTCGGGTACAGGCGGCACAGGCCGGTCTCGCGGCCCCGGTCGATGAGGTAACGCACCATTCCCGAGTTGTCGATGGCCGGGTCGGTATCCGGCATCGTGACCACGGCCGTGAAGCCGCCGGCCGCCGCCGCGCGGCTGCCCGTGGCGATGGTCTCCTGCTCCTCGAAGCCCGGCTCGCGAAAGTGCACGGCCAGGTCGACCAGTCCCGGCGCGCAGACCAGGCCGCCGCCGTCGAGCGCAGGCAGGCCCTCGTGCGCCGGCGTACCGACGCCGAGCGTCTCGATGCGCCCCTTCTTCACGTGAAGGAAACCGCGACGCCGGCCCAGCGTGCCTTCGCGGCACAGGCGCACGTTCGTAACCAGGAACTCAGCAGGGATGCGCTCCCAGCTCCACTCCATGACGGACCTCGTTCCACGCGACCTCGGGGGTCGCGGCAAGCAGGACTAGGCGGCGGCCGGGGCCAGCGCCCCGGGGTCGCCGCCCGACAGCAGGTAGATCAGGGCCATCCGCACGGCGACGCCGTTGGCCACCTGGTCGAGGATCACCTGGCGCGGCCCGTCGGCCACTTCGCTGGCGATCTCCACATCGCGATTCATGGGGCCCGGGTGCATGACGAAGGTCTCGGGCTTGAGTTTCTGCACCACTTCGGCGCTGATGCCGTACATGCGATGGTATTCGCGGTTGCTCGGGAACGAGCGGCTGGAATGCCGCTCGAGCTGGATGCGCAGCACGTTGAGCACGTCGGCATCGCGCACGGCGCGCATCAGGTCGTACTCCACGCGCACGCCCATCCGGTCGAGTCCCGACGGCACCATGGTGGGTGGGCCGCAGACCGTGACCTCGGCGCCCAGCTTGGTCAGGCCCCAGATGTTCGACCGCGCCACGCGGCTGTGCGTGATGTCGCCGATGATCGTGACCTTGCGGCCGCGCAGGTCGCCCAGGCGCTGGCGCATGGTCATGATATCGAGCAGGCCCTGCGTCGGATGTTCGTGCGCGCCGTCGCCCGCGTTGATGACCGAGCACGCCAGCACCTTCGCCAGGTACCTGGCCGCGCCCGAGGAACTGTGCCGGATGACCAGCATGTCGATCTTCATCGCCGCCAGGTTCTCGGCCGTGTCACGCAGGGTCTCGCCCTTGGAAAGGCTGCTGGTGGCGGTGCTGAAGTTGACGATGTCGGCCGAAAGGCGCTTCTCCGCCAGCTCGAAGCTGATGCGCGTGCGGGTGCTCGGCTCATGGAAGAAATTGACGACGGTACGGCCGCGCATGATGGGCACGCTGCGCACGGGACGATCGAATACGGCGCGGAAGCGCGAAGCAATGTCGATCACGCCGAGGATCTCCTCGGCCGTCAGGTCCTCCAGGCCAAGGACATCCTTGCTGCGCAGGATCATGCCTCGCCGACCTCCCCTACCACGACTTCCAGCTTCTCGTCGAATTCCTTCACGCGCACCTTGATGATCTCCTTCTGCGACGTGGGCACGTTCTTGCCCACGAAGTCCGGCCGGATCGGCAGCTCGCGGTGGCCGCGATCGACCAGCACCGCCAGCCGGATCGCCTGCGGCCGGCCCCAGTCCATGATGACGTCCAGCGCCGCACGCACCGTGCGCCCGGTGTAGAGAACGTCATCGACCAGGATGATGATCTTGTCGTTCACGTCGAAGGGCATCTCGGTGGACGAGACCTTGGGCGAAGGTCCGAGGCGGCTGAGATCGTCCCGATAGAAGGTGATGTCCAGCGCGCCCTGCGGCACGTCGATGCCCTCGACCTGGCGGATCGCGTCGGCCAGCATCTTCGCCAGCGAAACGCCGCGTCGCTGCACGCCCAGCAGGACGAGGTTGTCGATGCCCTTGTTGGCCTCGATGATCTCGTGCGCCATCCTCTTGAGCGCCCGGTTCATCTCCTTGGCGTTCATGATGACGGCTTTTTCAGTGAAGTTCATGTGCAATCCCCTGGCTTGGCTGGCCCAGAACCCGGCTGGCAGGCATGAAAAAGCGCGGCCCGGCGGCCACGCGGTCCCGGGCTCAGGCAGCCCGGCGGATCGGTCTGGTGTCATCGCACGTCGTTCCTGGCGTGGACCGCGCGCAATGTAGCAGCCCGCCCGAGCGGGCGGCAAGAGCTTTCTCCCGGAGCGGCGGCGGTTCCGTATTGAGAGGCGTTTTCATTTGAAATGGTCTTATCAATAGGCCAGATTCTTGCATACCCCTGTTCATCGATGGGATTAGTCGTCAAGCTCAAGGGGACACGTCAGGGAGGAACGGACCATGTCGAAGAAGAACCTGTTGATCGCGAGCCTGTCGCTTTGCCTGCTCACCTACGTTGCCGGCACGGCTGCCGCCAAGACCGCTTACGTAACGCCCTGGAAGAACGCCTACCCGGGCGCCTGCACGACCCTGAAGAACGCGGCCTCGGCCTGCGTCCTGTGCCACACCGACGTGCCGGACCTCAATGCCTACGGATCGCTGCTGCAGGACAACAACCGCAACTATCTCGGGGCGGGCTCCGCGGACTCCGACGGGGACGGGCGCAGCAACACCCAGGAGATCACCCAGGATTGCACGCTGCCCGGCGACGTGGCCTCGCCGAACGACGACTGGAAGTGGGGAACGCTGAAGGCGACCTACCGCTGACAGGCGCCGCTCAGGCGGGCCGCAGTCCGCCCGGCCCCGGCACCCGGATCTCACAGCCGATAGCCGCCAGGAACCGGTGGTCGTGGGAAGCCACGACCACCGCTGCTTCAGCCGGCACTGCCTCCAGAAGGCGACGGACCAGGCGCCGGCCGGCGCCGTCGAGCGCGACCGTGGGCTCGTCCAGCAGCAGCAGCGGACGGCCCGAGCGCAGGACCAGCCCGAGCGCCAGGCGACGGCGCTGGCCGCTGCTGAGGTCGCGCGGGTGCCTGGCGCCCACATCAGCCGGCAGCCCCAGCTCGCCGGCGAAGGCAGCGACATCCACACGGGCCAGCACCGGATCGACAGCGATCTCCCGCGCCACACTCGACCGGCTGAACAGGTACTCCGGGAACTGCGGCGCCAGGAGCGCCAGGCCGTGACCGGTGTCCTGGGCGCCGTGCGCATAGAGGCGGCGGCTTCCCAGCCGCACTTCCCCGGCATCGGGCCGCCGCATCCCGGCGCAGACAGCCAGCAGGGTACTCTTGCCGCAGCCGTTGCCACCGCAGATGCCGAGGCGGTCGCCGGCGCGCAGTTCGAGGTCGACGCCGGCGAATCCCCCGCCTTCGCCGAAGCGGCAGACGACCCCCGAGAGGCCGAGGAGCGGCGCTCCCCGCCCAGGCGTGTGCGTATCCCGTGCACCGGTCGGCATTCCGTCGTTGCCTTCGTCAAACAGGTCCTGCCAGGCTGCCTCGCCCAGCAACGATGCCGGATCGCCGCGCGCGACCACCCTCCCGCCGCCGAGAATGAGCAGTTCGTCGGCGCGGAGGGCTTCGCGACGGTCACAGGTGGCCGTCACCACGCAGCCGCCCGTCTCCTGCCGCCACGCTTCCAGCCGGGACAGCACCCAGTCGGCCTGGCGGGCGTCCTGCAGGGCCGTCGGTTCGTCGCAGAGCAGGACGCGCGGCCCCGATCCCAGCGCCACGGCCAGGGCCAGTCGCTGCTTCTGGCCGGCCGAGAGCAGGCGCGGGTCGGCGTCCAGCAACGGCTCCAGCCCGAATCCGTGCGGCACCACTACCGGGCCCCGGCGCCCGAGCGCCAGCTCCCCGCCCACGGTCCCAGCCACGAACTGGTCGTCGGGATCCTGGGGCAGCAGCGCTGTCGGCACACGCAGGGGGGAATCGGCTCCGGCCAGGAAGGCCAGTAACGAGGACTTTCCCGAACCATTGGCACCGGCAACCGCGACCCAGCCGCCCGGCCGCAGGGCGAGGTCCAGGTCCGCCAGCAGCGTCGCCTGGCCCCCGGGCCGGCGCTGCGAGAGCGTCCAGCCGCGCAGGTCGAGGAAATGGGTGCCGTCAGGCGGCATGGCGCGGCTTTCGCGCGCAGGCGCGGCGCGCGCTCACGAGGCCACCTTGTCGTCGTCCGTCGTGCGCGGGTCATCCTGTCCCGCAGCCTCGGCGAGCAGCGCAATCAGCGCCGCGGCGCCTTCGGCCTCGAACAGCCGGCGCCGGAATGCGGAAGCGCCGGGGTAGCCGCGGAAGCAGCGCGTGATGTGCGAGCGCACGACCAGGCAGCCGTGACCCTCGCCGCGGGCAGCCACCTCGCCGCGCACATGGTCGGCGGTGACGGCGCACATCTCGGCGAACGTGATGTCACGCGCCTCCACGCCTCGTCGACGGCGCGCATCTGCTCGAAGATCCAGGGATTGCCCATGGCGCCGCGACCGATCATGACGCCATGGCAGCGCGTATGCGCCACCATCGCGCGGTAGCTGGCGCCGTCGACGACATCGCCGTTCCCGATGACCGGGATGTCGAGCACCTCCACCAGGTGCGCGATGCGGTCCCAGTTCGCCTGGCCGCTGAACTTCTGCGCGCGCGTACGGCCGTGCATGGTCACCCAGGAACACCCGACCTCCTGCAGCAACAGGCCCACCTCGTCGTAGTTGACCTTGTCCTCGTCCCAGCCGGTGCGGATCTTCGCGGTGACGGGCACGCCGCTGTTGTCGATCACGGCCCGGATGATGCGCTCGAGCAGCGGCACGTCGGCCAGCAGCGCACTGCCTCCGCACTTCTGCACGACCTTCTTGACCGGGCAACCGAAGTTGATGTCGAGCACGTCAAGCCGGCGAGTGGACAACAGCCGCGCTGCCTGCGCCATGTGCTCGGGGTCGGCGCCGAAGATCTGCACGCCGACGAGCCCTTCCTCGCCGTCGGTATCGACCAGCTTCCAGGTGTTCTCGCCGCCGTACGTGAGGCCGCTGGCGGACGCGAATTCGCAGAAGCCCATGTCGGCGCCGTACCGGCGGCAGATCTCCCGGAAGGCACGATCGGTCACGCCGGCCATGGGCGACAGCAGCCGGCGCACCCCGCCCAGCCAGGGCAGGCGCGGATCCAGGCGGGTCTGCTTGCGCGGCAGCGCGGTCTCCATGGGCTCCCCGTGGCGGTGGACGTGGCGATGAAAACAACCTGTCGGGCGGCGGCTCAACCCCTCCCGGCTCCGGCCCAAACTAACCCGCGGGAGCCGCCCCGGCAACGCGACGCCCGCGTCGCTGTTCACCATTGGCCCGCGCGCGGCGAGGCCCTATCATCGTGGCAACGCACCTGAAAGGCGCTGCCGGCATGGTCCGCATCTGTTTCGTCAATTCGCTGCGTGGCTGGGGCGGCGCCGAGGTCTGGATGCTGGACACGGCCCGGGCGCTGGCCGGCCGCGGCGTGACCGCCGGCATCATCGCCCAGCCCAGCAGCGAGTTGCTGGCACGCGCACGCGCTGCCGGCGTGCCGACCGCGGCGATCCCCATCCGCTTCGACGGCGCCCCCTGGACCCTGGCGCTGCTCACGCGGCAGATGCGCCGCTGGCGCCCCCGCGCCGTCATCGCCAACCTGACCAAGGACCTGAAGGCCGCGGCGCCGGCGGCGTGGCTGGCCGGCGTGCCCTGCCGACTGGCCACACGCGAGAGCGACTTCCCGCTCAAGCCGAAAGCCTACTACCGCTGGTACTTCACGCGCGCGGCCACGGGTGTGCTCGTCAATTCGGAGGCCACGCGCCGTACCGTCCTCGACAGCGCACCTTGGCTCGACGAGGAACGTGTGCACCTGCTCTACAAGGGCATCGACCTGGGACGCTTCCACCCGCGCCCCCGTGAACGCCGCGGCGACACCGTGGGCTTTGCCGGCCAGCTCATCGAGCGCAAGGGCCTGTTGACCCTGATGGCGGCCTGGTCACTGCTCGAAGCCGAGCCCGGGGTGCCGGCCCGTCGACTCCTGGTCGCGGGCAGCGGCCCGTTGCTGGAGCAGCTGGCGGCCTGGCGCGCTGGACTGGGCCGGCCCGGAAGCGTCGAACTGCGCGGACAGGTCGAGGACCTCGTCCCCTTCTACAACGAACTCGATGCGCTGGCGCTCCCGTCCTGGAGCGAAGGATTCGGGCTGGTCGCTGCCGAAGCCGGCGCCTGCGCGGTGCCGGTGGTTGCCGCGCGCGCGAGCAGCCTGCCCGAGATCGTCGACAACGAGCGCACCGGGCTGCTCGTGCCGCCGGGCGATGCCCCGGCCCTGGCCGCGGCGCTGAAGCGCCTGCTCGGCGATCGCGACCTGGCCGTGCGGCTGGGACTGGCCGCACGCGATCGCGTGTCGCTACGCTTCGACCGCGAAACGACACTCGATCGCCTGTTGGAACTGACGGGAACAGGGAACGTCGAAACCGGGGACAGCCGCGGACGCAGCCGGTAGTCGCCGGCAGTCGCCGGCCAACCTACCGCGCAGGTGCGACGGCGGGCTTCGCCTGCACGAGGCCCGAAAGGTCGGCGTGCCGCGGCACGACGACGACACCCGACGGCGAGACCGTGAAGTGCGCCGCATCCCATTGCGGGTCGCAACCGATGCGCATGCCGTCGGGCACGATGACGCCCTTGTCGACGATGCAGCGCCTGACCTCGGCATGCCGGCCGATACGCGCGCCGTCCATGAGGATGCTCTCTGTCACGCGGCTGTAAGAACTCATCCGGCAACTGTGGCCCACGACCGAGCGCTCGATGCGCCCGCCGGAGATCATCGAGCCGCTGCCGATGATGCTGTCCTCGACGATGCCGGGCAGCGGCCCGTCGGCGGCGATGCCATGCACCGTCTTGCTCGGCGGCAGGGGCGGCTGCCAGGCGCGGAAATGCCAGTCGGGATCGTAGAGGTCGAAGGCCGGACGCCGCCGCGTCAATTCCATGTTCGCCTCGTAGTAGCTGTCGAGCGTCCCGATGTCACGCCAGTACCAGGCATTGCCGGTCGCCGGGTCGCGGAACGGGTAGGCGAAGACCTCACCGCGCGAAACCATCTCGGGGATGATGTTGCGACCGAAGTCGTGGCGGGAATCCGACTGCTTCACGTCGTGGCACAGTTCGCGCACGAGGCTCTCGGTGTCGAAGACGTAGACACCCATGTTGACCAGGCAGTGGTCGGGATCGCCGGGAATGGTCTTGGGATCGGACGGCTTCTCCTCGAACCCGATGACCTTCCAGTTCGCGTCGACCTCGAGGATGCCGAACTGGTCGGCTCCCTCCTTCGGCACAACGGCTGCGCACAGGCTCAGCTTGGCACCTTCGGCTTCATGGAATTCCAGCAGCTTGGCGTAGTTCATCCGGTAGACATGGTCCCCGGACAGGATGAGCACGCGCTTGGGGCGCCGTTCCTCGAGCAGGTAGATGTTCTGGTACACGGCGTCGGCGGTGCCCTGGTACCACTTCTGCCCCACGCGATGCTGCGGCGGGATGCGGTAGAGGAACTCGTCCGCCTCGTAGCTGAAGATGTTCCAGCCGCGCTGCAGGTGCTGGTCCAGCGAGAACGACTTGTACTGCGTCAGCACGTAGATCTGCCGCAGCCCGCTGTTGACGCAGTTGGAAAGCGTGAAATCGATGATGCGATAGGCGCCGCCGAACGGCACGGCGGGCTTCGACCGGTCCCGCGTCAACGGATACAGACGCTCACCCTGCCCGCCGGCCAGCACCAGGCTCAGCGTGCCACGAACCAACTCTCGGTTGCTCAACGCGACCACTTTCCGGCCGCGGACCTCTGCCCGCGGCACTCACGCTGTCAGCTGCGCGACGCCAGCCGTTCCTCGAGGATGTTCTTCACCGTGTTCAGCAGCTCCGTCACGTCGGACGACTTCGTCACATAGGCGTCGGCCGCCCACGTCAGGTAGTTGTCACGGTAGCTGGAGAAGGCGGTGTTGAGCACGACAGGGATGCTGTTGTTGCGCTCGAGGATGCGCTGCAGGGCCTCGATGCCGTCCATCCCCGCCATGCGGATGTCGAGGATGACCAGATCGGGGTGCATCGTGTCGACGAACTCGAGTCCCTGGGCCGCGTTGCTGGCGGTCATCGTCTCGAAGCCCGCGCGACGCATTTCGGTCTCGTAGAGCAGCCTCAGATGAGGCTCATCATCGACGATCAGGATCTTGGCCATATTCGCCCTCCTTTGCGAATCGGAAGCCGCGAGGCCTTCCTATCGCAATCTACCGCCGGCCACCCGACTACGCTACTCAAATCGCCGTTCCGTTCGGCCCGGCCCTAGCCGCGCGGCAGGGGCAGGATGAACCAGAAGCCCGCCCCGCCCTCCGGCCGGTTGACCGCCCCGGTGACGCCCCCGTGCGCCTTGATGATCTGCGCGCAGATGGTCAGTCCCAGGCCCGATCCGGTGGGCTTGGTCGAGAAGAACGGCGAGAACAGCCGCTTGCCGTCCGATTCTGCAAACCCCGGGCCGGAATCGAGCACCTCGACCTTCAACCCTCCATCCAGGACCGTGGTCGGACCACGACCCGGCCGCCGAAGGCCTGGGCCTGCATGGCGTTCATCAGGTAGTTCTGCAGGACCTGCTGGATCTCGCCTGGATGGCATTCCACGACGGTTCTGCCACCCTCCGTCTCGAGGACCAGGTCGACTCCCGCCCCCTCCAGTTCGCCCCGGAACCGCTCGGCCGTCTCGCGCACCAGGTCGTCGACCACCGTCTCCTGCCGCAACAGCTTGCGGGGGCGGATGAAATCCAGCAGGTCGTGGATGATTTCCTCCATCCGCGCCACCTCTTCCGAGATGATCGCGGCGAAGCGATGATTCGGATCGTTCTCATCCAGGTTGCGCGTCAGCGACCGCGCGAAGCCGCCGATGGCGACCAGTGGATTGCGCAGTTCGTGGGCGACGATGGCCGAGGTCTCGCCCATGACGCTCAGGCGCTCCATCCGCAGCAGGGTCTGCTGGTCCTCCTTCTGCTGATGGTGCGCGCGCCGCAGGTCCACCAGCCGCTTCTCCAGTTCGCGGTAGAGACGACTGTTCTCGACAGCCGCCGCGCTCTGGTTGGCGAACATCTGCAGGAACTCGAGGTCGAGATCGGTGATCTCCTGCCCGCTGATGGCGTTGTCGGCGACGATGACGCCGACCGGTCCGCTGCGGATCGTGAGCGGGGCCACGGCAAACGGCCCGCCACCGAGCCAGCTCCGCAGTTCCTCCACGCCGGGCAGGTGCATATCGTTGGTCACGCGCTCCACGCGGCGCTCGTGCATGGCCCTGACCAGCAGATGGTCGATGTGCTCGAGGGGCACGATCATGCGCCGCACGATCTCGTTGACCGCGGCATTGGTGTTCTTGATCGACTGGTCGTAGCTGGTCATCATCTCGAACAGGTCGGCGGGCCGGTCAGCCAGGTCGTGCCAGATGCGCGCCGCCTCCTCGGGATTGCTGGGCCCGATGGCGACCTCGCCACGCAGGTGAAGCCCTGCGTCATCGACCAGCAGCAGGAATGCCCGGTTGAAGCGCAAGCCCTGTCCGGCGGTCACGCAGATGAGGATCGCCTGCAACAACTGGTCGAGCGTCAGGTGCGCCCCGTAGAGCGCCTCCGAGACCTGGTTCAGGAGCGGCAGCTTTGCCAGGCGCGCCGCGCGCACCTGGTCATGGTGCTCCCGTTGGCGAACGTCCTCGACGTGGAACAGGCAATGGCGACGGCCGTCGTCCTGCCGCGCGTCGCCGTCGCCGGACGGGTGCAGGGGCTCAGCCATGAAGCTGGAGCAGACAACCTCGACCGGGATCAACTCGCCCTTCACGTTGCGCAACTGCATCTGCCGGCGCAGGCCGCCCTGGCACGCCCCCAGCAGGGTGCACTCGGAAAGGGCTCCTTCCGGCAGGAACCAGTCGGCACAGATCTCCCCCGCCAGGTTCTCGGGCGGCAGCCCGAGGAGTTGCGCGGCCCCCTGGCTGGCTGCGACCACCCGCCCGCCGGCATCGGCCATCAGCATGGGCTGTCTCGACTCGCGGAAGCCCCTGGCGATCAGCGCCAGTCTCGAGATCTCCAGGTCGTCAGCCGACATCTCCGTCCTTTCCAACGTCAACAGCCGCGGCACCGGTCGCCGCTTCGTACATGATCTCATAGGATGCGGCGGCGCGGTCCCAATCGAACACGCGCCGCATGCCCCTGGCCTGCAGGGCCGCCCAGGCCGTCCGGTCCGTCCACAACGCGTCTGCACGGCGCAGCGCGCCGAGAAGCGCCTCGGGCCTCGGCTCGTCGAAGACGAAGCCGTCGCCTTCGGACAGGGCGGCATCCGTCACCGTATCGGCCAGGCCTCCCGTGCGCCGGACAACGGGCGGCGCGCCGTAACGAAGGGAGTACATCTGCCCCAGGCCACACGGTTCGAAGAGGCTGGGCATGAGGAACAGGTCGCAGCCTGCGTAGATGCGGCGTGCGAGCGCATCATCGAAGCCGCGCACGAAGGCGACGCGTCCCGGCAACGCTGCAACCACGGGTGCGGTCTGGACCTCGAGGGCAGGATCGCCGGTACCGAGCAGGGCAAAGCCGAAGCCATCGCCCGCCAGGCGTTCCAGCAATGGAAGTACCAGATCCATGCCCTTTTGCGCGACGAGCCGACCAACGAAGCCGCAGACGGGACGGTCCTCGTCCACGGTCAGCGACAACTCCCTGCGGAGGGCGGTACGGCACTCGCGGCGACGTCCAGGCGCGCTCGCCGAGAACGGCGCCGGCAACGCGGGATCGGCCTTCGGGTTCCAGGATTCGTAGTCGGCACCGTTGAGGATGCCTTCGTAGTGCGACCCGCGCCCGGCCAGCACCCCTTCCAGTCCGCAGCCGTACAGCGCTCCCGAGAGGGTCTCGGCGGCGTAGGTCGGGCTGACGGTGTTGACGCGATCGGCCGCCAGGATCCCGGCCTTCATCAGATTGGCCTGGCCGTGGAACTCGAGCAGGCCGGGGAAAGCCGCCAGTTCCGCCGGCAGGCCCAGATCGACCACGGCCGCGGCCGGATGGATCTCCTGATGCGCCAGGTTGTGGATGGTGAGGACCGTGCCGGCGGCGCCCGGCAGGGATTGCGCATCGAACCACTGGCGGCGGTAGACCGGCGCGAGGGCCGCCTGGGCGTCATGGGCGTGCACGATGTCCACGGGCCAATTGAGGAGCCCCGGCAGGAGCAGCGCCGCCTGCGCCAGCAGCGACGCGCGTTCCAGGGTCGGCACCGCGACGCCGCTCCCGCCGTAGATGCCGCCACCGAACACCGCGGGCGATTCGATCAGGTACACGCGCGGGCCACGGCCAGCCCGTGCACGCTCGAACACGCGCACCGGGACGAACCTCTGGCCGAGGCGGACAGGAATCGTCGGCCCCGGCCGCGGTCGGAATCCCTCGGCCGCGGCCGCAGTGGCGCCGTAGAGCGGCAGCACCACGCGCACGTCGTGCCCGCGGCGGGCCAACGCCTGGGCCAGCCCGGCCACCGCATCGGCCAGGCCCCCGACCTTTGCCAGGGGTGCGTACTCCGCGCTCACCATCAGGATGTTCATGCCTGCTCCCCTGTGCCGGCCGGGAAGTCCGGCCCGACCGTAACGTCGCGCAGCCGTGCGGCGGCGTCTTCCGGCATCGCCGCGTTGATCGCATAGCCGGTGCCCGCCTCGAAGCCGGCCAGCCGGCTCAGGCGCGGCAGGATTTCGATGTGGCCGTGCCACTGGCTCACCGCCCGCTCGCCCAGGGCGTCGAGTGCCGGGTCGCCGAAGCCGCCGGCGCCGGCTGACTGCGGCGCCAGGTGGAAGACGACGTTGAGCGAAAGGTCGCCGTGCACCGCCTGCAGGCCGCGCAGGACGCCTCCGAGCATCGCCGCCAGCGACATCCGCACCGCCGGGTCCGCCTCCAGCGGGCAGGGGCCGTGCAGGGTCGGCACCAGCAGCACTTCCCACGGAAAGCGGCTGGCCCACGGGGCGATCGCGGTCCAGTGCGCATCGGCCGCGACCAGGCGCGAACCGTCGCGCCGTTCGGCCGCCACGAGGTCGCAGAGCAGGCATGAGCCGCGCTCACGGTGCCAGGCGTTGAATCGCTGGGCCTTTTCCACCGTCAGCAGGGGCGGACGCGGCGTGCCGATGATCTGCAGGTGCGGATGCGTAAGCGTAGCACCGGCCTCCGGCCCGTGGTTGCAGAACGGGGCCACGAAGCGGACACCGGGCTCGGCCCTGAACGAATCCACACGGTCACGCAGGACGCCGAGCACCTCGGCCAGGTCCCCGACCGACAGGGCGGCGAGGCTCGCCCGGTGGTCGGGCGAGTAGACGACCACTTCATGGCGCCCCTCGCCGGCAGTCGCCGGGTACAGATCGGCCGGGACCGGAGCGGCCGGGGCCGGGGCGGCACCGGCGGGCGTGACGGCCGGATACAGGTTCGGGAATGCCCGCAACCGCCAGCCCGGTCCGTTGGCAGGACTGCCCGCTGGGCGCCCGAGGGCCACGACTTCGGCGGTGGTCTCGGTCTCGTGGCCGGGCAGAACGGGCACAGGCCGTCACCGGCGCCGCGCCGCTGCAGGAGGGGGAATTCATTGGGCCCTGCCCTGCCGGCCGGTGGCAATGATGACCCAGCGGCCGGTCAGGGGGTCCTGGCGCAGCATCGACACGTGCGGATCCTTCCGAAAAAAATCCCGATGACCGGGAACCCGGGCGCCGTCCGTGCGTATCCTACAACACATCGGAGATCGAACCAACCGCGACCCCCAACGCGGACACCTCCTCCGAAGGCGCACGGATCGGAACCGGGACGACGAACCGACAGCTGATGACAGCAGGGCGAACGACGACAGCAAGGCGAACGACGACGGCAGAGCGAGTGATGACAGCAGAGCGAGGCGGCGGCGGACCTGTGGCGCAGGTCCGCCGCTGTTTTGCCGGGGCTCAGGCGTCCGCGACCGCCGTGCCCAACGTCCTGACGGGCAGGCGGCCGCCTTCGCGCAACCGGCGCGCGTGATCGGCCAGGGTCAGGAAGGTGCCTTCGCGGAGGATACGCTCGAGCTTGACCGGCATCGAATCCTGGCGTCCCTGGCTGCGCAGGCGCATCAGCGGCGAGAGCTTCGCGGCAGGCCGGAATGCGTCCATCTCCCAGGGATGCAGGTAGATGATTGTCGGCACGCCCTGCGCGCGCGCCCGGGCCCGCAGGAAGCGGAAGGCCGGCCAGGGCAGCAGCCGCAGGTACCCGCCCCCGGAAAACGGCACGTTGACGCCCAGGCAGCGCCAGGTCGGCATCGGGATGACCAGGAGGTCATCGGCACCCGGTCCCAGCGTGAACGGGGTGCGCGGCGAGGCGGGCTGGCCATAGCGCGGATGGCGCACCGGGAACAACGAACAGTCGTAGCGGAATCCCAGTTCGCGCAGCACGGGCAGGTAATGGTGCACCGGTGGCGTCAGGCTGAAGCTGGGTGCGCGGTAGCCCTCGGGCCTGTCCACTCCGGCGCGCGCCAGCGCCGCCAGCGCACGTTCGCAGTCGGCGCGGAACTCGGCCATCGTCAGGTGGAAGACCTCGGGATGCCCGTAGCTGTGACAGCCCACCTCGTGTCCCCGTCGCACGATCTCGCGCACGAGGTCGGGAAAGCGCTCCGCCGTCCAGCCGAGCACGAAGAACGTTGCCTTCACGCCGTGGCGGTCGAGCAGGTCGAGGCACTGCGCCGTGCCCGACTCCACGCGCAGTTCCTGGTCGGCCCATGTCGCCGGCGGCACGTGGTCCAGGTAGTTGTGCCCGTGGAACCACTCCTCGACGTCGATGGTGATGATGGTCGGGGCTTCCGTGTTTCTCATCCCAGCCTCCGCGGACGGGCCACGCAGGCGAACTGGAGCCAGCGCATGTCGGCCCAGCGACCCAACGTCACCAGGTTGGCGACCTTGAATTTAAGGGAGCCGGTCGGGTTGATGCCCTGCATGCGCACCATATCGAATCCCGCCTCGGTGAACAGCCGTACCAGGCTGCTGCGTGTGAAGAACCGCAGGTGCGTGCGGTCGAGGATGCCCTCGTCGGTGTAGTCCCAACGGCCGCGGACAACCAGGTCCCAGACGTTGAAGAAATAGCGGACGTTCGGCAGCGATGCGACCAGGACCCCGTCGGGGCGCAGCACGCGCCGGGCTTCGTGGAGCAGCAGCGACGGCTCGACCAGGTGCTCGAGTACGTCGTTCATGACCACGCAGTCGAACCGCGCGTCGGGCAGTTCCCGCAGGCAGGCGTGCGCATCGCCCACCAGCACGTGGTCGATCGTCGCCCGCGCCCGTGCGGCCGCTTCCGCCGACAATTCCACTCCCCAGATCTCCAGCTGCCTGCCGGCGCGGGCAGTGCGCAAGGTGGCCGCGAACGCCCCGGCCCCGCAACCGATGTCCAGCAGGGCGCCGGCCGCCTGGGGAACGAAGGGCTCCATCTCGCGTCGCGGGTGCCCGTAGTAGGCCGACCGGTCCTGTTCCGACATGCCGCCGCCCATCTCCCCGGAAAAGTGAACCTCGCACCGGTTCCGGCCGGTGCGAAGGCGGCCACTGGGCCACCACCGATTGTCGGAACCTTCAAGTATCCCGTCAACCTCGCAGAGCGGCGGCAGCTTCGCCAGCCCCGTCCGGTCGATCGCCGCGATCACGGGTGGACTTCCGGCGGCAGCGGCCGATAATGGGGCTCCGCCGCCTGTGCCCACGACTTCGAGAAAGGACGCCATGAGCGACGATGTCTTCCCCGCCGCCGGCCTTCAGCCCTGTTCCCTGGCCGCCGACCTCTACACCGGGCGCCTGCCCGGCGGGCTGCGCGTCGCCATTCGCCGTGATGCGCGCACCCCTGTCGCCGTCTGCAACATCTGGGTCGGCGTGGGATCCAATCGGGAGCCCGAGGCGCTGCGCGGCTGGTCGCACGGCATCGAGCACATGCTGTTCAAGGGTACGCAGCGGCGCGGCGAGAGCGACTTCGCGCTCGAGGTGGCGTCCGCCGGCGGCTCGACGAATGCGGGCACAGGCTACGAGACCACCAACTACCACATCACGGTACCGGCAGCGCAGCTGCCCGTCGCGATCGACATCCTGGCCGACGCCCTGCAGCACTCGGTCTTCGATCCGGAATCACTCGAGGCCGAGCGCAAGGTGCTCGTGCACGAGAATCACATGTACGACGACATCCCCTTCGGGTTCGGCGTCACCTGGCGCTGGGGCCTGGAGCTCGCCTTCGACAGCAGTCCCTACCGCCATCCGATCGGGGGCCAGGATGAAAACCTGCTGACGTGCCCCCGCGAGCGCGTCATGGCCTATTGGCGCTCCGCCTACCACCCGACGAACATGGTCGCCGTGGTGGTCGGCGACGTGGATCCGCAGGCGGTCTTCGCCCAACTCGGCGCCGCATTCCCGGTCCGGACGGATGCGCCGGACGCAGGCGACGGGAATGCGATCCTTGCCGACCCGCCGCTGGAACCGCGTCGCACGGCGCCGCGACTGCGCGTCGAGACCGGTGACCTCAAGCGGGCCTATGCCAAGCTCATCTTCACGGCGCCGGGCGAAGCGTCGGGACTCGACCCCGTCCTGGCGGTGGCGCAGCGCGCGCTGAACGACGGCCGCACGTGCCGCCTGTACCGTCGCCTCCAGGAAGAGCTCAAGCTCGTCGACGATTACGCCGTCATGACCGAAACCGGCCCGCGCGAAGGTGTGGTCCTGGTGGATCTCGAGACCTCGG
Organism: bacterium; assembly: GCA_016703265.1. Lineage (NCBI taxonomy): Bacteria > bacterium. Next base: position 162,625 of record JADJCK010000006.1, read on the forward strand.
TGGACCGCCTTGCGGCGGCGGTGCGCGAGTGCGCGCGCCTTCTGGGTGAGCTGGGACGGGCGCCGGGCGACGGCGGTTGCACGCCCGAGGAACTGGCGAGGGCGGCGCGGCGTACGGCGCGCGGGCACCTGTTCGGGCTCGAGACGGTGCAGGGCCAGGCCTCGACGATCGGACACCACGCCATCGGCAACGACCTCGCCGGGGCGTTCGCGTTCCCCGCGCGCGTCGCCGCCGTGACGCCGGCCGACGTGTCGGCGTATGCGCGTGAAGTGTTCCGGCTGGGCAACCTGGCCTGCGTCATCTACGTGCCCCGCGACACCGACCTGGCCGCGGCCGGCCTGCCGGCGGACGTCGACGGTCTCGTGGCGCTCCTGGCGGGAGTCCTGCCCGATGCCGCGGCGCCCACGGCCGGGCTTTCCGCGCCGACGGCCGGCGCGACCACGCTGCGTCCCCGCCCGGCAACGGCGGCTGCCGTTCCGTGCTTCACGACAGACGAACTTGTCGACGGAAGCCGCCTGTATTGCCGCGTCGACCGGGCCGTGCCCGTGGTGGCGCTGGCGGTGGCCGTTTCCGGCGGTGCGGCCGGCGAGACCGCTGCCGATGCCGGACTGGCCGCACTGGCGCACCAGGCCCTGATCCGCGGTGCGGCCGGCCTGTCTGCCGAGGCGTTCAACCAGCTCATCGAGGACGACGGAGCCTCGCTGTCGCCGATCGTCGACCGGGACTTCGGCGGGCTCTTCCTGACTGCGCTGGCGGATCGCCTGGAGCCGGCGCTGGCGCGACTGGCGGATGCGATCATCGATCCCGCCTTCCTGGAACCGGAGCTGGAGCAGGAAAAGCGCCTGGCGCGCGAGCAACTGGCTGCGGTGGCCGACAACCCGCTGCAGTCGGCGATGCTGAAGCTGCGCGAGATGATCTACGGCGACCACCCCTACGGTCGTGCGCTGCCCGGATCGCCAGCCAGCCTGTCCGCGATCAATGTCGAGCAGGTGCGCGCGCGGCACCGCGCGGCCTGGTGTGCAGGTCGTCTGCAGGTTGTCGCCTCCGGGGACATCGACCCGGATCGACTGCAGTTCCTGTTCAGCGAGATCGTCGGGCGACTTCCGGCGGCCGGTGCTGCGGCACCGAGACCGGGTCCCGTCCGGAAGCTGCACGGCATCGAGAGCGAGCGCATGACGCGGGCGCAGAACCAGTCCGTGGTCCTGCTCGGTTGGCCCGGGCCCTTTGCCGACAGCGACGACCGCGTGCCCCTGATGCTGCTGCGGCAGGTGCTGAACGGCCAGAGCGGACGTTTGTTCGAACGCCTGCGCAACCGCCGTTCGCTGTGCTACAACGCGGGCGTCGTCGGCACTTCGGGTTTCGGCCAGGGCGTGCTCGTGGGCTACGTGCTGACGGCGCCGGAAACGGCGGACCAGGCGCGTGACGCGCTGCGGCAGGAGATGATCTCCCTGGCCGAATCGCCGGTGCCCGCCGAGGAATGGGAGCGTGCCCGCAGCGAGCTGGCAGGTGGCCTGGTGATCGGCAGCCAGGCCAATGCCTCGCGCGTCTCGCGGGCTCAGCGCGACATCATGTACGGCCGCGGGACCGAGGAACTGTCCGCTCTCGTCGCCCAGGTCCGCGCGTGCTCGGCAACCGAACTGCGCGACGCCGCCGCGCGCTACCTGCACGCGGCCGTCGGTGTGGAGGTCACCATCGGACCGGCCTGAGCCTGGCCCGATGACACGGATCGATGACCCGGATCGAAGAGCCGGATGAAGCAGCGACCGGTCCCGCCCAGCGGCAGGACCGGTCGCTCTGCTCTGGCCCGCCGCGTCGCGTTCAGCGGTAGACGCTGTAGCGATTCGGTGCGTCGGACATGTCGATCAGCACGGTCGGCTGGCTGAAGCTGGCGCGATGCGTCACCCCGTCGGGCACCACGTACTGGTCACCGGCCTGGTAGAGATTGGTCTGGCCCTCGATCTCGATGGTCATCTCGCCGGCGATCACCAGGCCACGCTGTTCGCAGTGCGAGTGGTCCGGGAAACTGACGCCTTCATCGAAGGCGAAGAACACGACCTGCTTCTGGTCATCCTGCAGGCAATAGCCCGTGGCGCCGGATACCGGCAACTCGACCAGGGGCAGCGATCGGATGGCTTCGGGAAGAAAATCTCTGGCATGCCGCGAACGGGCGGTATCCATGCTCGGGCCTCCTTGGGATTCGGCTGGCAATGCTCCGGCTCGCCCAACAGCCCAGTCAGCTCAGGCGGCCGTGGCGGCCGGTACGTTCATGTTACCACAGGCCCGGCCCGCCGCAAGCGGCGGCAGGAGGCCTCAGGGACCAGGCGCATAGTCGGCCCCGCGCAGGGGCAATGCCGATGGTGCAGCCCCGCGCCAGGCCTCGTCGACGCGCCCCACCAGGCAGTCGTGGTCGCCGGTGGAAAGGCGTCCCTCGACGGCGCAGAGGAAGCGCGCCGCGCAGAGTCGCAGGGCCGGGACGCCAGGCCCCAGCAGGTCGTGCTCGACAAGGGCCCACTTGTCCACGTCACGGCGCGAACGCAGGCCGAACAGCCGGGCCTCGGCGACCTGGCCTTCACCGAGCAGCGAGATCGTGAAGTGCGTGGCGCCGCGCAACAGCTGCCAGGTGTAGCGCTCGCGACCGATCGCCACCAGCAGCAGCGGCGGTTCCTGCGAGACCCGCGTCACCCAGGAAGCCGTCAGGCCGCCGAGAACGCCGGCGGTGGCGGCGCCGACCACGGCCACCGGGCCGGGGATCAACCGGAGGATCTCGTCGCGATGCGCGCCCGAGGCATCCATGCGCCCAACTCCCTGTTCAGCCGGCCAGGGCGAATTCGGCCAGCACGGGGTAATGATCCGAAGGCAGCGCGTACTCGCGGTGTTCCATGTCCTCGTAGTCGACGCGGTTCACGGCGCGAATGGTCAGGCGCGGCCGGAAAAACACGTAATCGATGCGCCTCGGTCCCAACAGGCGGTGCCCGACGCGGTCGCGCAGGCCGAGTCCGCGGAACGTGGCGCTGCGCGCTGCCGTGGGCGCCTGCTCACGGCCCGCCTCGGCCCAGGCATCATACAGCGGCTCGTCCTGGTCGTGCTGGGCGACCATGGCGCGGATCTCGCGCGAACCGGCGCCTGCATTGAAGTCGCCGGTCAGGAACACGGGCACCAGCGGCCCCATTTCCTCCACCTTGCGATTGACGTAGTCGCGCAATTGCCGGGCGCTCCGCTGGCGATGCCAGCGATTGACCGCCTCGAGGTGCGTGGTGCCGAACACGAACTTGCGGCCACTGTCGACGAGCTCAAAGGTGTGCCAGGTGACAAGGCGCGGTCGCGTCCCGAGATGGTACTGCGACGCGGGCACTTCCGGCGTCGGCGACAGCCACAGGACATCGGCCGCCTGGTCGCCCCCGGCCGGCCGGACGCGGTCCTTGCGGTAGAAGATGGCGCAGTACCAGCTTTCCTCGTCGTCGGCACGCTCGGGCCCCAGATTGCCTTCGCCCACGAAGGCGTAGTCCGGCAGCAGCTCGGCCAGTTCCAGCAGTTGCTTGTAATTTGCCTCCTGGGTGCCCACGACATCGGGCTGCATGCGCTCGAAGATCCGCGCGATGTTCCGCTTGCGCAGGCGCCAGGGATGGCTGCGACGCTTCTTGGTGGCCGTCAACAGGTTGAACGTCATCACACGCAGGATGTTGTCCGACAAGGTGTTGCACTCCAATGGGCTGACTGCCGGGGACCGCTGCGGCACGTGCCTGAGCCGCGAAGGGCCCCATCCGGCCGTTCCCGGGGCCATGGGGCCGTACGGCGGACTCTGGTTCCTCGCAAATCCCGTTCCGGTCGTTTGGTTCCGGCGGTGGGGTCGGTCGGGGAGCGCAGGCAATATAGGCAAATCCGGTCTTTGTTCAACCAAAAAGCCCCAGCTGGGGTGGCGAGGGCGGCAGGTCGAGCCTGGCCAGCACGTGCCCGACCCAGGTGTCCCGGGCGTCGGGAGGCAGCCCGAAGACCGGCACCGCAAACTCGGCCAGGAGCGTATCGAGGGTACGATCGATGGCCAGCTGGAACTCGACCGAGGTGTCGCGCGTGCCGTCGAACGTGGGCGGCGCGACCACCGGCACCTTGACGAGGAGTCCGTAGGTGGTCAACCAGTGGCGGATGAACGGTTCCAGCTCCGGTCTCCGGCCCGCTGCTTGCACCATATAGGCGTAGTTGTCCACGACCGAGCGGTCGCAGACGATCATGTCATAGGCACCGGCAAGTTCGATCTCGCGCGCCACCTGCGAATGCAGGATCCAGTTCTGGGCGGCGTCGGTGGTATCGCGGTTGATGGGCAGCGGACACGCGCGCGCCACCTCCTTGACAAGGTCGACGCTCAGGTCCAGCCGCTTGAGGGCGGCCGCCAGTTCGAAACAAAGCGTGGTCTTGCCCACGCCGTGGGTGCCGATGAAAGCGATCTTCATGGCGGCAAGAGTATCGCTCCCGGTCGCCCGTGTCCACCACGGCCGCGGATGCCGGTAGAGCTTGTCGGCACTGTCGGCAACAGCGTATTGTCGCGCCCGGTGCCGGAAGCGCCTCCGGTCGGGTAGACGGGGAAAGGAACCAGCGGGTGACGATGAACCAGACACAAAGGACCGACGCCTGGCGGGAAGCCAATGGCGGATTCCGCGGCAGCCTCCTGTTGGCCGGCGGCACGGCGCTGCTCGCGCTGGGCGCCCTGCTCGCCCTGGTCGGCCTGCTGGTGGGCGGCCCGACACCGGGTCGCGCGACGGCGTCATCGTGGCCGGCTGGCTGGCCTACATCCTCGGCTCGGCCTGGTGGGTACGGGCTTCGGCTGGTCCTGCATCGCGGGCATCCTGCCTCGCGCAGGCCTGGCCGTGGCGCTCATGCATGTCCTCCAGGCCGGCTATCTCCTCTACATGCTCTACGGGCGTTCGCAGCCGCCGGTGTCGCCGGTGGCGCTGACCGTGGGCCGGCTCCTGGCCGTGATTGTCTTCGCGATCCTGGCGGCCGGGGCCCTGGGCCCGGGCACCGCCCGCATCCTGGGGGCGGCCGCCGGACTGGGTCTGGCCAAGGCGTTGTTGCGCGTGCTGGTGCCGGCAGCGGACGGCGGAGCGGGAGTCGATGCCGCCGTGCTGCTGGTGATGGCGGCCGCCTTCGCGATGGCGGCCCGGCGATTGCGCCGCATCGAGGACGAATGGGCGCGGAACCATCACATGGGCGGCCGTTCCGACTTCTCCGAGTTCAACAATCCGGAGCACGACTGGAACAAGCCGGGTCAGGCCCCCGGCAAGGGCGGCGCCGGCGGCCGGCGCTAGGGCGATCGGTGCCGGGACCGGGGCGACCCGGCCCCCGGCTAGAAGCGATCCCTGCGCACCACGTCGGACAGGGGCAATTGCCCGCCGCGGGCCCGCGCGGGTTCCAGTGCCTTCCCCACCGCCACCGCCACCACGATGTCGTGGTCGGCCGGCAGCCCGATGATACGCGCCACCTCGACGGGATCGAAGCCGATCATCGGGCAGGTGTCGTAGCCCATCGCCTTGGCCACGAGCATGATCGTCTGCGCGGCGATGCCGCCCGAACGGAGGTTCTCGTCACGCCGCAGTCCCTCGCTCGAGCCATAGACGGCAAGGATCGACTTCACGATCCGCTCGCGCGCCGGCGGTGGCGCCGAAGCGCAATAGCGCGCCGGGTCCTGCCGGTACGCGTCGCGGTCACCGCAGATGAGGAGCAGCAGCGAGCACTCGGAGAACTGGGGCTGGTTCCAGCCCGCGCGGCGGATCTCGGCCTTCACCGTCGCGTCGGTCACGGCGACGAATCGCCAGTTCTGGATATTGAAGGAGGTGGGCGACAGGATCGCCGCCTCGAGCAGGCGCGTGATATCCTCCTCCGGCATCACGTGCGCGGGGTCGAACTTGTGGATCGACCGCCGGGCGGCAACGGCATCTAGTGTGTCCATGGTCCCCTCCGTCAGGCGCCGTGAGGCCCGGGCGCTCCTACCAGTATTTCTCGACGTGGATCTGTCCCGGCGCATCCTTCGTATGTTCGCGGAAGCCCGAGGCGGTAAGGACGGCCAGCATGCTCTCGATCATGCGTGGCCCGCCGCACAGCAGCACATGGCACCGCGCGGGATCCGGTTGCCGTCCCCAGACCTGGCCGATGAGCCCCCGCTCCCACACGTCCTGGACGTAGCCGGTGTGGCCGTGCCAGCGCGTCAGTTCCTCTTCGGGGCGACTGACGACGGGTATGTAGTGGAAGGTCGGGCAGAAGCGCTGCATCGCCGTCAGCTCGCCGCGGTAGCCGAGATCCCAGGTGTGCCTGGCACCGAGCACGACGGTCGTGCGCGCCTCGAGGTGGCAGGTGATCTCGCTGCGCAGCATGCTCATGTACGGCGCCAGGCCCGTGCCCGTGGCCACCAGCACGAGATCGCTTCCTTCGGGGACCTGGTCGAGCGTGAAGGTGCCGCTGAACTTCCTGCCGAGGTGCACTCGGTCGCCGGCCTGCAGGGCGAACAGCCGGGGTGTGAGCCGGCCCGAATGCACGAGCGTGACGTAGAACTCGAGGTAGCTCTTCTCGAGGGAGGACGAAGCGATCGAATAGGCACGGCGGATCAGGCGGTCCGGGGCGTCGGTCGACTCCTCGGCGTCGGACATCAAGGCGCGCGGCGCCGACTGGGGCAGCCCGAGCACCGCGAACTGGCCGGCCTCGAACCCCGGCAGGTCCCAGCCGTCCGGGCTGACCCTGAGGATGATGAGGCCGGGCGCGACTTCGATGCGTTGCGTGACGATGGCATTCAGCTGGTCGGACATGGTGGCAGACTTCCCCGCAGGCCGGAGCCTCTGTGATATGTGTGTGCCGGACCGTTGCCATTCTCGACCGGTTCGCCCGGTTTCGCAAGCGAAGCAAGTGCCGGGCCCGCGGATTAGCGCGGGCGTGCGGCCCGGCCATGTCCTATCTTGGCGTGAACGGCAAAACTTAAACAACTGCATTCAGAGACGACCCAACGGGGGTTCCGCATGCTGAAGCCGGCCAGACCGTCCGTCCGCCTCGACGCTGCCCAGGGACAGTCCGCCGAGGACAAGCGCGCCGAGATCCTCGCCTGCTTTCGCGACAGCTGGGAAACCTACGAACGCCTGTTCACGATCATGGCGAGCGACGAGGCGTACTACCGGCGTGCCGACCCGCTGCGCCATCCGCTCGTCTTCTACCTCGGGCACACCGCCGTGTTCTTCGTGAACAAGCTGCTGCTGGCCGGCCTCATTCCCGGGCGGGTGAACCCGCGCTTCGAGTCGATCTTCGCCATCGGTGTCGACGAGATGAGCTGGGATGACCTCGACGAACGCCTGTACGACTGGCCGCCGGTGGCCGAAGTGTTCGCCTACCGCAACCAGGTGCGCGCCGTGATCGAGGAGACGATCGCCCGGCTCCCCGTACCGATGCCCATCGGCTGGGACGACCCGATGTGGACGATCCTGATGGGCACCGAGCACGAGCGCATCCACCTCGAGACCAGTTCGGTGCTCATGCGCCAGTTGCCCCTTGAACTGGTACGACCCCGGCCGGATTGGCCCATTTGCCCGGACCGCGGGCCGGCTCCCTCTCCCGGCTGGACCGAGGTGGCCGGTGGTCCGGTTCGCCTGGGCAAGGAGCACGACCATGTGCTCTACGGCTGGGACAACGAATACGGCCACCGTGACGTGACCGTCGCCTCGTTCCGGGCCGGGTCGCTCCTGGTGAGCCATGCCGAGTTCCGCGCCTTCATGGACGACGGCGGCTACACCGACGAACGCTGGTGGACGGGCGAAGGCTGGGCCTGGCGCCAGTTCCGCCAGGCGACCCACCCCCTGTTCTGGGTGCGACGTGATGACGGCGGCTGGAACCTGCGCTGCCTGGCCGAGGAGATTCCGCTGCCGGACAACTGGCCGGTCGAAGTGAACCAGCTCGAGGCGAAGGCATTCTGCAACTGGAAGGCGGCCCGGGACGGCCGCCCCATCCGCCTGCCCACCGAAGCGGAGTGGTACCGCCTGCTGGATCAGGTGGGCCTGCCCGACCAGCCCGACCGCGCGGCGCCTCCCGGCAACATCGAGCTGGCAGGCTGGGCGTCGTCGACTCCGGTGGACGCCCACCTGCACGCCGGCATCGGCGACATGCTGGGCAACGTCTGGCAGTGGACGGAGACGCCGATCAGCGGATTTCCCGGCTTCGCGGTGCACCCGCTCTATGACGACTTCTCGACGCCGACGTTCGACAACAAGCACAACCTGATGAAGGGCGGCAGCTGGATCTCGACCGGCAACGAGGCCACACGCCACAGCCGCTACGCTTTCCGGCGACATTTCTTCCAGCATGCCGGTTTCCGCTACGTCGATTCCGAGCAGCCGGTCGATGTACGTGACGACATCTACGAGACCGATGAACTGGTGGCCCAGTACTGTGAATTCCACTACGGCGAGACACTGTTCGGCGTGCCCAATTTCGCGGTGCGCTGCGCCGAGATCTGCCGTGAACTGGCAGGCGGCCGTACGCTGGAGCGCGCCCTGGACCTCGGCTGCGCGACGGGGCGGGCCAGCTTCGAGATGGCGCGATTCTGCACGCACGTGACGGGCATCGATTTCTCCGCGCGGTTCATCCGGGTTTGTCACCAGCTCCAGGAGAACGGGGCGATCCGCTATGCGGTGCCCGACGAGGGCGAACTGGTGTCGTACCGCGAGTGCACGCTCGAGGCGCTTGGACTGGGTGCGGTGGTCGGCCGGGTCGAGTTCCGCCAGGGCGACGCGCACAACCTCAAGCCGCAGCACACCGGCTACGACCTGGTGCTGGCGGCGAACCTGATCGCCCGCCTGTACGACCCGGCGCGATTCATCGCCGATATCGGCGCGCGCGTGCGGAGCGGCGGGCTGCTGGTGATCCTTTCGCCCTACACCTGGCTCGAGGAGTTCACGCCGCGCGACAAGTGGCTCGGCGGCAGGAAGGTCGACGGGGAAAACCTGACGACGCTGGCGGCGCTGCGCACCCAGCTGGCCGGCACGTTCGACGCGGTCGGCGAGCCGCGCGACGTGCCTTTCGTGATCCGCGAGACCAGGCGCAAGCACCAGCACACGGTGAGCCAGTTGACGGCCTGGCGCCGCCGCTGATCCCGAATCGCCGCGGTCAGTTGCCCTGGCCGAAGCGGCGGAAGAGGCGGCCGAAGAAGATGTTCAGCCCGTGGTCGCGTGGCAGCGCCGGGAACACCGGCGAGCGGCGCGGATCCTGGCGCGCCACCGAGGCGCGAAGCGCCTTGTCGCCGGTCGCCAGAGCGCGGGCCTTCGCGAACTCGCGGAACGCCTGACGGCGCTGCTTGCCTTCGAGCAGGACGCGGCCCAGTGCATAGTGCGCCACCGCGTCATCCGGATCCTGGGCCAGCACGCCGCGCGCCAGCTTCTCTGCGGTGACCAGCTTGCCGCGCTCGGTGGCCAGGCAGATCGCCAGCAGGGATCGGCAGCGCGGGTCGCCGGGGAGCTTGGACAGGGCCATCCTCAGGGTGATCTCGGCGTCGTGGACCTGCCCTCCTCCAACTGCCGCCCCGCGCGCAGCCCCCACTCGCGGACCTGCTGCCGGTCCGCGCTCTCGCGGTATTCGGTCAACGTCCCGGTCGGTTGTTCCGACCAACGTGAAATCGGGCTCATGGGCACTGGCGGAGCGGGTTCGGGAACCTGGGCGATTCCGCATCGCGACGCCGTCCTTTCCACCCTTGGTTTCGGCCAAACCGGACCGGCATTGAGGCCTATGGGTGCCGGACGCTCATGCATCTTCTAAAGATAATCCCTACAAATCCATTGCCGGCAAATGTTTACGACCCGACGGAGCCAATGCTAGACTTTGATCCTCAACCCACCTCGCCCGGGGAGACGATCGTGAAGCAACCGTACGGACTGCCGCGGGTCTGGGGCCCCTACGACCAACTGGTGGTCCGGTTCGACCCGGAGCAGCATGCCCTGTGGTACAGCCTGCGACCGCGCGGGCGGCCCTGCTTCAACCTCGATCTCCTGGACGAGCTGCGCCGTTTCCAGCATCGCGTCGAGCAGGTCAACCTGGGACCGGGAACCGACGGCGAGTCGCTGCCCATCCGCTACATGATCCTGGCCAGCACCGTACCCGGGGTGTTCAACCTGGGGGGCGACCTGCAGCTGTTTGCCGGGATGATCCGCAACCAGGATCGCGAAGGACTGTTCCGCTACGCCAAGGCGTGCATCGACGTCCTCTACCCCAACTGCATCAGCTTCGAGCTGCCGATGACGACGATCACGCTGGTCCAGGGCGACGCCCTCGGCGGCGGATTCGAGGCCGCGATATCGAGCCATGTCGTCATCGCCGAGAAGAGCGCTGAGTTCGGCCTGCCCGAGGTGCTGTTCAACCTGATCCCCGGCATGGGCGCCTACAGCTTCCTCATCCGGCGCCTGAGCCCGGACGTTGCCGAACGCATCATCATGAGCGGCGAGTTGATGACTGCGCGCCGCATGCAGGAACTCGGACTGGTCGACATCGTGGTCGAGGACGGGCACGGCCAGCATGCCGTCGAACACTTCATCCGCCGTCACCAGAAACGCGGCAACGCCCACAACGCGATGAATCGCCTGAAGCAGGTCATCAACCCGGTGACTTACGAGGAGCTCATCACGATCACGAAGATCTGGGTGGATACGGCGCTGCGGCTCCACGAGCGCGACCTCCGGATGATCGAGCATCTCGTGGCGGCCCAGAACCGGCGCCTGCAGCAGCAGAAGCAGCAGATGGAACAGGATCCGCCGGCGGCCCTGGAGGGCCGGGCCTGAGGCGGAAGTACCCGTCGGGAATTCGAGCGGAGTCCGCTGCCGGCGGCGCCTAGGCGAGCTGGCGAGCGCGCAGGCCGAGCCGCTGGACAGCAGCCGCGACGTCGGCGATGCGGAGCGGCTTCGAGAGGTGCTGGTCCATCCCGGCGTCCAGGCACTGCTGGATATCCGCTTTCGTGGCCTCCGCCGTCACCGCAAGGATCGGGATGCTGGCGATCTCGTCACCGCGCGCGCGGATCCGCGCCGCGGCCTCGTAGCCGTTCATGACCGGCATGCGGATGTCCATCAGGACCAGGTCGTATGCGCCCTCGCCCACCATCCGCACCGCCTCGGCACCGTTCTCGGCGATGTCCACGCTGATCCCGATGCGCTTGGCCAGGTTCCGCACCACGACCTGGTTGAACTTGTTGTCCTCGGCGACCAGGGCGCGCAGGCCGAAGTCCGGCAGCACGGCCGGCTCGGGCACCGGCACGGCGACGGGCTTCTCGGTGCGCTCGAGCCGGAGCAGGACCGTGAACGTCGAGCCCTTGCCTTCGGTCGACTTGACGGCGATGTCGCCGCCCATCATGCGCGCCAGCTTGCGGCTGATCGCCAGGCCGAGCCCGGTGCCGCCGTAGCGCCGCGTCGTTGAATTATCTGCCTGCTCGAACTGGCGGAAGATGGCGCCCAGGCGGTCGGCGGGAATGCCGATGCCGCTGTCGCGGATCTTCAGTTCCAGGTTGCAGCCGTCGGCGAACTCGCCGGCGCGGCAGGTGACACGGACGCCGCCGCGCTGCGTGAACTTGATCGCATTGCCCACCAGGTTCAGCACGATCTGGCGGATGCGCGTGGGATCGCCCAGGAACCAGCCGTGCGCGGCCGGCTCGACCTCGAACTCCAGCTCGATGCCCTGGTTCTCGGCCGAAGTCCGCAGCAGGGAGTGGATGTCGCCGAGGACCTGCTCCAGGTCGACCGGCACCGATTCCAGTGCCAGGCTGCTGGAGGTGATCTTCGAGTAGTCGAGGATGTCGTTGATGATGTTCAGCAGCGACTCGACGGATCGCGTGATGATGTGCAGGTACTCTCGTTGCTGGGTGTCGAGGTTCGTCGCGCTGAGCGTCTCGGCCATGCCGAGCACGCCGTTCATCGGGGTGCGGATCTCATGGCTCATCGTGGCCAGGAACTGGTCCTTGGCCTTGTCGGCCAGCCGCGACTGCGCGAGTTCGATCTTCAGCTCGGACACCTGGCGCAACCGCCGCAACACGCCCAGGAAGAAGACCGGCAGGACGATGATGCCGATGAACAGCCCCACGCCGACGTTCAGGTGCGTGCTCCAGTATTCGTCCCACATCAGCAGCGAACCGAAGCCCAGGCTGCCGGCGACGATGCCGACCTTCAGGAAGCGTTCCCCGAAGCGGATGCCGTTGCCGATGATCACCCACAGGATGATGGGATAGAACGAGGCCACCTTCGCCCCGCCCAGGTGCATGAAGAACGTCATGATGCCGAGGTCGGCCAGCAGCGTCACGTAGCGGCGGCGCGGCCACTGTCCCGGGTGCCGGCGTACCATGGCGTACCAGAGCGTCGAGAACACGAGGTAGTTGATGATCGTCGCCAGGCCCTGGATCAGGGTGACGCTGTGATCGAGACCCTGCTTGAGGCCGATGCCGCTGAAGACGAGGAACGAGATCAGGCAGATCGCCACGCGGGCGCGGCTCTGCGCTGCCTCCTCGTCGATGGCGATGTCCTGCGGATCCAGCGGGGAGATCATCGCTGCCTCGTCGTTACCGAGACCCCGGGTCGAGAATCGCTACCGTGGGATTTCGGCACATTGAAGCGGCGCCTTGACCGCAATTATGCCCTAAACCGTTGATTCACAATATACAACATAAGGATTATCCTCATAATCTGGCCCCATCGGGAATGACGCGGATCGTGCCCGGGGCAGCCTCGACAACGACGTCACCGCTTGCCGCAACGCCGCGCCCGAAGCGGACATCGCCGCGGACCACCAGGCGGCTGCAGGCAAGCAGCGAGGGCGGGCCGCCCGGGAATCGCCGTTCAAGGTCGTCGACAAAGCGGTAGTAGGCCGGATCGAGGTCGATCACGGCGGGCGGCAGCTCCCGCTGCGGATTGGGCACCACCCGGTGGTCTTCCGTGAGCAGGAAGTTGTCCGAGCGCACGTTGAGCAGGTCGCTGGTGTGCTTGATGGGCGCGAATCGCGCCCGGGGCACACGCAGGGCACCGGCGCCTGCGAACGTCTCGATGGCCGCGCCCATCGCCGTTTCCAGCTGGTAGACCGCGGGCGAGGCGGGATCGCGTGGGTCGAGGGTCTTGCGGTTGCGGATCATCGGCAGGCGCATGATTCCGCCGTCGCGGCGCAGCACCGCATCCAGCGCCGGCAGGTCCAGCCAAAGCGTGTTGGTATTGAAGTAGCGGTGGCGAGCGATGTCCTGGAAGGCCTCTTCGTCGGCCGGCGGGCACTGCGCCACCTCGCGCAGGATCAGCCGCCCGTCGCGCCGACGGGCCAGGTGCCCGCCCTTGCGGTCGGCCGCCGTGCGATCGGCCACCTCCATCACCAGCGGCGCGCCCGATGCGACGACATGGCCGAGGATAACCGGGTCGATGGTCGCCCCGAGGTTGTCGGCATTGGAGACGAAAGCCCAGCGGAATCCACCGGCCAGGAGGCGTTCAAGCACGCCGCTCGTAACCAGCGCGGTGTAGAGGTCGCCGTGCCCGGGAGGACACCAGGCCAGGTCCGGATCGGCGGGCCAGTCGGCGGGCCGCAGGTCGTCGGCGCGCACCTTGGGCACCTTGTGCTGCAGGAAATCGGCAGGCAGGCCGCGGTCGGGCAGCGATTGCCCGGCCAGGAGCGCCAGCGAATCGGCGCGCGTGCTGAAGCTGTTCATGAGCAGGAGCGGCACGTCCGCCGTGCGCGCCTGGTGCGCAATGATCTCCAGGAACGTCAGCCCGTCCTTCACCGTCAGCAGCGACTTGGCCCGCTCCAGCCCCATGCCCGTGCCGAGGCCGCCGTTCAGCTTCAGCATCACCGTGTGCGGCAGGGCCCGGCGACCGGCAGCGGCCAGCGAAGCCGGCAGCGCCTCGGCGTCAGGAATGCCGGTGGCCGGCTCGAGGTCGGCTTCGGGCAGCAGCCCGGTCTGGCCGGCGGCCAGTTGCGCGTAGTACTGTGCGAACGTGCGGATCGCGATCTCGGGCAGTCCCTCGCGGCGCATCAGGGCGTCGAAAGGCGCGAAGTCGGCGACAGGCTGGGTCATCGTCACGCTCCGGTCGGGTTCCGGGTCCGGGTTCAGCGTATACGGATCGGCGGCAACTGGCGATGCTGAAGTGGCGCGGCGGCAGCGCCCGGGGGAAAGATGGGCTGGCAGTCACTCGAAGGGCGGGAACTGACGATCGGTCGCTGGCCGGCCATTGCCGCCGACAGCCTGCAGGCCTGGGACGCCGCCGACGAGTATTTCCTGCGGCGGTTGCGCGAGCACGCGGTGGCGCCCGGAGTGCGTGTGCTCCTGGTCGATGACCACTGGGGCGCCCTCGGTGTGGCTCTGGCAGGGTTGCACCCCGTGGCCTGGGGAGACTCGCAACTGGGGCGCCTGGCCCTCGCGGCCAACCTCCGTGCGAACGGCCTGGCGGCCGATGCGGTGCCCTTCGTGCCGGCGACGGAGCTGCCGGCCGGGCCCTTCGACCTCGCCCTGGTGCGCATTGCCAAGGACCTCGACGCCTTCAGCGACACGCTGCGACGGTTGCGGGAAGTGCTGGCGCCGGGCGCCGAAGTCGTGGCCGGCGGCATGATCAAGCACACGCCGACCCGCGCCTGGCGGCTGCTCGAGTCCCTGATCGGGCCCGCGCCGACTACACCCGGCTGGAAGAAGGCGCGACTGGGCCCGGCACGATTCACGGCGCCGCCCCCCGGACCGGTCCCTGAATCGGCGGGGTACGATCTGGCCGCGGACGGGCTCGCCCTGTGCGGTGCACCGGGCGTCTTCGGGGGCGGTCGCCTCGACGGCGGCGCCGCCCTGCTGCTGCGGCACCTTCCGGCGGTGGAGACGCCGCTCGCGGCCGTCGACCTCGGCTGTGGGGACGGTGTCCTGGCGCTGGCCCTGGCGCGCCGTTGCCCGTGTGCGCAGGTTCTGGGCGTCGACGCATCGCATCGCGCCGTGGCCTGCGCGATGGCCAACCTCGCGCGCAACGCCGGCGTTTTCGGTGATGCGTCACGGGTGGCATTCAACGTCGGGGACGGACTGGCCGATGCGCAACCGGCCACGCTGGACCTGGTGGTGTGCAACCCGCCGTTCCACGACGGCCACGCGGTGGCCGATGTCGCCGCCGCCCGGTTGTTCACGCAGGCGCGGGCGGCGCTGCGCCCGGGCGGCCGCCTGCTGGTCGTCGGCAATCGCCACCTTGGGCACCACGTCAAGATCGACCGCATCTTCGGCAGCCATGAACTGGTGGACGGCGATGCGAGGTTCGTCGTCCTGGCCGCCACCCGTGGTGACGGCCCCGCTTAGGCGGTGCCGGCAAGGGAAAGGGAGCCCGGCCAGGCCGGACTCCCTCGGGCGAAACCGCCGGAAGCGACTACTTCTTCGCCGTCGCCTCGATCTCGATGTTGAACTCGACATCGTTGCCGATCATCAACCCGCCGCCTTCCATGACCTTCCCGTACGACAGGCCGAACTCGGTGCGATCGACCTTGCCGGACGCCGAGAAGCCGGCTTTGTCGTTGCCCCAGGGATCCTTGATCGTCCCGTTGAAGGTCAGGGCCAGCGCCACTTCCTTCGTCACGCCGTGCATCGTCAGGTTGCCTTTGAGCATGCCTTCGGTCGGGCTCGACATCGTCAGGCCGGTCGACTTGAAGGTGATGGTCGGGAACTGCGCGGCATCGAAGAAGTCGGGCGCGCGCAGGTGCTCGTCGCGCTTCTCGTTGCCGGTGCTGATGGACGCCGTCTGGATGACGGCCTCGACCGCTGCCGAGGCGGGGCTTGCCGGGTCGAACGTGAAGGTGCCGCTGAAGTCGTCGAAGGTGCCCTTGACGCTGCTGATCGTCAGGTGCTTGATCTTGAAGGCGATGGCGCTGTGCGCGGTGTCGATCTCGTATTCCGCGCCGAGGGCGGGCATCGCCATGGTCAACAGGCCGAGGATCAGCATCGGGAACAGTCGCCGCATCTGCTTATTCATGGTCCTCTCCTTCGAGGAAAGGCTGCCTGGCCTTGACCAGGAGCCGGTTCAATTCTCGTATCTCGGCCCGGGTCAGGTGCCCGAGTGAGTCCCGGTGGATCTGCCGCATGGGCTCGTCGAGCGCCGTCAGCAACCTGAGCCCTGCCGCCGTGATCGAGATCATGACCACCCGGCGGTCCGTGCCCGAACGCACCCTCTCCACCAGCCCGTCCTTTTCCAGACGATCGAGCAGGCGGGTGACGTCGGGCTCCCGCGTCACCATGCGCAGTCCGATCTGGCGGCAGGGCAACCGCCGCTCGGGCTGTCCGCGCAGGATGCGAAGGATGTTGTATTGGGCCAGGCTGAGGCCGTGGGCCTTGAGGAAGCCGTACACCGGCTTGCCCAGCAGCCCCACGGTACGCTGCAGGTTCAGGTTCAGTTCCTCTTCCGGGAAACTGAACTTCCGCTTCATCCGGAGTTCCTGCCGCAGTGTCATCCCTGGCCATCTTCCTTTCGGGCACCGGCCCATTATATGTTAGCGCGATAGTTGTTGCCACAATTATTTTCCCTGCTCCACGCGGCGGCCAGGGCGCTGCCGGAAGCCCGGGCTGGGCGCTCAGAGCTCGGTGCGCAGCGCCGCGACCAGCATCTCGATGTCGCGCAGGCTGTTGTAGGCCTGGAGGGAGACGCGCAACCAGGGCTTGCCGTCGTGCATGGTCACCGGAACCTCGATCTTGTGCCGCTCACGCAGGGCCGTGCCCAGGCGCACCGGGTCGACCGGCGGCAAAGGCACCGCTGCCATCTGCGCCAGCCACGGTTCCTCGGGGCACGGAGCGGCCTGTCCGGTCACCGCCAGCAGCAGGCGACGGGCTTCGCGGGTCAGGTCGCGGCAGCCGGCCATGATGCGATCCCAGTCGTGTTCGCGACGGAACGCCAGCGCCGCGGGTACGGACAGGCAGGCGGAAGGGTCGCGCGTGCCTGTCCAGTCGTGCTCGTCGACGAATCGGCTGGGCCCGGGCTGGTCGGCGCGCCAGCCCCAGCTGACGGCCAGGGGCTCGACCAGTTCCTGGCGGTCCCGTCGCACATGCAGGAAGCCGGCCCCCTTCGGCGACAGCAGCCACTTGTGGCAGTTGCCGGTGTAGCAGTCGGCTCCGAGCGCGTCGAGGTCGAGCGGGACCTGACCCGGCGCGTGCGCACCGTCGATGAAGGTGAAGATGTCCTGTTCACGCGCACGGTGTACCAGTTCGGCCACGGGCAGGACCAGCGCAGTCGGCGATGTGATGTGACTGATCACCAGCACGCGCGTCCGGCTGCTGACCCCGCGCCAGACGGCGTCGACGGCCTCTTGCGGCCCGCCCAGGGGCAGGGGCAAGCGGCAGCGGACGAGGCTCGCGCCCGCCTTTTCGCAGGCGAAGGTCCAGGTGCGCTCCATGGCGCCGTATTCGTGATCGGTCGTGAGTACCTCGTCACCCGGAGACAGGCGCAGCGAGCGCGCCACGACGTTCCCGCCCCAGGTGGCGTTGGGGACGAAGACGAGGTCGTCGCGCTGCGCGCCGACGAACGCAGCCAGTTCGGCGCGCGCGGCGGCCAGCCGGCCCGGCAACGTGCGCGCCGTGTGCAGGAAGTCGACCGGCTCGGCCTCCAGCTCACGCTGCAAACGCTGGTACTCGTCGAACACCGGTCGCGGGCACGCCCCGAACGAGCCGTGGTTGAGGAACACGACATCCGGGCGCAGCAGGAACTCGGATCGCAGGTCTCTCATCGGTCCTCCCCCGCGGGTCACGGCGCCGGGCCACAGTCGCGGCAGCAACAGGATCAGTGCGGTCCCCAGCACGAGCGACCCGGCAACCGGGAAGCCCAGCCCGGCCGGCAGGAAGCCTACAAGGCAGGCCACGGTCGCGGCGATGAGCGCGTACGGCATCTGCGTGACGACGTGGTCGTGCGTCTCGACGCCGCAGGAGATCGCCGTCACGACAGTCGTGTCGCTGAACGGCGAGCAGTGGTCACCGAAGACGGCGCCGCTGAACACCGCAGCCACGATGACGTGAAGCAACTGCTCGTCGCCGCCGGCAGCGGCGGCGGCAGGCACCGCCAGCGGGAACAGGATGCCCATGGTGCCCCACGAGGTGCCCGTCGCGAAGGAGATGGCCGCACCGGTGACGAAGGTCAACAGTGGCATCAGGGCCAGCGTGCCGCTGGCCACCAGCAGTGCGGTGAGCGCACGAGCGGTGCCCAGCGCCTCGAGCACGCTGCCCAGCATCCAGGCCGCGAGCAGGATCCAGATCGCCCCGCCCATCGTGCGGACGCCACCGGCAAAGGCGCCCGGAATCGCCCCGCGCCCCCCTGACGCCCCGCGAGGGTACCAGGCCACGGCAGCCAGCGTGGCGACGAGGCCGGCCAGCACCAGGACGAGCGGGCCCGCGTCCGATCCGAAGGCCGCCACCACCTTCTCCCGCGACAGGGGCCAGAGCGGTCGCGGCGCACCCAGGGCCACGAAGCCGGCGAGGAAGGTCGCGAGCAGCACGCCGATCGGCAGCAGCGTGGCGCGCGCGGCCGGGCCGAAGGTGCCCCGCGACATGACCTGGCCGCCGTCATCCGTGGAGGCCGCCGGCCCGCCTGCCCGCCCCGCCAGGGCGGCACGTTCGTACGCGCCCATCGGCCCCGGGTGGAAGCGCGCCCTCACCGCGACGAAGAGCAGGACGATGGTGAACCAGCAGTGGAAATTGTAGGGCAGCGAATGCAGGAAGACGGTATAGGGATTGGCCGGCCTTCCCGCCATGGCGAAGGACTCGGCGATCATCGACAACTGGAACGCGATCCAGGTCGAGACCAGGGCCACGCAGGCCACTGCCGAGGACGTCGAGTCGACGATGTAGGCCAGCTTCACGCGCGGGACGCCGCTGCGATCGCCGAGTTCACGGCAGACGCGGCCGACGACCATGCTGTTGGCCAGGCCGTCGAAGAAACAGACCATCCCCAGCCCGGTTGCGGCCGTCTCGAGCCTGCGGGCGGCGCCGGGCCCGGGCCGCACCCATCGTTGCACGAGCGCCGCGAAGCCGCCCCCGCGCTCGAGCACGGCGGCAAAGCCGCCCAGGACCAGCGTGAAGGCCACCGCGCCCACTTTCCAGCTGCTGCGCAGGCTGGGCGCCAGATGGTCGGCGAACAGGCCAAGGTAGGGCCTGCCAGGGGTCGCCGCCGGCCAGCATGAGGGCACCGGCGAACGCGCCCGCCAGCAGGCCGGCCAGGGCGTGGCGCGTCGTGGCGATCACCAGCAGGGCGGCCAACGGCGGCCAGATGGTGCGCACCGGCGCCTCGGTGAACGAGAGCAGTACGGCGCCCCCGAAGGCGATGGCCAAAGCCACCAGAATGCGACGGTTCATGCGGTCCTCTCCCCCGGCGCCCGGTTCCGTTCAGGAACTGCCCACGATAACGTCACGTCCGCCCCGCTGACAATGCCCGACCACGGCAACGGCGCCGCCGCACATGGAAAAGAGCCCGGGCGTTGCCGCCCGGGCTCCCCTGCGTGCATGTGCTGACGGACCGTCGGGGCCCCGTTCAGTCCTGCGTCGATGCCTCCAGCTTGAGCAGCTTCTTCCACTCCCTGTCCACGGTCGCCTGGCTGGCCTCGAGGAGGTGCTCGTTGCCCGGCTTGAAGAGGTGCTTGAAGCGGCCCTGCTTCTTCATCCACTCGACCACCGGCGCCGGGTCCTTCGGCTTGTGGTTGATGGTGTAGACACCGTTCTCGACCTCGAACAGCGGCCAGAAGTTGTTCTCGACCGCTTCCTTGGCCAGCTCCATGCCGATGGCGGGGTCGAAGTGCCAGCCCACCGTGCACGGCATGAGGATGTTGATGAACGCGGGGCCGTCACAGGCCAGGGCCTTCTCCACCTTGGTGGCCAGGTCCTTCCAGTGGTACGGCGTGGTCTGCGCCACGTAGGGGATGTTGTGCGCCACGAGGATCTTCGTCAGGTCCTTGCGGTTCTGTTCCTTCCCCTGCTTGACCGAGCCGGCGGGCGCCGTCGAGGTATGCGCGCCCAGCGGCGTCGCGCTCGAGCGCTGGATGCCGGTGTTCATGTACGCCTCGTTGTCGTAGCAGACGTACAGCATGTTGTGGCCGCGCTCCATGGCGCCCGACAGCGACTGCAGGCCGATGTCGTAGGTGCCGCCGTCGCCGCCGAAAGCGATGAAGTTCATCTTGTCGCGCTGCACCGGCAGCTCGCCGTGCTTCTTGAGCGAGCGGTACGCGGTCTCGACGCCGCTGATGGTCGCCGCGCAGTTCTCGAACGCGCTGTGGATGAACGATGTCTTCCAGGCGGTGTACGGGAAGATGGTCGTGATGACCTCCATGCAACCCGTGGCGCCGCCCACGACGGTGTCCTGGCCCGCCGTCAGCATGATCTGGCGCAGGATATTCGCGCCCGTGCAGCCCGCGCAGGCGCGGTGGCCCCCGGCCAGGAGGTCCTCGTTCTGGGTCAACTGCTTGAGATTGACAGCCATGTCGTGCCTCCCTTCCTAGAGCCTGACGCCCAGCAGGTTGATGTCCTTGAGTTCGCCGCCGGCGGCGACCTTCTGCAGGTTCTCGATGACCGTCGCCGCCTGCTTCAGGTCGAAGTCGCGGCCGCCCAGCCCGTAGATGTAACCGTGCACGGGCACCTGCAGGCCGTACATGGCCGAGCGGGTCTCCATGAACAGCGGGCCGCCCTGGCCGCCGAAACTGGCCGAGCGGTCGAGCACGCAGACTGCCTTGCGGCCGCTCAGCACCTTCGCCAGGTACGCGGCCGGGAAGGGACGGAACGTGCGCAGCTTGAGCAGGCCCACCTTCACGCCCTTCTCGCGGTACTGGTCGATGACGTCCTTGCAGGTGCCGGCGCTCGAGCCCAGCAGCACCATCACCATGTCCGCGTCGTCGAGCCGGTACTCCTCGGCGAAGCCGTAGCGGCGTCCGGTGAGGTCGGCGAACTCGTCGCTGACCTGCTGGATGATCGCCGGGGCCTTGTCGTAGGCGGCCAGCTGGCTGGTCTTGTGCTCGAAGTAGTAGTCGGTCAGGTCCAAGGGCCCGACCGTGATCGGCTTCTCCGGGTTCAGCAGCGTGTACGCCGGCTTGTACTTGCCGATGAACTTCCAGGCCACGTCGTCCGGCAGCATGTAGAGGGCGTCGGCGGTGTGGCTGATGATGAAGCCGTCGTAGTTCACCATCACCGGCAGGCGAACGTCCATGTGCTCGGCGATGCGCCAGGACATCACGGCGTTGTCGTAGGACTCCTGCGCGTTCTCGCTGAACAGGTGGATCCAGCCGGCATCCCGGCCGCCCATGCTGTCGCTGTGGTCGCAGTGGATGTTGATGTTGCCGCTGAGGGCCCGATTGACCAGTGCCATGCAGATCGGCAGGCGCAACGAGGCGGCGATATACACCACTTCCCACATCAACGCGAACCCGGCGCTGCTCGTCGCCGTGAACGTGCGGGCGCCGGCGGCAGCGGACCCGATGGCCGCGCTCATCGCCGAATGCTCGCTCTCGACCAGGATCATCTCCGTGGACGACTCGCCGTTGGCGACGAAGTCCGCGTACTTGTGCATCATCTCCGTCTGCGGAGTGATCGGGAATGCCGCGGCAACATGCGGACGGGCCTGCTTGAACGCATAGGCCACCGCTTCATTGCCGGACAGTGCGACGAGTTTCTGCTCCATGCCTCGGTTCCTTTCCGGCGGGTGCCTATTTTTCTTCACGGACCATGACGAGCGCAGCCTTGCCCTTCTTCGCGGGCGGGCACTCGTGGGCGCAGATGCCGCAGCCCTTGCAGTGGTCCAGGATGATGCCCTTCATGACGGGCTTGGGACCGGACGCATCGATCTCGATGGCGGTGTCCGGGCAGTAGATCCAGCAGAACATGCAGTGGATGCAGTTCTCCGCGACGAACTGCGGCACGAACGTGCGCCAATCGCCGGTCTTGTACGTGGCGGAATTGCCCGCTTCGCGGATGATGCCGCCCTCGTGCAGGTCTTTCGTGCTGATCATGCTCATGCCGACACCAGCTCCTTGTTGGCGCGATCGATCGCGGCCAGGTTGCCGTCGATGACCACCTGCGAGAACTTGCTGCTCAGCTGCTCGACGAGGGCGCCCTTGAGCTCATCCAGGCTCAACATGTCGTTGACCGCGAGAAGCGCGCCGACCATCGGCATGTTGGGGATGGGCCGCCCGATCGTCTCGAGCGCGATACCGGTCGCATCGACCGTATGAACCTTCGCGCCCTTGACGCCCAGCTTCTTGCTGACGACGGCAGGCGCGTCGGTGGTATTGACCAGGAAAACCGTGCCCGCCGCGGTCCCGGCAGTCACGCCGGCGGCGGGGCTGTCCAGGAGGCTGGAATCGAGCACGATGACGATACCCGGGTTCTCGATCATGCAGTGGCGCCGGATCGGGATGTCGGAGATCCGCGTGAAGCCGCGCATCGGCGCGCCGCGTCGCTCGGGACCGTACTCGGGGAATCCCTGCCCGTACTTGCCCTTCGTCAGGACCGCTTCGGCCAGGAACATGGCAGCGGTCTTGGCGCCCTGGCCGCCGCGGGCGTGCCAGCGGATCTCGACCATCTTACCTGACATGCGCCTCACTCCTTGTTCTTGCATTCCTGTCGCGTGCCGGCAGTGTCCTGCCGACTGATGGCGCGCGCGGCCACCGTGGCAATCGGGCCGCCGCCGTTGTAGATTCTGCCATCGGACGCGGCAAAGGTAGTGTCGGGCCAGCAGCGAAACAAACCAAAACGCGGCTGGTTGTTAACGCGCCGACAATGAAAATTACAATCAAATCAAGGACTTACCCGGTTGGCCGTCGCTGGCGCTGCGCGCGACCCGGGCCTGCGGACAGGGAAGCCAGTGAGCCACGAATCCCGCATCATCGACATGGTTCTCGACGGCCAGCCGAGCCGTATCGTCCTGGGCCCGCTGGCCGCACTCGAGTTGTCGCGGTTCATCCCCCAGCCGCCGCCGGTCTACATCGTCGATGAAGCCGTGGCCCGCCTGCAGCCGGCGTGGCTCGAGCAACTGCAGCACGGCTGCGACCCGGACCGCTCCGGCACGCTGGTGCTGGCAGGCGGGGAACCGGTCAAGCAGCTGCAGACGCTGGCGGGGATCTACGCCTGGCTGGCCGAACGCGCCGTGCCGCGCGACGGGACCATCGTCGGCATCGGCGGCGGGGCGTTGCTCGATGCGGCGGGATTCGCAGCTGCCACCTGGCAGCGCGGTATCGGCTGGGTGAGCGTGCCGACGACGCTCCTGGCCATGATCGATGCCGCCATCGGCGGCAAGACGGCGATCAACGCCGCCGGGCTGAAGAACCAGGTCGGCGCTTTCCATCCCGCGGCCGGCATCATGGTCGATTGCGGATTCCTGGTCTCGTTGCCGCGCGCCGGGTGGCGTGACGGACTGGCCGAGATGATCAAGACCGCCGTGATCGGCGACCCGGGGCTGTTCGTCGAGCTCGAGTTGTCGGGGGATGAACTGCGCAGGATGTTCGGCCCGGAATCCGGTCCGGATGCCGAGGCCGTCAGCGGTGTGCTCGGAGCATTGCCCTGGCGGGCCTGGGTGGGCCGTGCCGCGGCGGTCAAGGCGGATATCGTCGGCAGGGATTTCCACGAGCATGGACCGCGTCGCGCCCTGAATCTCGGCCACACGCTCGGGCATGCGCTGGAATCGTACAGCGCCGGCTCCGCATCACCCCTGACGCACGGCCAGGCGGTGGCGATCGGCATGGCGGTCGTTTTCCGCATCGCCGCCGACCGCGGCCTGTGTCCACTGACTCTCGCCGTCCGCGTGAACGAACTGCTCGACGCCTGTGGTTTGCCCACGCGCTGCGCGGCGCCCCCGGCTGCGGAACTGGAGCGGCTGGTGCAGGCCGACAAGAAGCGCAAGGGCGGCCGCGTGCGCTGGGTCCTGCCCCGTGGCCTGCGTCAACTCGACCTCGAGGGCAGCGTCGAGACGGCTGACCTCATCCGCTGGCTCGATTGAGCCCGACCCTATTTCGCGAGTACCAGCTTGGACGAGACCGCCTCGTCGCCCTGCCTCAGGCGCAGCAGGTAGACGCCGGCTGCAGCCGGCCGTCCGCCTTCGTCCGTGCCGTCCCATCGCACCTCGTGCCGGCCGGCTTCCAGATTGCCGTCGAGCAGGCGCCGCACCACGCGGCCGCGCAGGTCGTGGATCGCCAACCGGACGGTGCCGGTGCGCGGCACGTCGAACGAAACCACGGTGCGCGGATTGAAGGGGTTGGGCCTGACCGAGGCGACCGCGAGCGCCGCGGGCAACCCGGCGTCCGGTACCGGCGTCGCCGCAGACCAGGCGGCGACCTGCGCGCTGAAGCCGCCGGCGTGGCCGGTCGCATCGACGGCCGAGACCACGTAGTACCACGGCCCGGCCGGCGGCGCCTCCTCCAGCTGCACTGCGGGGTGCGCCACGATCGACACGGCCTTCGCCGGGGACGGCACGAAGGCGGACGCCGAGTCGCGATAGACCACGTAGTGGTGGATGTCCGTGGCTGGTGACGCCGTCCAGCTCAGGCGGATGTGCCCGCCGCCAAGCGCCGTGACGGCCGCCCCGGTCACCGCGGGCGGGGCCACCATGACGGCCCCGGGGCCGCCATGCACGCCGATATCGGCCCGGGAACCGTCGGGGTCGGCACAGGCCGGTTCGGGATCGCCCCGGTCCAGGCAGGGCGAATGCTCGCCGAGGGCGCAATCGCCTGGCGCGGCCGCCAACAGCGGGTCGCGCCCCAGATCGTTGGCGCCGGGCTGTGATCCGGCGGGATAGTCGCCACCGGGATTACCCCCAGACGTTGTTCCAATCGGCAGCGGCGCCTGCCCCCACCACAGTCAGGCCACCGCCGGCGTTACGCACGACGATGTTGTTGCGGACGGCCAACGCACCGGAGGCCGTCGCCAGCAAGCCGCCCACCGAACCGCCGCTGTTGCCGTCGACCAGGCAGTTCTCGATCGAACCGCCGAGCCCCA
The DNA here is from genome assembly GCA_016703265.1 of bacterium. Classification (NCBI taxonomy): domain Bacteria; species bacterium. The sequence continues at coordinate 187,559 of JADJCK010000006.1, forward strand.
GTCCCACGATGCCGCCGCCGAGACCGGGTGCGCGGTTGCCGCGGAAGATCGTGTTGCGCGCGGCGATCAGGCCGCCCTCGAACTCGGCGCCGCCGCCGTTGCCCAGGGCGACGGTGTTGCCCTCGACGAGCCCGCGCGCGAGTTCCAGCGAACCACCGGCAACCGCGAAGCCGCCGCCGCCGAAGCGTGCGCGATTGCCCTTCACCGAGACGTCCGTGAGCGTTGCCGCGCCGCCGGCAATGTACATGGCGCCGCCGCGATAACAGGAGCCGTTGCCGTCAATGCTCCCGCCGACCACGTCCAGTTGCGATGACTGGCCGTGCAGTGCGGCCCCGAAGCAGCCGTCGGCGCTGTCGGCACAGGCATTGGCGGTGAACGTGCAGTTGGTGATGGCAACCTCAGCGCCGATGGCGCTGATGGCACCGCCGCGCGTGGCGCGATTGCCGGTGAACACGCAGGAATCCACGCTTGGCTGCCCGCCGAGCACGCAGATGGCACCACCGTACCCGACGTTCGATCCGAGTGCCGCGCGGTTGTTCCGGAACTCGCAGTTGCGGATGGTCGGCGCCGCATCCTGGACGAAGATCGCGCCGCCATGCTGCCCCGGCACCGGGGCCGAGCCGTTGCCGCCGTAGCAGTTCTCGAACACGAAGTTGTCCACCAGCGAGAAGTCGCCGGCGGCCGCGTTGAACCGCAGTGCCGAGCCACCGCACTCGACGCGCGTCGGGTGGGCCAGCCGATCCTGCGCCGTGAATGCGGCATTCCAGGAGCCGAGGAGCCGGACGGTGGAACTGACGGTGATGCGCGACGTGTAGTCGCCGCCGGCCACCAGGACGGTATCATGGCCGGCGCACGCGGCCACGGCGTCGGCGATGGAATGCGCCGCTGTCGCCGGCGTTTCGTAGGGCGCGGTGTTGTTGCCGGCCGCACTGACGTAGCGCGTGCGGTGCCCGACGATCTGCAACGGCCGGTCCGCGAACTCGTAGCCGTAGCGCGTGCCGGCCGAGGCGCTGATCAACAGTCGCGCCGCGGTTGCCGAGGTGTTGGGAACGACCCAGTCGTAGTGTCCCGTATTGGGCACGCCCGCGGCGATCACGACATCGCTGCACAGGCCGTCCCAGCCGAGCCTGAGGTCGACCGTGCCCACGCCCGCGCCGGACGTCGACCAGGTCACCGGCACGGTGGCGCCGGCCATCAACGGCTCGGTGCCCAGCAGGGAATCGATCGCGAAGGCCGTCGTCGGCGGCGCGCAGGTCAACTGCGTGACATCATTCCCTGTGCGGGCCGCGCCGTATTGCACCCAGATGTAGCCCGACTGCCCGAAGCCCGGACCCCAGCTGTTCTTGATCAGCCAGGCACCGTTGCCGCCGCACGCGCGGTCGTCCCAGCCCACGATGAGCACGAGATGGTTGACGTAGCTGCCCGGCGAATCGAAGCAGCCGCTCTCGTAGGCCTCGAATGCCGCGTCGGCATCGATGCCTGTACATACGGGACCATCGAGCAGCGCCGTCTTGATCTGGGTGACGTTGTTGCTGATATAGCGGTAGCCCGTGACCCAGGCGAACTTCAGGAACTGGTCCTGGAGGCACGGCGCCTGCGGCGGATCGGCGGTGAGGTACGGGTGGCAGTTCTCGAGCACGCCGCCTTTCTGCTGGAAAACGGCATAGGCCGCATCCGCCCAGCCCCCGTCACAGCCGGCGCCGTAGTTGTTGCACGAGACCACCTGCTGCTCCGACAGGTCCAGCGTCACGCCGTACCGGATCTTCATGTGGGCCTCGAGCTCGGCGGTCGCCGCAAACGCCCAGCAGCTGCCGCACGAGCTCTGGTCCTTGACCGGGGTGACGCCGCCCTGGTCGACCCAGCTGAAATTGGACGGCAGCGTCTTGTCCTGCGGCAGGATCACGAGGTGGCTCGCCAGTTCCTTGTCGTACCCCGGTGGCGGCGCGTAGCCGCGCAGTCCGGCCCTGCGGGCCTCGGTGAGGGTCGACGTGAAATGGTCGTTGACGGTGAACGACCAGCCGTTGGCCTCGATCTCGCGGCGCAGGGAATCCAGGTCGGCAGCCCCGGCCACGGCCGGCAGCAGCCCCGCCAGCGTGACGAACAGGAAAAGCGGAATGACGACGGCCAGCGGGCGGGCTAAGCGGAGCATCCGGAAGTCCTTTCAGAAAGGCAGCTTGGGCGACGGCACACCCACCCGGGGCACCCTCCGGGCGCCACCGGTTCCAGCTTGATCTTTGATGATAACAGAACCGATGGTGCGCCGTCGACCGCGAATCCGGTCCGGCCCGGGCCTCAATAGGAGGAGACCGGGTCGATGTCGAGCATGACCTCCACCCCGGGGAAGCTGACCGTCAAAGTGCGCAGGCAGCCGGCCAGCCAGGCCTTGTGACGCAGCGGGAGATCGCCCTTCAGCAGCACCTGGAAGCGGTAGCGATCCATGAGGCGCTCGAAGACGGCCGGCGCCGGTCCCAGTACGACAATGGCATCGCCGGCGAACTGCTCGCGCAGGGCGCCTCCGAGCGCGGCGGCGGCTGCGGCCGCCTCGGCCTGTGCGCGGGCGGCGATGCCGACCCGGGCCAGCCGCCGGTAGGGCGGGTAGCCGAGCGTCCGGCGCACATCCAGTTCCGCCGCCGCGAAAGCCCGGAAGTCGTGGCTCGCGACCGCGACGATGACCGGGTGCTCCGGTTGCCACGTCTGCAGGATGACCTGCCCCTGCGCCGCGCGGCCGGCGCGCCCGGCGACCTGCGACAGCAGCTGGAACGAGCGCTCGGCCGCGCGGAAGTCCGGCATGGCCAGCCCGTCGTCGGCGGCCAGCACGCCCACCAGTGACACGCCCGGGAAGTGGTGCCCCTTGGCCACCATCTGCGTCCCCAGCAGGATGTCGGCTTCGCCTCGCGCAAACGCCCCGAGGATCCGGTGATGGCTGTCACGCCCCGAGGTGGTGTCGCGGTCCAGTCGCAGCAGACGCGCCTGCGGAAAGCGCCCCTGCAGGTGCAGTTCGAGCCGTTCCGTACCCGCGCCCGAGGGCAGGAACGCGGCGTGTCCGCACTCCTCGCACGATGGGGGCACCGGTCGCGTGTGGCCACAGTAGTGGCAGAGCAGGCGCCGCGGGCGCAGGTGATAGGTGACGGCGATGTCGCAGTCGGGGCACGCAGCGGCCGTGCCGCAGCCGGCGCACTGGAGTGAACGGGCGAACCCGCGTCGATTGTAGAACAGGATGACCTGCTCACGGCGTTCGAGCGCCGCCGAAACGGCCGCATCGAGCTCCGGCGAAACTCCGTCAGGCGAGGCGGCGCCGCGCACGTCGACGATCGCCACCTCCGGCAGCGGGACACCCATGCGCTCGGGCAGTTCCCACAATCCGTAGCGGCCGTCACGCGCGTTGGCGAGGGATTCGAGGTCGGGAGTGGCCGACCCGAGCACCACCAGAGCGCCGCACTCGCGCCCGCGCACCAGCGCGGCGTGGCGGGCATGGTAGCGGGGCTTCTCGTCCTGCTTGTAGGAACTCTCGTGTTCCTCGTCGACGACGATCAGGCCGAGATCGCGCACGGGGGCGAACAGGGCCGACCGCGGCCCGACCACGACCCTCGTCTCCCCGCGTGCCGCCTGTTCATGGACGCGGCTGCGCTGCCCGGCCGACAACCCGCTGTGCACCGCGGCGACATCGTTGCCGAATCGCGCGGCGATGCGCGACAGTGTCTGCGGCGTCAACGCGATCTCGGGCAGCAGGAACAGGGCGCCACGCCCCATCTCCAGCGCCGTGGCGATCAGCGTCAGGTAGACCTCGGTCTTGCCGCTGCCCGTGACGCCGTGCAGCAGCACGGCCGAAAACGTGCGGCCGCCCAGGCGCTGCCGACCGTCGTCAACGGCCACTTGCTGTGCGGTCGTCAGGTGCGTCACGGCGCCGTCGACAGTCGGGTAGCCCGCCGGCGCCGCGCGGCGTCCCTGGCGCACGGTCGTGCCCGGCGAGGGCGGGTGGAACAGCGGTACGACCTCGCCCAGCGGCAAGGCGTAATAGGTGGCCAGCCAGTCGGCGAGGCGCCGCCGCTCGCCCACGAGGCGGTACTCGACCGGCAGCACGCGGGTGATGTCGCGCAGCCGGATCGCCGGCGCCGAACCTTCCGCCGGCTCGGCCGGCGCCTGCGGCGGTGCGGGCGCGTCGGCCTGTACCACCAGGCCCACCACGTGCTTTCGACGCCCGAAGACGACCTCGACCAGGTCGCCGGCTTCCACAACGCGCGACGACGGCTCCACGCCCGGCAGGTGCAGGTAGGTGAACGTCTGCGGCAGCGGCACGGGAAGCGCCACTTCGAGGCGCTGCACGGACCGCGGACCCTGCCCTGCCACCTTCTGTCCACCCGCCGTCATCGTTTCCCTCTCGATGGTCATTCGCGTCCCGGGGTCGGCATGGTAGCGCGGCACGGCGGGTGCGTCCATCGGCACGCCGTGCCGCACCTGCGGCACAGCAAGGGACCGGCGGCTGCCGGTCCCCGAATCCACGCCCTGTTCGAGATCGCTGCTGCCGCCGGAGGCTACTCCTGGGCCACACCGAGGATGGACTGCACCAGGTCGATGACCTTCTGGGGGCTGAAAGGCTTGGTGACGTACTCCGCGGCGCCGGCCGCTTCGCCCGCCTCGCGGTCCTCGCGACTCGAGCGCGCCGTCAGCAGGATGACCGGTATATTCCGTGTGCGCGTGTCGGCCTTCAGGCGCCGGCAGGCCTCGACACCGCCACAACCGGGCATCATGACATCCATGATGATCAGGTCGGGCGCTTCGCTGGCAGCCAGCTCCAGGGCTTCCTCCCCGTCCTGCGCGGAGATCACGTCGAAGCCCTCGACATTCAGGCTGAAGTCCAGGATATGACGGATGTTGTGTTCGTCGTCGGCGATCAGGATCCTGCGCACGTCTCGGTCCTCCTCGGCAGCGGTTCGGTTATCGGCATCTATCGGCAGGCGACCGACGGACCTGAGCCCGGGTCGCACGCGGTCCGGTTCCTAGTCCCGGACCGAGACCATCCCTTCACGATCGAGAACGGGGCGACGCAGTTCGCCGGCCATGCCCGCGTCAACCTGCAGCGCAAGGATGCGTTCGCGCCGCGAGTCCACTTCCACCAGGAATTCGGGCGTCAGCCGCGGACAGTAGCGGCTGCCGGAATGGTCACGCAGCTCGGCTGTGGCCGCTTCCAGGGTCCAGGCGCCGCGCCACGGCCGCCGGCTGAGCAGGGCCGCCAGGGTGTCGGTCAACCGCAGCAGGCGCGCCCCGACCGGGATGGCCTCGCCGGCCAGGCCGGCCGGGTAGCCGGTGCCATCGACATTCTCGTGGTGGTGACGGATCAGGCGCCGGACGCGCGGATCCACGGCAAGCGGCGCCAGGATCTCCAGGCCGGCCGCGACGTGACCCTGGACCAGCCTTTCCTCCGCTTCATCGAGTCGTCCCGCCCGGGCCAGCAGCTGCGGCGGCACCCGGCTGAGCCCCACGTCGTAGTAAGGGAGCGCGAACGCCAGCGCCGCCAGGTCCTCCTGGTCGAAGCCGAGCCGGCGCGCCGTCGCCAGGCAGATCTCGCGGCAGATACCGTGCAGGCTCTCGCGACAGGGCTGGCCGACGGCTGTCGTCGCCCTCAGGGCGTAGCGGACCTGTTGCAGCGAGAGCCCTTCGCGGTTCCAGGAGGCGAAACGCTCCAGCAGCCCGGCCACGCGCGGCGCCAGGCCCTCCATCAACAGGCGATCGTCGTCGTCGAGTGCCGTGCCGTCGATCTTGTTGTTGACCGTCAGGACGCCCACGCAGCGATCACCCTCGTGCAGGGGGACGCAAAGCAGCGACGGTGTCGTGTAGCGCGGCTCGTTCGATTCACGCGGTCCGTCCGGCCCGGCGTTGAGGTCGGTGATCAGCAACGTACGACCGGTCGCCCAGACACGACCCGCGTAGCCGGCGCCGCGACGCAGGCGGGCGCCCTGCACCACCGCACCCGGCAAGCCGATGGCGGCACGGACCACCAGCGCCTGCCCGTCCTCGTCCGGGACCATCAAGGCAGCCGTCTGCACGCCGAGACTGCCGCCGACCCAGTGCATGAGGCGCTGCAGGAACTCGCCCGGCTCGAGGCCGCCTGCACCGACGTTCTCCTGCTCGCGATTGAGCACGACCGGCGCCCGGCGCGGCAACAGCACGGTGAACCGCGCGCCCTTCGGTTCGACATTCTCCGCCCAGATGCGGCCATCGTGATGCTGCACGATGTCGTGGCAGATCGCCAGGCCGACGCCCTGCCCGTTGTGGGCGCGCGTGGCGGAACCATCGACCTGGAAGAACGACTGGAAGATCTCGCCGAGCTTGTCGTCGGGTATGCCGATGCCCGTGTCCTCGACGGTCATGCGTGCCGCCGTGCCGGCTTCGCTCACCGTGATCGTCACGCGGCCGCCGTCCGAGGTGAACTTGATGGCGTTGTCGACCAGATGGTCCAGCATCTGGCGCAACAGGACCTGGTCGGCAGGCAGCCAGATCGGCGCCTCGCCGGACTCGACAACCAGTTCCAAACCACGCTCATGTGCCCGGCGCGACCAGCTTTCCGACTGGCGCCGCAGCAGCTGCGCCAGGTCGACCTCGGCCGTGTGGAGAGCCGGACGCCCCTTCTCCATGCTGCTGATCTCGAGGATGTCGTTGATCACGCCGCCGAGCCGCTGGCTCTCGGTGTGGATCACGCGCAGGAACTCGGCCAGCGATTCACCCGACAGGCTGTCCAGGTTCGACTGCAGCAGTTCGCTGTAGGCGGAGATCGAGGTGAGCGGCGTGCGCAGTTCGTGACTCACGTTCGCCACGAAATTGCGCTTCATCTTGGCCAGGCTGTCGAGCTTGCGCGACGCCGCGGAGAGTTCGGCGTTGCGGGCCGCGAGCCGGTCATAGATCTCCGCGGATTCCAGCGCCGTGGACGATTGCTGCAGCAGGAACTCGAGCAGGCGCAGGCGGTCGGGATCGGGAACGCGACCGTCGACGGGGTCGGCAAGGCACAGGAAGCCGAATCGTTCACCGGAAGCGGCGACCAGAGGCGCCACCAGGCGCAGGCCGTTGCCCCAGGGCCCGGCCGCCGGAGCCGTCTGGTCCGTGCCGGGGCCGCCCGGCACCAGGAAACAGTTCGAGTAGCGGTGCTGCGGGGACGTCAACTCCGCGAAGACGCCCAGCGGGACGGGAGCGGCCGCCAGCGCCGCCACCTCTTCCGCATCGAGACCGGCGAAGGAGCGGGCGACGAAGGCATGCACCGTGTCGTCCCAGAGGCTCAGGTATGCGCGCCTGAAGCCGCCCAGTTCGACCACGGTCGCGACCACCCGGTCGGCCAGTTCACCGCGCGCGTACGTCGAGTTCAGGCGGTTCGAGGCGGCCAGGATACGCTCGAGTGCGCGGACCCTCGCACGCCACGGGGCAGCGGGGTCGGCTTCACCGACACCAGGCGTCACTGTGTCCGCGGCCGCCGCGACAGGGGACATCGGCCAGCGCAGGAGCCCGGCCAGCCCGGCCAGCAGGATGCCGGCGACCGCGGTCATCGCCCCGTCGCCGCGTACGGCAGCCAGCAGCGCCGCGCCCGCCACCATGGCGGCAAGCAGCGAAGCGAAGCGGGCTGTGACGCGTGCCGAGGGCATTGACGGTGCCTACACCTTTCCCGACCGAGCGGCCAGCATGCGACCGACGCGATCCACCAGCTTGGCGATCACGAAGGGCTTGCGCATGAACAGGTCGGCGCCGGCTTCCTTCATGCGGGCCCTCGTCTCCTCGTCCGCGCGGGCCGACAGGGCCACGATCAGCGTGCCGCCCTGCATGCGGTTGCGTCGGATCAGGCGCGTGGCATCGACGCCATCCAGCTTCGGCATCATGATGTCCATGATCACCACGTCCGGCTGGAACGAGGCCATCTTGTTCATGCAGTCGATCCCGTCGTGGGCATTCGCCACCTCGAATCCTTCATTGGCGAAGGTCTGCGCCAGCAGGGTGGCGATGGGCTTCTCGTCATCCACGATCAGGATTCTCGGGCGCGGGGCCATGCTCGCTCCTCGGGCTGCTGGTCGAATTTCAGGTCGTCCCGGACTCCGGCGTCGCCATGAGTTCCTCGAAGGCATCGACGACGTGCGGATCGAACTGCGTGCCGACATTGGCACGGATCTCGGCCATTGCCGCCGCGGGATCCAGTCCGGTGCGGAAGGGCCTGTCCTTGGTCAACGAGAACCAGGCATCGACGACGGCCAGGATGCGCGCCCCCAGCGGGATGCTCTCGCCGGACAGGCCGTCCGGATGGCCACTGCCGTCCATGCGTTCGTGATGGTGGCGAATGAGGCTGCGCACGGCGGGATCCGGCAGCAGCGGCGCGACCAGGTCGCAGCCCTGTTCGACATGTCGGTCCACTTCGTCCCGTTCATCCCAGCTCAGCGGCGCGGCGCCCAGCACGATCTCGTCCTCGACGCGCGCCATCCCGGCGTCGTGCAGGGTCGCGGCATACAGGAGCCGGCGCGCATCCGGCACACCCAGGCCGAGTGAACGGGCCAGGCGCGCCACCAGGTGCAGCGCTTCGGGGGTCGAGGTCGGAATGCCGGTGCGGCGCGTCTGCAGGAGAACCTGCAACGCCTCCAGCACGCGCTGCTCGTTGCCCTCGAAGTGGCGCAGCGCCGTCGTGATGATGCGCGCCAGCACCTCAAGCTGCTGGCGCTCGGGCGCGCCATAGCCGGCCTCGCCGGTTCGGCGCCCGGCGATGATCACGCCCACAGGCTCCTCGCCGTCAACGAGCGGACAGTAGAGGCGTTCCTCCATGTCCCCGGAAGCGCCCAGGTTGAGGTCACCGACGATGGAGCCGGGATCCCTCTGCGCACGCCCGTCGAGCAGGAACCGACGCCAGGCCTCGGTCAGGATGACCGGCCGCAACCGGCGCGTCTCGTGGCGCAGGCCAAGCGAGCCGACCGGCACCAGCGCGCCGCGCCCATCGCCCAGCATCAACACGACCGCGAGCGAACCGGACAGCTCGGCGACCGTCCGCAGCACCACCGAGATCAGCTGCGACGCCTTCTCGGGCGACACCTGCAGTCCGGTCACCTGCGGCATGGCAGCCAGCTCGCCCATTTCCTTCGGCACCAGGAAGCGGAACTCGCTGCCGCCCTGCGGCAGGCGACGCGCCTCGATGTGCCCGCCGTGCAACTGCACGATATGCCGCGCGATGCTCAGGCCGAGCCCCGAGCCTTCCGCCTGCTGCGCGGCGCCTTCGGCGCGGTAGAACTCGCGGAAGATGCGGCGGATGTCCTCGCTCGGGATGCCGGGCCCGTCGTCTTGCACGCTGACCGCGACGGAGGCCTCTTCCTCGGACAGCACGATGCGCACGTGTCCGCCGGCGGGCGTGTACTTCACGGCGTTGCCGAGCAGATTGACGATCACCTGACGGATCAGGTCGGCGTCCACTTCGGCGCGCGGCAGGAACGCCGGCGCTTCGACGGCCACCTGCAGGCCGCGGGCGTTGCTCGAGGGAGCCAGGGCGCGCACGGCCTCGTGAACCAGCGTCGACAGTTCGACCGGTTCGAGCGTCATGAGTTGCGGGCCGAACTCGACGCGCGTGAAATCGAGGATGCGGTCGACCATGCGCAGCAGGCGGCCGGACTCGGAGCGGATCACACCGAGGAACTCGACCGCGTGCGGGAAGCCTTCGTTGCCGACCTGCCCCAGGAGCACCTCGGTGTAGGCCGTGATCGCCGTGAGCGGCGCATTGAAATCGTGGCTGGCCATGGCGACGAACCGGCCCTGGAGCCGGTTCAGGCGGCCCAGGGCGTGATTCTCGCCGGCCAGGCGGACCACTTCCGCCTGCAGCGCCGCCAGTGCCGCCAGCGAACTGAGTGCCGCCATCGCCGAGGCTGCGACCGGTGCCAGCACCTGCCGTCGGGCCGCGTCGGCTGCGGGCCCCGCTTCGCCCGCCATCGCCAGAACCATGACGGGCGGTTCACCGGCCGCCACCACGGTCACCGCGCCGGCCAGCGGCGCCTGCGACCAGTTGCTGCGGCCGGCTGCGGCCGAGCGCACGGCGGGCCATCCGCCCGCCGGCGCGCTCCAGCCGGAACTGCCGTCCGGGGCGGTGGCCAGGCACCAGGGCCGGCCCGTGTCCCAGGTGGCGTCGAGGGCCGCGGCCTGCAGCGGGTCGATCGCCACTGCCACGCCTGCCGAGCCGGGCACGAGGCGCAACGACTCCAGCGCCGCCTCCATGGTGTCGACCACGAGCGGCGACTCGCCGGCGAGCGACAGGCGCGACCAGAACTCCGCGACGGCATTGACGTCGCGCGCCCTTTCACTCGGTGTGGAGGTGATGGTCTGCATGACGCCTCGCCTCAGGACTTCGGTGTCGGGTCGTCGGAGCCCGGGCCAGGGATGCCCGCGCTCGTGCCTGAGGTCATGATCAGTTCGGGATCCCCCAGCCGCGTCCGGCGCTCGCGCACGACGACGCTGCGGGGGTTCGCCTTGCCGTACTTCTTGAGTTCGGCCAGGGTGTCGCTCAGTTCGGCCGGATGCGTGAAGCGGCCCCTGACGTCGGTGATGAGGGCGACGGTCAGCGCGATGAGCGGGAATCGTTCGCGGACACCGGCCCGATTCTCGACCTCGAGATACCCCCGCTCCGCGTCCGGCGCGTCGTGCAGGGCCACCACGCCGGCATCGAACTCCTCGATGATCCGGCGACCCAGTTCGCCGGCGCCTTCCGACGCGGTCGCAACCACGAAATCGTCGCCGCCCACATGCCCGACAAACACCCCTCCGGGGCCGTACTTCTGGGCGCAGCCGACCAGGACGCCGGCGGTGTACGAAATGGCGCGATCGCCGCGCGCGTAGCCGTAGTGGTCGTTGAAGCTCTTGAAGCGGTCGATGTCGACGTACATCAGCGCGAAGTCGTCGCCCCGGCCCAGCCGTGTCTGGATCTCGCGCTCGATCGCCCGGTTGCCCGGCAGCCCGGTCAGCGGGTTGGCTTCCCGCTCCCGGCGCGTGGCTTCAAGTAGATTGCTCACCCGCAGCAGCAACTCGTCGTGGCTGAAGGGTTTGACGATGTAGTCGTTGGCTCCGCCGCGCAGGCCGAGGACCTTGTCGGCGGCGTCGCTCTTGGCCGTCAGCAGGATCACCGGCAGCCGTGCCGTCTCGAACCCGGCACGAATGATCTCGAGGACGGAAAATCCGTCCCGGCGGGGCATCATGACATCCAGCAGGACGAGGTCCGGTCGGAAGCTGGCCACGGCCTGCCAGGCTTCTTCACCGTCCTCGGCCAGACGTACCTCGAAACCCTCCTGTTCGAGCAGGAACTGGAGGATTCTCCGGATGTGCGGCTCGTCATCGGCGACGAGAATCCGGGCTTTGGCGGCCATCGACATCCCCGGTCTGAGAGGCGAAGCACCACCGGGTCCCGACGGGACACCGGTATCATCGCACCGGAACGCAAAGCGCATGCCAGCACGGCAATTCGGACCACGGCCGTCCGTTGCCGACGGCGATCCCGGTGGTCCGGTTCCCCCTGCTATTCGGCTGTTCCGGGCTGGATCTTGAGGACGGGAACCCGAAATAGGTGCCGGCGCGGTCGTCTCCGGCAGGCAGGTGTCAGCGCCAGGAGGCCAGGGGCGCCCGCGCGAAGCTGTCGAGGGACAGGGGATCGGTGCGCCCGGCGGCCAGGTGGCACCAGCCGGCGTAGGCGATCATGGCGGCGTTGTCGGTGCAGTAGACACGCTCGGGCGGCAGGAAGTGCAGCCCCCGGCGCCCCGCCTCGTCGGCAATGCGCTCACGCAGCCTGCCGTTGGCTGCAACGCCCCCGGCCAGGTACACGGCGCGGGCGCGCTTCCGGCGCGCGGCCTGGAACAGCCTGTGGCACAGGACATCGACGATGGCTTCCTGGGCCTCCAGGCAGACATCGGCAATGGTCTGTTCGTCGAGGGCCGCGGCAGCGCCTCGACAACCGTGCGCACCGCGGTCTTCAGGCCGCTGAAGCTGAACACCGTGCGGCTGTCGCTCATGAGCGGGCGCGGGAAGGTGAAACGTCCCGGGTGCCCGCGCCGTGCGGCGGCATCCACCGGCGGGCCTCCCGGATACGGCAGGCCGAGGAGTTTCGCCGTCTTGTCGAAAGCCTCGCCGGCGGCATCATCCAGGGTGCCGCCGAGCCGTTCGTAGACGCCGACCTCGGGCATGTGGACCACCTCGGTGTGGCCGCCCGAAACGATGAGCACGGTCGCCGGAAGCACCAGGTCGGCGGTCAGGGCGTTGGCCAGGATATGCCCTTCGAGGTGGTGCACGCCGACCAGCGGCAGGTCGGCGGCGAAGCACAGGGCCTTGGCCGTCGACAGTCCCACCAGCAGCGCCCCCAGCAGCCCCGGTCCCGCGGTGACCGCGACGCCGTCCAGGTCGCGCAGGCGCAGCTGCTGCCGCTCCATGAGCAGGTCGACCATCGGCAGCAGGTTGACCAGGTGCGCGCGGCTGGCCAGCTCGGGGACCACGCCGCCGAACACGCCGTGCAGGTCGACCTGCGAACTGAGCAGGTTGGCCGAGACACCGCGCCCGCTGTCGTAAAGGGCCACGCTGGTGTCGTCGCAGGACGTCTCGATGCCGAGGACCTTCACCGCGCACCCTCCGGCGGCAGCGAGGGCCACAGCCGTTCGCGCAGTTCAGCCACACCGCTCGCCTCGCGTTCGAGGGCCAGCCACTGCGGCCCGATCGCGGCGGCGACCTCGCGCACGAGCACGCCGCGACTCGACATCTCGCGGGCTGCCGCGGTGCCGGCCAGCCCGTGGACATAGCAGCCAAGCAGTGCCGCATCGCGGGCCGGAAGCCCCTGCGCCAGGAGGCCCGCGATCAGGCCGGCCAGGACGTCGCCGGAGCCGCCGCGCGCCAGAGCATCGTCGCCGGTCGCGTTGACGAACGCGCCCTCGCCGGGCACGCCGATGAAGGCCGGCGAGCCCTTGAGGACAACCACGGCGCCCCAGGTGTCGGCCGCCCACGCCGCCAGTTCCAGGCGCCGCGCCGCGACCTCCGCGACCGGCAGTCCCGCCAGCCGGGCGAATTCGCCGGGATGCGGCGTCAGGACCACCTGGCGGCCACCAAAGGCAGGCGTCACGCCGCCGCGCGCCAGCGCATTGAGGCCATCGGCATCGACGACCATCGGCAAGGTCGAGCGCAGCAGCAGGTCGCGCACCCAGGCATCGGTCGCGGGATCATCGCCGAGTCCCGGCCCGATCACGAGCGCGTCGGCGCCGGCCAGCAGGGCGTCGACGTCACGCGCTTCCGGCGGCGCCAGCGTCCCGGCTGCAGTCTCTGCCAGCGGGCGAACCAGGGCCTCAGGAAGCGCCACGCGCAGGGCCGTCTCGAGCCCGGCCGGCGCCGCCACGGTCACCAGCCCGGCACCCGAGCGCAGGCCGCCAAGGGCGGCCAGGTGCGCGGCGCCACCGTAGGCCCGCGAGCCGGCGAGCACGACCAGGCTGCCGCACTGCCCCTTGTGCACGGACGTCGGGCGCGGCGGCAGCAGGCCCAGGTAGTCCTGACGCTGCAGCCAGTGCCACGGTCCCGCCAGTTTCCCGCACACCGCAGGGTCGAAGCCGATGTCCACGACCTCGAGCCGACCGGCGTAGTCGCGCCCCGGCGGCAGCAGCAGGCCCAGCTTGGGCAGCCCGATGGTCACCGTCACGTCGGCCGCCACGGCCACGGGATCGACCGTGCCGTCGTCACCGTTCACGCCGGACGGCACGTCCACCGCCAGCGTGGGCACCGCGGCATCATTCATCGCGCGGAACAGCGCCGCCAGTTCACGACCCAGGGCGCCCTGCCTGCCCGTCCCGAGCACGGCGTCGACGACCACCGTCGCCTCTCCCGACAACTCGTCATAGGCCTCGACCCAGGCCTCGGGCGGCGGCGCCACGACCTCCACGCCATCGGGCAGGCGCTCCAGGTTCTTCAGTGCTTCCTTCGAGAGTTCCTTCGGCCCGGCCAGCAGCAGCACGATCGCGGCCAGTCCTTCCTCGTGCACCAGGCGCGCCACGACCAGGCCGTCACCGCCGTTGTTCCCCTTGCCGCAGACGACCAGCACCGTGGCGCCGCCGGCCTCGTCGCTACCGCCCTCGTGCCCTTCGCAGGCACTGTCGCCGCACGCGTGGGCGTGGTCGTGGTCGTGGCCGTGGTCGTGGCCATGATCGTGCCCGTGCCCGCTGTCGGCGTGCTCGGCCACGAATTCCAGCACGTGGTCGGCCAGGGCCCGGCCGGCGCGTTCCATCAGTTCCGAGGCCGGCACGCCGCCGTCGATCGTGGCACGATCAATGGCCGCCATCTGCTTCGCCGTGCACACCCTCATGCCCGCGCCCTTTCGTCCGTCGTCCCCTGGTTGAGCTTCGCCAGCACATCCAGCAGCTGCATCAGGTCGTCGACCACATAGTCCGGCTCGGGCCCCTGCCCGGCCACCTTGTCGGCGTACTGCGAATAGAGGTCGCCGTAGCGGGCATAGACCGTGTGCAGTCCCGCGTTCCGCCCGCCCAGGATATCGCGTTCCTTCCAGTCGCCGATGACCAGGGCCCGGTCCGCCGACACGCCTAGCTGCTCGAGCGCCATGCGGAAGCCCTCGGGGTCCGGCTTGCGATGCCCGGTGTCGTCGAAGGTCAGCACCACATCGAAGGCGTGCTGCAGACCCAGCGCCGTCAGGCGCAGCCAGGCCTCGAACCGCGGTGCGTCGCTGACCACGGCCAGCTTGTACCCGTCCTTCAGCAGGCGATTGAGCACGAAGTTGGCGTGCGGATAGAGCACCAGCGAGGCATCGCGCGCGCGCCGGTAGGCGATCACGGCGGCGGCCAGCACCCGGTCGTCGGTACGGCCGATGGTCTGCTCGAGGAAGAAGTTGAACACCCGCTGATGCTCGATGCCCTTGTCGCGATAGATGGCGAAGATGCCGTCGATGGCCTCGCGCCTCTTCACCGGCAGGCCGGTGTCGATCATGGCGTCGACCGCGGCGGCGATGGATTCCTCCTTCGCCTTCATGAAGTCGGTCAGGGTATTGTCGAGGTCGAAGATCACCGCATCGATCGCGCGTGCTGCCACACCGGCACCTTTCATTGGCGAATCCCGCGGGTCATACTAACCTTTTCTCCCGCCGAATGCACATCCGGCGAGGCCACCCCACTGCGCCAATCGGCGGCCCCGCGCCGCGCCGAAGGAACCGGCCCCCATGTTCGACCTGCGCAACCTGCGGGCCACAACCGCCACCGGCCTCTGGGAGAGCTGGAGCCGCGGCCGCGTGCTGGCCCTGGCCTTCCTGCTGGTGCTCGGCAACTTCGCCTTCCAGCTGGCCTGGTACGACCGCGTCGGCGGCCTGTTCGCCCCCGTGGCGGCGGGCGCGATCGGCGGCGTCTTCCTGCCCTTGCTGGTGCTCGGCTGGCGCTGGCGCTGGCGCCGGGCCCACGACTTCGGGCTGGACCGGCCGACGCCGGTGGCCGCCGCCGGCGCGGTCCTGATGGCCCTGGCCGCGCTGGCGCCCGGTTCGCTGCTGGCCTACCTGTCGTTGAAGCTGCATCCGGTCGATGCGCAGTGGCTGGCGAACTACACCCAGAACCTGCCGGTCTCGGCGACGGAGATCGCCGTCGCGGCCTTCGCCGTCGTCATCTGCGGCCCCCTGGCCGAGGAGATCATCTTCCGCGGGCTCATCCACCGCGTCTTCAGCCGCACCTGGGGACCCTGGCCGGCGATCGCGGCCTCGTCCATCGTCTTCGGACTGGTGCACGGGGAGCCCTGGTACCTGCTGGGGCTGATCGGCGTCGGCCTGATGCTGGCGTTCATCTGGGAGGCGACCGGTTCACTCACCGCCTGCTGGCTGGCCCACGCCGTTCACAACGGGATTTCGCTGGGTGTGATGGTGGCCGAAGGTCCGGCCGGCGCGGAGCCGACGACACCGACGCCGGTGGACCTGGCGCTGGCGGCAGGCTCGCTGGTGATGCTGGTCCTGGTCGGCCGCTGGCTGCGGCGGGCGGCGGCACCCTGACCAGGCGCCATCGCGGTATCGCCGGATCTGCGGTGAAGGCCGGCCGCCGCACGGCCGGCCCACCCCCGAACCGCTACTTCGCCGACTCGCGCAGCCCCTTGCCGAAGCTGATCTCGCCGTTGTCGATGCGGATGCTGAACCCGCAGCCCGGATTGTGGCAAACCCAGGCTTTGTAATGGATGGCTGCGCCGTCGCGGCCGTAATCCGACAGCGGCAGGAGCATGCCCTCGCCGCACTTCTTGCAATCAGGATACTCCATCCTCACGTCCTCCCTCGGGTTCCCGGCATGGGCGCCGGGCCGGTCCCGGGGCAAAGCATATCAAATTCGTATGGTATTTGTCTCGATAAAATAACGAACCCGGCTCAGGTCTTCCTGGGCTTCTGCCGCGCCGCCGGAAACAGCACGTTGTTCAGGATCAGCCGATAGCCGGGCGACGTCGGGTAGAGGTCCAGGTCCGTCGCCTCATCCCCGACGCGGTGCTGGTAATCCTCGGGATCGTGCCCACCCAGGAACGTGAAGGTCCCCTGCCCTCGCTTGCCGTGGATGTACTTCACCTCGTCGGTGCCCTCGACGGCCGCCAGCGCCACCACCGAGCGCTTGAGGAACCGCTGGTGGAAGCCGGTGGTCTGCCCCAGGAACCCGTTGATGACGTTGACATGGTTCTGCGTGAGCATCGCCGGCACCGGGTCGTACTTGGCGGCGAAGGCGAAGAGCGTGAAGTAGTCCGCCTCGGCGCCGCGCATCTGCGCGTAGTCGCTCGTGTCGAGGTCGGAGTACTCGTAGACCATGGGATTGGTCGTGAGCTTGAGATTCTCGAAGGCGAAGGTGCCTTCGAAATCGGCCTTCGACCGCCAGTCCGGGGCGACGGGCGTGTTGTCGTAGGGCTCGCCGACGATGTCCGTGCCCAGCCAGGCCAGGGCGATATCGATCGAGTCGGTGGCCGAGCACATCGCGAACAGGAAGCCGCCGCCGTCCACGTACTGGCGAATGGTCAACGCAACGGCGTGCTTCTGCTGCCACACCGTGGCATAGCCCAGGGTCTTCGCCAGTTCCTCCTGGAAGTGCTTCTGCTCCAGGTACCACGGCTCGAGCCCGAAGCTGGCGTAGAACTTCCCGTACTGGCCGGTGAAGTCCTCGTGGTGCAGGTGCAGCCAGTCGTATTCGCGCAGGCGGCCGCCGAGGACATCCGTGTCGTACACCGTGTCGTAGGGAACGTCGGCATAGGTGAGGGCCATCGTCACCGCATCATCCCACGGCTGCATGTACGGCGGACTGTAGACGGCGATGCGCGGCGGCTTCTCCAGCAGCACGTCGTCCATGTTCTCCTGCGCGACCACGGCGCGGATGGCCGCAACATCATCATCACCCAGTTCCTCGAAATCGACACCCAGCAGCCGCGCATCGAGGCGCGCCCTCTGCGTGTCCTTCAGCAGGAAGCTGCCGCCGCGGTAGTTGAGCAGCCAGTTGACCTTGTCACCGGCCTGCAGCGTGTGGAAAGCGACACCGTAGGCACGCAGGTGGTTGCGCTGGACCAGGTCCATCGGCAGCAGCAGCCAGCGTTCGGCGCGCGCAGGAGCGGCGGCACCGGCCATCATCAACAGTGCCAGCAGGGCCAGCACCGGGTGCAGCGTGAACAAGGCAGGGCGCTTCCTCAACGCGGCAACCTCCTGAGTTCGTCCCGGACATCGTCGCTGAACAGGAAGCCGGGATACTGGGCCAGCAGCCGCTCCCATGCCTCGCGGGCCAGGTCGTTGCGGCCGTCCTCCAGCCGCAATCGCCCGAGCATCTGCAGCGCTGCGCCGGGAAAGCGCCCACGCGGGTGCTGCGCCACGATCGCCTCGAGCTGCGTTGCCGCCTCGTCGCGCCGGCCTGCCGCTACGAGTGCCTTGGCCAGTTCGAAGCGCCCACGCTCCAGCAGGTGCTGCGGTTCGGAAGTGTCAAGTCGCGCCGTCGCCTCCTGGACGAATCGCTCCAGCGCGGCCAGCCGCGCCGCCGGCTGCGAGGTCAGCTCGGCATAGACCCCCTGCGCGTACCACTGCAGGATCGTCGGACCGCCGCCGGGATTCTCCAGTTCCTCGGCCAGGGCCAGGCCCAGGTCGAGCGCATCGTTGGCGTAGGGCGCCGCCGGGTTGTCGAGGGCGATGACGGCGAAGCGATCCCGCGCCGTCGCGTAGTGGCCCTCGGCCAGGTCGAGTCTTGCCAGATGGTAGTGCGCATGACCACCGGCCTGCCTGAACTCGGGATCGCGCCCCAGCGCCGTCAGGACCTGGCGCCCGCGCGCGGTGTCTCCCGCGGCCAGGTAGCACTCGCCCAGGGTCAGACGCACCATCGCCAGCCCTTCGGTGGGCAGGTTCATGTCGGTGGCCAGCCTCTCGAGCCCGCGCGCCGCCTCGCGCGCCTCGCCGAGCACGTCGCGGCGATAGGTGGCCAGCCGGATCCGCGACGAGTAGAGGAACTCGCTGCCCGGGTTCACCGCGCGCACGCGGGCCAGAATTTCGTCGAACCGGACCGCAGCCGCCCGCGGATCCGGACCCAGCAAGCCGCGCCCGAGCGCCAGTTCACAGGTCTCGGCCAGGAGGTCGGCGGCGCGGACACGCAGGCTGGGCGCGCCGCTCGCGGCGCCACTCAGCGCATCCAGCGTCCCGAGCAGGTAATCGATGGTCGCCTGGGCCTCGATGGCCGATGGGGACGCCATGGACGGCCGGGCCGCGGCGGTGGCCGGGGCGTCGACAACATCCTGTGCACGCTCGCGCATCAGCACCACCGCGTTCTGCAGCAGGAGCAGTGCACCGTCGGGCCGCGTCGCCAGCGGCGCCACCAGCGCCACCGCCGGAGCCGCCTGTCCTTCGACTACCATCAGGTTGGCCACCAGCACGAGCGCCGCCGCCGAACCGTCGGGCCGCTGCGCGGATGCCAGCAACCGCGCGCGGAAGCGGTCGCCGAGACCGCGCTTGTACGGCCCCTCCAGCAGCGCCGTGCGCAACAACGCCAGGTTGTAGGGACCGGACACCAGCTCGGCGTGGGCTTCATCCGCTGCGTCCTCCTGCCGGTCGACCGCCAGGAGGACAGCGGCCCGCTCAAGACCCTGGAACCGCGGTTCACGCAGCACCACGCGCAACGAATCGATCAGCCCCAGGGCCACCACCGGGCGCCCGGCCGCGCGCAGCATTTCCACCGACACGAGGCCCGAGCTGCGGAGATTCGGGCTGTTGGCCAGGAATCGATCCAGGGCCAGCCGTGCCGAATCGGGCTGGTCGAGGGCCAGAAGCGACGATGCCAGTTCGCGCCACAGTGACGGATTGAGCGGTTGTTCCGCCACGGCCCGGCGACAGAGCGCGGCGGCCGCCGCATGATCGCCCCGCAACTGTTCCAACTCGATGCGTCGCGTCACGAGCTCGCGTGTCAGTGCCGAATGCTGGGCCAGTTCGTCGAGCAGTGCCGCTGCACGTGCGGCGCTGCCCAGCACCAGCAGGCGGTCCAGTTCGCTCAGCCGTCGCCGCAACTCGATCACATCGACGCCGGTCAGCGTCTGGGGGCGCATCATTCTCTCCTGCGGGAAGCCGGGAATCTCGGGGAGTCCCGGCGCCCGCCCACCGTCCTGGGCCAACGCGATGGCTGTGGGCAACACCGCCAGCACGAAGCAGAACGCCACACAGGACTTCACGCAGCGCGGCGCGCGGCGCGCCAACGCCGCCGTAACCCGGCGACGGGGATGCATGCACCACCGGTTCATGGCAACACCCCGTCACGGCCCGGCGGCATCACGCGCTGGAGCGAATCGATGGCCGCGAAATAGCGGCGCACCAGGTCACGGTACTCGAGCGGCGCATCCTCGAGGCGCTGGTAACGCTGCAGCGCCGAGGCCCCGCCCTCCGTGTCCGCTGCGCCATCGCGCCCCTTCTGCGCGTCGAACGTGCGCCTGGCGGTGCGGCTTTCGCGGCGGGAGCTGTAGTCGCGCTCGCGCACCGAATTGCGGGCATCGAGCAGCCGGCCCAGGATCCGGTCCTGGCGCAGCAGGACTTCCTGGTCGACCTGCCCGCCGCCGAGGTCGTCGCCCACCCGTTCCATCTGGCGACCCAGTTCCTCCATGTCGCCGAGCAGACGCGCACCCTCCCCGGCCGGGCGTTCACGCTCCTGCTCGGTGAGCCGGGCCAGTTCCTTTCCAAGTTCGCCCTGCTGCTCGCCCAGGCGCTGCATCTGCGACCGGGTCTGCTGGCTGATGCCGCGATCGGCCAACATGCGCCGCAACTCCTCGGTGGCCCCGTTCAGTTCGGCCTGCTGGCGCGCCAGTTCCTGCAACTGCTCGCTGGCCGACTGCTGCCCGCCGCCACCGCCGCCCCCACTGCTGGACATCTGCGCTTCGGTCAGCAGGCCGATGACGATGCGATTCGATTCCGCGAGGCTGCGCCCGGACTGGTCCCGCGCCTCAGCGGCGCGTCCCTCGTCGAGCGCACGCACACCGCCGCCCATCAACTCGACGAGCCCGTCCATTTTTTCCAGCAGCTTCAGGATCCGGTTCGGGGCTTCCTCGAGCAGCCCGGCCAGGCGTTCACGCGTGCCGACGGCGGCCTTCTGCAGCCGGTGCTGCTGGCGCGTCAACTCAAGGTTGCGCACATCCTGCAGCTGCGGCGGGATGCGGTTGCCCAGTTCCTCCTGCCGCGCGGACAAGGCCAGCAGGTCGGCCGCCAGGCCACGCAGTGACGACACCTGTTCCATCTTCATCGCCGCCTGCATCGCCTGTTGCGACGCCACCAGGACGCTGTAGAGCGAACCGAGATCCCGGAGCGCCTGCTGTTGCATCTTCGCCGCCTCGCCCGGGTCCATCTTCTGCAGCATCTCCGAGGCGCTCCCCATGCTGCCCGAGGACTGCTGCTTCTTCAGCTTCTCGAGGGCCTCGCGCAGCGCCTTCTCCTGCGCTGATGTGTCCTTCTTCTCGCCCTTCTCGCCCTTCTCGCCCTTCTCGCCGGACTCGCCTTTCTCGCCGGACTCGCTCTTTTCCCCGGACTCGCCCTGCTCGCCGTCGGGGCTCTTCTCCCCGGCCACCGATTCGCTTTGTTCGGCCAGCGCCTGCTCGAGCTTCTCGCGAAGCTGCTCGAGCTCCGCCGCCAGGGCTTCCTGTCGCCGCGCGAGCTCGTCCGCGGATGGGGATTCCTCGCTGCTCCCGGCCTTCGGGTCTGCGCCTTCGCGCTTGGCCTCGAGGTCGCGACTGAGTTCGGCCAGCTCCTGCTGTCGCCTCATCATGTCCTCGATCAGCGACGTCAATCCTTCGAACCGTTGTTCATCGGCCATGCGCTTCATCGTGGCGAGTGCCGCGTCCAACCGGCGGGCCATGTCCTTCTGCGCCTGGGCGACCTCGTCCATGGCCTGGGCCACCTGGTCAGGAGCCACCTGGCCGCCGGGTTGTTCGAGTTTTTCGAGCAACGCCGCGAGTTGATCGGCATCCGGCGGCGAGAGAAGCTCGGCCAGCTGTTCAGCCCGTTCGAGCTGGGCTTCCGAGGTAAGCTTGCCGCCCGCAAGCTGTTCCATCTGCCGCCGCAGTTCCTCGGCCACACGCGCCAGTTCCTGCTGCAGGGCCTGTTGACGCTGCACGGCTGCCTCGATCTCCTGCTGCCGTGCCCAGTCGGGCACCGGGTTCTTCATCAGTTCCCGGGCCAGCCGCTCGAGGTCGGCGTCGAGTTGCCGGCCACGGCGACGCGCTTCCTCCAGTTCCTCGCGGCCCTGCTGCGCGGACTCGGCCTGCGCTGCCAGCACATCGGAGGCCGAAGGCAGGGCCAGGCGCAGGACGGTCGAGCGCGCCACCTGCCCGTCGCCGGGAGATCGATTGTCGCGTGCCTCGACAACCAGCTCGAGGACGTCGCCGGGAACCAGTTCCAGGTCGCCGGCCTCGATCTCCAGCGCCAGCGCGG
This sequence comes from bacterium, assembly GCA_016703265.1. Taxonomy (NCBI): domain Bacteria; species bacterium. The sequence goes on from JADJCK010000006.1 coordinate 209,460, forward strand.
CGCGCAAGGGCGCGTCGCCCGCAGCGAGATCGCGCACCTTGAGGCGCAGTTCCCCGACCGCGGTGCGCAACGTCAGCCACGTGCCCGTCGCTTCCGGGCCGAAGGCCGTGCGTCCCGGCGCATCCGGCCCTGTTCCGCGATCCCCGCCCGTGCCGGCCAGGAGTTCCAGTCGCCTCAGGCCGAAATCGTCGGTGGCCTCGACAAGGAGCGTCAGGCGTCCGTCCAGCGGCAACAGCCCGTCGTCGCCCGGCCGGGACAGATCCACCTGCGGAGGATGGTCGGCCAGGACGGCCAGGCGATAGCCCAGCGGTTCGGGCGACTCCAGTCCGTAGTCGTCGCGCAGCCCGACCGTGAACGCCAGTTCGCTGTGGACCGTCAGGTCGATCGCAATGCCGGCGCCGTCGACGACCATCGGCAGGCTGTCGCCCGCAGCGGTGTTCAGCCAGGCCGCGGCGAGACGGCTTCCCGACTTCTCGCCCCCCAGGCGACCGGTCAACGAAACGCGGCTGCCGGCCGGGACTTCGCTCAATGACGGCAGGCGCTCGACGTTCATGACCGGCAGCTTCATGTAGGACGGCGGGGTGATGCGTCCCGACAGTCCGGCCAGCAGCGGCGGCCGGCGCACAACAACCTGGCCTGTGGCCGTCACCGTCTCGCCGCGCCGGAATCGCCAGCTGAAATCCTCGCGCACGTCGGTCACGGCAGTCCGCCACCGCCGTTGCGGCCCGCCGGCTGCCGTCGGCGCCTCCAATGGCCCGGCCACTGCCGACACACGTGACCAGGCTGCCTCACCGAAGCGAACCTCCGCCTGGACCACGGCGGCGTCCGGCGCGTAGTCGAGCGCCGCCAGCTGCACGCTGCCCCCGGCGACCACCCAGGCCGCCGAAGGTTCGGCGACGAGGGCAGCCCCGGCCCTCGTGTTGCCGCCGCCGAACGGACTGGTCAGCAGCGCAACGCCACGGACCACCCGCGCGGGCTGGAACGCGCCGAATGCCACGGCCAGAATCGCGGCAAGCGCCACCACGGCCAGTCGTCGCCCGCGTGCCGGATCCGGGTCCACGCGCGTCGGCGACAACGACGACAGCGCCGTCGTGGCCGCGGCGTCGAGCCGGCGCGCCAGTTCGCTGGCCACGGCATCGCCTGCGGACCAGCGCTCGGGCATCCGCGCAGCTTCCTCGGCCGCGACGACCACATTGGCGAACGAACCCTTGGCGTCCACTGCGGCGGCAAACAGGGCACGGTCCGCGTATCGCCGCCACGGACGCCAGACCAGCCGTGCAGCGGCGAGCGCCAGGAATGCCAGGAGCCCCAGACTCAGGCCGGCGGCGATCAGGCCGCCACGCATCGCCTCGGCACCGGCCATCCAGACCACGGCGATCACCGCGGGAAGCGTCACGGCGATCCAGCCGAGCAGCCCGCGAAGCAACACGCGCTGCCGCACCCGGCGGCGCAGTCGCTCGAGATCGAAAATTGCCGGGGTTGTCGTTCCCTGTGTCATCGGGTGCCTGTTCAGGGTTGCGTCAGGGTCCAGGTGAGCACATTGACTGCCATGCGGGCAGCCGCTTCGCGCACATCGGCCGGGTCGCCATGCACATCCGGGTCCTCGAGACCGTCTCCGATGTCGGAGGACCATGTGTAGAGGATGACCAGTCGGCCGCCACGCATGACGCCGAAGCCCTGCGCCGGGTCACCGTCGTGTTCGTGGACCTTCGGCAGTCCGGGCAGGTCGTAGTAGCAATGGTAGAGCGGGTGGGCGCTGCCCAGCGGCTCCAGCTTCGCATCCGGGTACAGTTCGGCCACGGTCGCGCGGAACGACTCGTCCAGGCCGTAGTTGTCGTCGGCCCACAGGAATCCGCCGGCATCAAGGTACCGGCGCAGCGCCTCCAGTTCGCGCGGCGTCAGCGCGATGCGCCCGTGGCCGGACAGGTACAGGAACGGGTACCGGTGCAGGTCCTCGCTGTCGAGCGTGACGACCGCCTCACGCGGCGCGGTCGGGATGCCGGTCCTCGCCGTGAAAAGCGCCAGCCAGTTCGGCAGGCTCGTCGGGTTGCAGTACCAGTCGCCGCCACCGCCATACTGCAGGCGCGCCACCTGGATCAGCCCGGGACCGGCATCAGGGGCGGCGCCCAGCGGCCGGGCGGACCCCGCGACCAGGATTGCCAGGCATGCGCACGCCAGCGCGGCGACTCGCCCACGGACCGTTCGTGCTGCTTCGTGCGCCCCGTTCATCCGCGTACTCCCGTCAACCCGGCCGCAGCCAGTTCAAGCACCGCTTCGGTGCCCGGCCCGTCGACCCGGTTGGCCAGCCCGATGTTTCCGCCCATCCGTTCCGCCAGGCTCCGGCAGATGGCCAGGCCCAGTCCGGTGCCCTTGCTCTTGGTGGAAAAATACGGTTCAAACAGGCGATCAGCCACGTCTGCCGGCAGGCCCGAGCCGTTGTCACGCCACCGGAGCTGCACCCGGTCGCCGTTGACCTGCCACTGAGTCTCGATGACCGGTGGTACGCCGGGCCGCGCGGCATCGAGCGAGTTCTGCATGAGGTTGCCGAGAATCTTGAGCAGCGACTCCTCGTGCGCCATCACAGGCGGCACGCTCCCGCCTGCGAGCCCGGCCGTCGGCGCTGCCGCGGCCTCCACGCCCACGGCCCCCTGATAGGCGGCAGTCACCCGCGCCACGAGCGCCGGCAGGTCCACCGGCGCCAACGGCAGTTCATCCGGCCGGCCGAGCAGGCTGAACTCGGAGGCGATCCTGCGCAACAGGTCCACCTGGGCCAGCACGCGGTCGACGGTATCGGGCACGATCCGGTCCAACTGGGGGTGACGATCGTTCCAGGCCTGGCCGAGCAACTGGACCGAGAGCTGGATCGGCGTCAGCGGATTCTTGATCTCATGTGCCACCTGCCGCGCCAGTTCCGCATTCAGCGCCAGCTTCTTGGTGGCAAGGAACTCGCTGACGTCCTCGAAAACGATCATGCGGTCGCCATCCGGCTGGGCGATGTCCAGCGGCGCAACGGCGCCGCGCAGGGTCAAGCGCCCGGCGCCGCCCACCAGTTCCCCCGCCGCCTTGCCGCCGAGCCCCTGCCCAGCCAGCCCGGCATGAAGGCGCACGGCCGCTTCGGCTGCGGACGTGCCGGGCCAGAATCGTCCGAGGATGTCGCGTCCGGCCGGATTGACGACCACCAGCTCCTGGTCCGGGCCCAGCACGGCCACCCCGACCGTGACCCGCTCGAGCACCGTCGTCAGGAACCGCTCGCGCGCCGCCAGGTCAGCCTGCGCGTGCCGCAACTGGCCCCGCATCGCGTCGAAAGCCGCGGAAAGCCGCCCGACCTCATCGTGACCGGATGGCGGGAGCGGCGCGGCGAAATCGCCGCGCGCCAGCGATCTGGTCGCCCCCATCAGGACGCGCAGCGGGCGGAACAGGCTCCAGGACATCAGCGCGGCCAGGAGCAGTGCGGTCAGGAGGATCAGGTTGGCCAGGCCCGCCAGGAAGAGGACGTTGGCGCGTCGCTGCGCGGCGAACTCGCGTTCGCGGCCCGGGAACGAGACACTGAGAACGGCGGGAGCCGCACTGCGCACCAATCGGCCGTCGCTATCGCGCGCGAAGGCGGGCAGTGGCTGCGCCGCATCGCAGGCGAAGGGCCGGCCCGGCGGCGACGCGAGGCCGGGGCCCTGCGGATGATCGAACAGCGTCGCCATCAGGCCCGGGTCCAGCAGCGCCGCGCGCTCGCCCGCAAAAAGTCCCTCGGCATGGCTGGCGAGCACGGGCATCCCGTCGAATCCGACCGTGACTTCGCCACGCAGGATCTCGGCCAGGCCCGCCACCAGCGCGCCGTCGAGCCGCTGCCGCAGCAGAAGCACGCCGTCGTTCACGACGCCGCCATGCCCGGGGCCGCCGACCGGCCCCTCTGCCCGCGATCCGTCGCGGCTGCCGCCGAGCGCGACAGGCACCGCCACCAGCGCCAGGAGATCATCGTCGTCACGCAAGATGACGACGGGCGCCGATCGCACCGCCTCGAGCAGTTCGCGCGCATCATCGCCGGATAGTCCTGCGGAGCCGTCGAACAGCAGGCTCCCGTCGTCTCGGAACAGGGAGACACGATCCAGGTCGGGATCCGCGGACCCTGCAGCACGGGCACTCCCATCCGCGAGGTCGTCGAGGCGACCACTGTCGGCCAGCGCACGCGCTTCATCCGAAAGGAGGCCGCCCAGTTGCTGCAGGGCCATCGCCAGGCCTTCGCGGGATTGCTGGCGCGCCTCGGCGCGCACGCGGTCATATCCCACCCGGTCCACCGAGACGCCGACCACCAGCAGCAACAGCAGGCCGAGCGCGAGGTAACCGGCGCCGAACTTTTCCTGGAAGCCGGGTTGCCAGCGCGGTTGCCCCCGGCCGCGTCGAATCCGCCAGACCCGCAGCAATGCCGCGAGGCCCACCATGAGCATCACGTCCACCAGCACGAGGCGCGAAACATCGAGAAGCCTCTCGACCGGCGTCGCGCGCCTGATCCCGACGAGGAAGCCCTCGCCCGCAGCGCGCGCCGCTGACGGCGGCAGTGCCGTCCATCGACACAACCAGTCGGCCTGCCCGACGCGGAGAACGGCCCACTCGCGCCGGCCGTCGCGCAATTCGGCCACCACGTTGTCGCTCTCGGCCCCAGGGAAGCCCTCCGGCCCGGAGCCGCGCCAGCCGCCATCGTCGGCCAGCAGCAGCAGCGCGGGACGGTCCACCTCAAGGCGCGGGCGATAGCGGTCGCCGCCGGGGCTGCCCAGGTCGCCCGCCGCGGGAGCCAGGGTGGAAAGGCGCCAGGATCGCAGCGGCACTTCGACGCGCAGCCATCCGCGTCCGGCGCGGCGCGCCACCTCGGCGACGAGGATCTCCTCGTGGCCGCCGCTGTACAGTCGTCGCTCGGTCTGGAAGGCGATGGCATCGCCGGGTTCCGCCGAACGTCCATCGGCGGTGAGCCACTCCGAACGCGCGAGCGTCTCGTAGCGGAAGTCGCGCAGGAATCCCGCCGCGAACAGGCTCTCGGTAGCCTCGGCGTCATCGAGGATCTCGACCAGCCCGGGATACGTCAGGTCGAACAGTGCCGAATCGCGGTACAGGCGCCAGGCCGCCTCGTCGCGCCACAATCCAGACGGCCGTCCGGCGGGCGCGAACTGGTCGGCCTCCTGCATCTCGACCAGCACGCTCTGCACGAGGAAGCGCATCCAACCGGGATCCGCCTCGGTGATCTGCTGCGCACGGCGCTCGACCCAGCTGCGCTCCGCCCGTTCGTGCACATGCAGCAGTGCCGCATAATTCCACAGTGCGGCGATCAGCAGCAGGACCGGCCAGACCGCGCGGCGAACGGCCGGCGCCTTCCCGGCCCAGGCAGCGGCCGCCCACAAGGCCGCCGCCAGCAACGCCACGGGCCAGGTCCCGGCCAGCGTCTGGCGGAGAGGCCAGATCGCCACGCCTGCGGCGACGAACGCAACGGCAACGGCCGCCAGGGGCCACGGCAGCCGCATCGCGACCGATCGGTGCGCGCGCGTCGCGGCAGCGGCAAGGAGGAACAGCGTGGCCAATGCGACCAGCAGCAGGGCCACGTGCAGTCCCCAGAACGTGAGGAACGAGAGCGAGACGCCCGGGCCGATCAGGCGTGCGTTCGCGTTCTCGGCCATCAGCATGGCCAGGGAGCGCCACGCCGGCAGGAGGCCTCCGGCCAGGGCCCCGAAGCCCACCACGACGGCCACCGGCGTGAATCGCCACCGAGGCGTCGACCCTGCCGCTGCGTCGTCGGGCCCCGCCACCCGTCGCAGGTGCCAGGCGGTGACCGCCAGCAGCGCCGCCGTGAGAAGCGCGTCCGCGGTCGAGGCGAACCAGCCGGCGGCGACCGGCGTCGCGAAGTAGGCCGGATCGATCAGCGAGGCCCAATCGGCCGGTGCGGTGGGATACTCCACGCCGGGAAACGACGCCACGAGCCACCGGCGCAGGTCCGCCGAAGCCAGGAAGGCGCGGCCGATCCAGGCTGCCGCGAGCAGCGCCCGCCCGTCGCCGGGGCGTCGGGCCGCGATCAGGATCAGCAGCACCCATGCGCCCTGGAGCGCCGCCATGACGCGGGCACGCGACCAGGCCGGCACAACGCCATCAGAGGGCCGCAGGCGCACGGTCAGCGGCGAGGCGTCGCCATCGAGGTCGCGTTCAAGCACCCCGGGCTCGACCCTCAGTGCGGACGATTCCACGACGACATGGGCGCCGCGCCACGACACCGCGGGATCCGGCATGGCCAGCTGCAGTTCGAGCAGGCGTCCGTCAGCCGCGGGAACCAGACGTTGCAGGTACCACTGCCCGCGATAGGCGAGCAGTCGGTTCTCGGGCATCGGCGCCGTCGGCGCCGCACCGGCAAGGGGAACGACCTGGCGCGTCCAGCCCACGCGCACGCCGTCGCGCCAGACCGCCGCCGCCAGGGCCGGGGCATCGGCCCCTTCCTCATCGAGCCAGCGCGAAGGCAACGGAGCCAGGAAGCGGAAATGGGCGCCGCCGGTGCGCACCAGGGCGGGATCGGCCATGTCGCGGGCCAGTGCGTCGCCCCAGGCCTCGATTTTCCGGACCAGATCCGCCCATGAGGAGTCGGCAATGGATGCATCGACAGGGGAAGCGCCGTCGCGGGAAGTTCCGGCACGTGAAGCCGCCTCGACCGTTGCTCCCGCGTCCACGCGTGCCGGGGGCGCCAGCTTCTGGGCCCCGCTGGCGAGGGCCGCTGCCAAGACGAAGGTCGCGGCCAGCACCGGTACGGCTCCGCGCTCACGTCGCCGGGCCACCGCCGCTCCGACCACGAGCAACGAGAGGCCGGCCAGTGTCCAGCGCCAGGGAAGCGTCAGGGCGCCGTCACCGCGCGCGGCCACCACGAGCAGGACGCCCTGCGCCGCGAGAGCCAGCGCCCCGACCGCGGTCGCCGCGCGGACACCCGACCAGTTCAAGCGTCGCCTCCTGGCGTGGGCTAACGGATCAGGTTGATCTCGACCAGCCGCCATTGGCCGTCGTCGCGGGCGAGCCTGAGCACGATCTGCTGCTCGACGACCGTTTCGGAGTCGATGCGGCGGCGCTTCCAGTCAGCCATGCCCCGGGCGAAGCCGCCCGCCGCATCATCCTGCGTCTTGCGGAAGGCGAAGACGAGGGTCCTCTGCGCCTGGAAAAGATTGCGGAAGAAATACACCGCCTGCGCCGGGCTGTACTCGCCGGCCCGTTCGTTGTGGCCCGTGACCCGCAGACCCTCACCATGGACCAGGGCCGCGAGCGCCGCCGCATCGCTGTCCTCGAAGGCGCTCGCAATGCGGGCGAATACCGGACCCGCGCTCTCGGCGGCTTTGGGGTCACGTCCCGCGTCCCGTCCCTGCGCGGTCCCCGGCTGCAAAGCAGTCGCCAACACGGCGGCGGCCACCAGGGCCAGCCCCGCCCGGGCGAAACCGCCGGGCCTGTACATGACGATGTCGGACAAGTCCCGCATGGACCCCTCTGAAGGTGATGTCCCCAGCCCGCCCCGGTCATACCCCTTCCGGGGCGGAAAGTCCCGACTTTCCCGGAAACCCGGGGAATCGCAAGCCACGTGCCAGACCGGCCCCGTTTCCATCAGCCCGCCAGCCCGACAAACGCCTGCGGACCATGGGATTCCGCGTCGCTATCCTACCATGATCGACGGACCAAGTATCCGGCAGATTCGGCACTGCCCCCTTTCAGGGACACCTGCTGTCCAGAAGGTGATTCCAAAACATCAAATATGATTAAAGAACAACAAATCACCGCCGATGTCCGCTGGCATGAACACCATCGTGCGCCAGCAACAGGCCCTTGCGGCCGCCATCTTCCTGGTCCTGGCTGCCGGTCCGGCGGCCGCGGGACCTGCCGCCACGGCACCGGCCAATCCCCACGACGGGATCTCCTGCTCCATGTGCCATGGGCGCGCTGCGATCCGCGCCCTGGCCGTGACCCATGATACCGGGCCCGACCCGCGTTCCCGGGCCTGTCGGGAATGCCACCGGGAACGCCAGCGCCCGACGGGCGGCGCCGGGACCGCGCTCGGCTTCCACGGCGACCCCACGGCCGACTGCGCCGGGTGCCATTCGTTCCACGAGCCGGGCCTCATCAAGACGGCTGTCGGTGACGTCAGGGCCGGTGCGGCACGCCTGGCAGGAGCGCTGCCGGGACACTGCGCGGCCTGCCATGCCGAGGGCTCGTCCCTGGGCAACCTTTCGCCCGCCCATCGCACGGCTGCGGGCCTCTACCACCGCGATGCCGCCCAGCTGGCCGAAGCTTCGCCGAGCCAGGGCTGCCTCAACTGCCATGCCGCCGGAACGGACTCGCCGTGGCTTCGCGAGACCGATGGCCAGATGCTCACGTTCAACCTGCACGCCACCCACCCGCTGGGCGTCGCGGTCGTGGCCGGCAGCGGCAGCGACGAACGCACCCTCCGCACCGATCTCGACCCGCGGCTGCGGCTGTTCGACGGGCGCATCGAGTGCCAGACCTGCCATAGCCTGACGGCCGCCACGGCCGACCTGCTCGTGCCCTTCGAGCAGCCCTACGACCTCTGCCTCGGGTGCCACAAGCTCCGCAACGCCAAGCCGTCGCCCGTGCCCCGGGAACTGATGGCGACGATGATGGCGGTCGAATAGGTCCGGTATTTCCCCAGATATTGCTAGGGTTTCCAAAGTTCATGATTGCTTATTTTCGTCCTGTTTGTTATTTTTTAACTCAGCGAGTTGAAAACACGTCTGCCAACAAGGGGTTACGCGAACCGCGGCACCCACGGCAGACGGTCGGCGCCGCCGCCCCCGGCGCGACAGACCCCCAGCCGAGGCCGCGGACACCACGATGCTGCCGCCGCAAGCCCCCTCCTGGTCTGCCCGAGCCGCCCGCCTGCGGGCCGCTGCCGCCTGCGCCGCCTGGCTGGCGGGCACGGCCGTGCCCGGCACCGTGCTGGCCCTCGACGGGCGCGTGGACATCCGCACCACCCACCAGGAAGGCCGCTCCGGCGACCAGACCATCGAAAGCGACGACCGTCGCGAGCTCTACAGCCTCGAGGAAATGCGCGAATTGTGGGGGCGGTCGACGTTCCAGCTCCAGTACCTGGCGCGGCGCGACTACCTGTCCGGCACCGCAGCGGGGGCCACCGTCGACAACCGCCTTGTCGTCCAGACACCGTCCGCCAGCCTGTCGTGGAACGCCGCCGGCGTGCGGGCAAACCTCTACGGCCGGGCCAACCGTGCGGACCAGGATGTAGCGGGTGCGCCCAGCCTCCGGGACGACAGTCTCGAGTACGGCCTGTGGTCGACGACCCGCCGGGGCCCGTTCGACGTCGACCTGAACTGGAACCATGGCACTTCGTGGCGCCGCGGCGTGGATGCCGACCGCGAGAACCGGGAAACCGTCGGCAGTGCCAGCGCGCGCTGGCAGGCGACCGCGCACGACAACCTGCAGGCGCGCCTCTCCCAGGTCGACCTGAGGTCGGTCACGACCGGCCTGCGCACGTCATTCACGACGACGCAGTTCACCTACCAGGGCGACCGCGGTTTCGCCGACGGGCGGGGACGTGCCGCCTGGACGATGCTGCACAGCCGCTTCCGCCAGCGCGACCGCTTCGATGGAACGTCGGGCCTGCAGTACCTGCTGCCCACGGCGGGCGGCTTCTGGATCGACGACACGCCGTCGCTGCTGGATCCCCTCGAAGCGCAGCCGGAAGCCGTCTCGGCGCTGTACGACAATGACCGCACGACGTCGACGGTGATCAACCTCGGCGACAATGCTGTCCGCGGCCGCGACTACGGTGGCGACTACCGCAACATCTACCTTGATTTCGGCGAACCGGTGGCGATGGACGCCGCCTTCCTGTACGTCGATCGCCGCCTGACGTTCATCGCCGACATCATCCAATGGGACCTGTACGTCAACGACGACGCGGAGAACAGCGACTGGGGACAGCCGCTGCCGCCGGGTACGTGGAGCGCGCGGTACGTCGAACTCGAGACCGGCGACCAGGGCTGGGAGATCACCTTCCCCGCCACGTTGACGCACCGCCGCCTCAAGCTCGTGGATCGCAAGCTGGGCCCCACCATGGGCGACCTCTTCGTGACGGAGTTCGAGGTGCGGCAGGCGGTCACCGACACGCCGCCTGAATCGCGCCAGGAGCAGAACCGGACCCTGTTGCAGGGCGAACTCGACTACCGGCCGCATGCGCGCCTGCAGTTGCGCTTCAACACCATGCTCGACCGGCGCACGCAGTCGGGCGACGGCGGCACCCTCGATCGCAGGAACCACGGCGCCGTCGCGAATTGGCGCCTGGGAACCTGGCTGGCCAGCGCCCAGGCGCAGTGGGCCGACGAGGAAAGCCCGTCAGGCTACGGATCCGATTCCAACTCGCAGATGCTCGCCCTGACGCGCCAGGCGATCGGACGCCTGTCGGCGCGTCTCGCCTGGTCGCGAGTCGCCGACGACAACTACGATGCGCGCTACACGACCGAGTCCGTCGCCGCCGACGCGACCTGGCGCGCAGCGCCGGCGCTTGCGTTCAGCCAGCGCGTCACGCGCGGCTGGCGCACGAGCGAGTCCGGCCTCAGCGACTCGGACAGCTGGGTGATGACGTCGGAGATCCGCAGCGCCCCCCGCCCCGGGCTGCGCCTGGACATCAGCCGCGCCAACCGCTGGGTCGGGCGCGAAGCCGGTCCCGGCTTCACCAGCTACAACACGACGCAGATCGACGCCCACTGGGAGATCGCACCGCTGCTGACGGTCTGGAGCCAGTACACGAGCCAGGACCGGGATCGCCGGGACTGGACCCTGCGCCACTCGGCCTCGTGGACTCCGCTGCAGGGCGGCAGCGTGCTGCTGTCCCTGCAGGCGAACGACTATCAGGACTCGCGCATCGATCAGTTGCGCCGGGGCGGCGGCGCCACGGTGGACTGGCAGGCACGCCCACGGCTCTTCCTGTCGGCCGGCGTGGAGAAGCACTACGAGAAGTTCGATGGGCGCATAAGCCGGCCGCTCAGCTTCCAGGCCCGTGGATACTGGACATTCTGACGGTTTTTTCCCAGCTTTGGCGCGGCCGCCATCGGCCATGCGAAAGGACGAGCGATGCGAAGCAGGCGACGTTGGCAGGGGCTCCGGGCAGTGCTGGCCCTCGCGTTGGCCATGACGGTGACCTTGACGGCCGGCGGCTGCGGCTCCGGTGCCAGCCAGTTCATCCGTGACGACGTCGACTTCAGCTTCATCCGGCGCGTCGCGGTCTATCCCTTCTACAACTTGAGCCAGGACATCTTCGGCAGCCAGCGCGTGCAGTCGGTCTTCCTGACCGAACTGCTCGAGCGCGACGAGGTCGAAGTCGTCGACCGCGGCGAGATGCTGGCCGCCGTGGCGGAACTGAAACTGCACCCGGACTCCATCCTGAGCCCCGAACAGGTCATGGCGCTCGGCAAGCGCCTGCAGGCCGACGCGATCTTCTTCGCCACGGTCGAGGAGTACGGCGCCGAACGCGGCGGCGGCAACCCCACGCAGATCGTGACGGCGACCTACCAGTTGTGCGAATCGCAGACCGGACGTGTCGTCTGGTCATCCCAGGTCCGCACCGATGGCGCCTCGCTGGGTCGCAAGCTCTTCGGCGGCGGCAGCGCGAGCAGCTACGACGTGGCACGCGCCAACGTGCGCGCGGCCCTCGGGACATTGTTCTGATGCACCCGGCCGGCGGCATCCGGAAGCGCCCGGTCACGGTCCTGCTGCTGGCAGGACTCGCGACTGCGTTCGCCGTTTCGCTCGCCGCTCCGACGGCCCGGGCCGCTGCCGATGCGCCGACGTCAGCCGCCGTCATCGTGCACCTCTCGGGCGGACCGTCTCCCTCGCTGCCCGCCACCGCGGGCGAGATGCGACGGGCCTCGCTCGACCTGTCGGCAGCGCTGCTCTACGCGCAGGGCGTGATGGTCGTCGATCGAGCCCAGACCGAGTCGCTCGTACAGAGGCATGTGGTGCGGACGGGACAATCGTTCGGCCCGGCGTTCCTGGCGGATGTTGCCGGCGGGACCGGCGCCTCGGTTCTCGTGGCCATCTCGCTCGAGGTCGAAGGCAGCCACCTGACGACCAGCGCACGCGCGATCGCCACGAGTGACGGCAGCCTGCTCGGCATCGGGCTGGCGGAAGCGGAAGTGGGACCTGCCGGCTGGCAGAAGGCGCTGTCCACGACGCTCCGCGACGCCATGCCGAAGCTGGCGAATGCCGGTACCGGCCCGGTGCTGGTCATCCTGCCGGCCCGCGCGGTGGGAACCGATCCGCGTGCGGCGCATGCTGCGACATCGAGCCTGCTGGCCACGGCGCTGGCGGACGGCCGCTGGCGCCCGCTCGACCCTGCGCTGGTGGCCGGCGCCGTCGCCGAAGCGGGCTGTAACCTCGAGCGGCTGGACGGCAAGGCGCGCGCGGTCCTGATGGAGCGATGCGGCGTCTCCTGGGCCATCGTTCCGGAGATCGTCTCGTTCGACGCCACCGCACGGACGCAACCGTCTCCCGAATTCGTGGAGAACGCAGGCGCGCGGCGGTCGAGCCTGTCCGAGTTCACGTTCAGCCTCCGACTTCTCGACCTCCGCAGCGGCCTTGTGCTGGGTACAACCTCGACGCACCTGCCTGGCGGCACGGTGCACGGCTGGTTCGGCCTGGTGAAGAATCTGACCTCGTTGCAACGGATCCGCACCGCCGCCGACGAGGCGTGGTCGCGTTTCCATGGCTTCCTACAGGAGATGGCATCATGAACCCACGCGGCATCCGATTCCTGGGCGGCCTGGCGGCCGCAGTCCTCCTTCACACGGGCCCGCTCGCCGTAGCCGACGAAATCGTGCCCTTGGCCGTGGTCGGCCCGGACACGCTGACGACGACGGACCTGGAGATCGAACTCGCGCTGATGAACAGCCGGAACTCCGCCAATGCCCCGCTCAAGCTCGACGATCCCAAACCCATCCTGCGACGCCTGACCCAGAACCAGCTGCTGGTCCAGGAAGGCCTGCGCATGGGCCTGGACCAGGAATCGGTCGTGCGCAACCAGGCCTGGTCCGTGGTGCGCCAGGAGTGCATGAAAGCCCTGCTGGACTCGGTGGCCCTGGCGGTGCCCGAGACCCGTGCGGACTACCGTGACGCGCGACGGGCGGCCGTGCAGTCCTACCTCGACCGTCTGGCGCAGACCTGGGGCGCGTCGGTCGATTCCGTGCTCCTGAAATCGCTCGACTACGGTTCGGCGGACCTTGCCATGCAGAAGCGCCTTCGTGACAGCTCGGAAGTGCTCGGCCGCCTGCCGGGCAACCGCACGTTCACCGTCGCCGACTTCACGCGCGAGCTGCGCTTCACCGAGTTCCACGGCCTGGTGGGCAAGCCCGAGGCCGCGCAGCGTCGTGACGAGATCATGCGCGAGTTCCTGGCCGATGCCGTCACCGCGCGGCAGATCCGGGCGCAGAAGATGGACCAGGCCCCGCGGATGAAGATGCTCTACCGGCGCTTCGAGCGCGCCGCGATCCTCGAGGAGACCCTGCGCGTGCTGACCCAGCTCGACTTCGCGCCCGCCGATGCCGAGGTATCCCACTACTACCGTCAGCACGTGTCGGAGTTCATGTCCGAGCCCCGCATGAAGCTCGCCAGCCTGAAGGCGAAGTCGAAGGAAGACGCGGCCGCGCTCCGCGAGCGGATCCTGAAGGGCGCCTCGGTGCGCTGGCTGGCGACCAATGACAAGCGCACGGTTGAAGGGCCGCCCCCGTTCCCCGAAACTTGGCTGTTCCCCGAGCAGATGGGCATCCAGGCGGCGGACCTGAAGGTCGGTTTCACGCCCGATGCGTACGAGGTGCCCGAAGGCTGGGTCGTGGCCCAGGTCGTCGAGGTCGAGCCCGGCCAGCCGTTGCCCCTGGCGCAATGCCGCGACCGTATCCTGGCGACGATGCGCCAGGAGGCCATGCGCAAGCAGATGATCGAGATCCTGGCCCGGCTCGAAGCCGAGTCCCCCATCGCCGTTCTGCCCGGTGCGGAAGCCGCGATCAATCGGGTCGTCGCCGAAATGCCCGCCGCGCCGCAGCCCGCGGCCGCGCCGTAGCAGCCTTGATTCAAGCAGGAGGCATCAACGTGCATCGCAACGGAACGTACGCAGCTGGCGCGACCGCCCTTCGCCTGCCCCGTGCCGCGGCAGTCGCGGCGCTGGTAATGCTGCTGGCGGTCCCGGCCGGGTCTGCCCTGGCAGCCGGGGCTTTCAAGGCCAAGAATTGCGTCGACTGCCACCAGGAGACGATCAAGCAGACGCCGACGAAGAACGCCCACGAGCCGTTCGGCGCGCGCAACTGCGAAGGCTGCCATCGCAGGCACGGCGTCATCGGCAAGCTGGTGCTGCAGGGCACCGGCCGTGAGCTCTGCCTCCCCTGCCACGTGGGCTTCGCGGATGTGACGCGCCGGAATGTGGTGCACGAACCGTTGAAGCAGGGTGACTGCTCGGGCTGCCACGACCCACATGGGTCGGGGCAGCCGGGCCTGCTGCAGGCCGCCGGCGCCCAGTCGTGCTACGCGTGCCACGAGGCCGCGAATTTCCAGCGCCGCAATATCCACAAGCCCCTCGCGCGCGAGGGCTGCACGGCATGTCACGATCCCCACGCTTCGGCCCACGCCGGCCTGCTCATCCGCGAGGGCGACGACCTCTGCTTCGGCTGTCATACCGATCGTGCCAAGCTCACGCGCGTGCATGGCGGGCAGGGCGGCCTGGCAGGTTGTGTTTCGTGCCACGATCCGCACAGTTCGGACAGCAAGGGATTGCTGCACGCCGTCAGGCACGCGCCCATGGTCGACGGCGACTGCACCGCCTGCCACGCGGCCGACGCCGCCGGCGGTGCCGCACTGACTGTGCCGGCCGCCGAACTCTGCCTGCAGTGCCATGACGACCCGGCTGCGGCCTTCAAGATGCCGCACGAGCCGGCCGCCGCGAAGGAATGCGGCCAGTGCCACGCGCCCCACGGCAGTTCACGCCCGGCCCTGCTCGTCGCAGACGAGAAGCGCATGTGCCTGGAGTGCCACGAGGAGTCGTCGTTCCTGCGGCCGGTGCGTCACGCCCCGGCCAGCGGCGGCGACTGTACGGCTTGCCACGGTGCCCACGGTGCCGACAACAAGGGCTTGCTGAAGCAGGAAACGAACGTCCTGTGCGCCGGCTGCCATACCGGTATCCTGCCGGTCGCCGGCGCCACGCCGCCGGCCGTCGTCCACGCGCCCCTGGTCAAGCGTGACTGCACCGTGTGCCACGAGGCGCACAGTTCCGAGCGCAAGGCCCTTCTGGTCGACACGGTCGGGACGCTCTGCCTCAGCTGCCACACCAAGGTGCAGCTCGAGACACTGGCGAAGTACCCTCATGCCGTGGCCAAGGGCGGCGACTGCCTGGCCTGCCACCAGCCCCATACCGCGGAGCAGCCCGCACTGCTGAAGAAGGCGGCCGCGGCCCTCTGCGCCGACTGCCACGCCGACCTCGGCAAGCTGCCGGCCGGGGGCACCCTGCATCCGCCCGCGGCCGACGGCGCCTGCCTCGACTGCCACCTGCCCCACGGCGGCCCGGAGCGCGGCCTGCTGCGGCAACCGCTGGCCGCGACCTGCGCCGCCTGCCACGATACCGGCAGCCCTGCCGGCGCCGGGTGGCGAAGCCATGAGCCGGTCGCCACCGGCAACTGCACGGCGTGCCACGACCCGCACCGGTCCGGACAGAAGGCCCTTCTCTCCGCCGAGGCCGGCAAGCTGTGCGCCCTGTGCCACGAGGATGTCGCGGCTCCGAAGGACGCCGCCTCCATCCACCCGCCCAGCCGCGACGGATGCCTGGACTGCCATCTGGCCCACGGAGGCCAGGGCGCCGGGTTCCTGCGCGAGCCTGCGCCTGCGCTGTGCTTCGGCTGCCACGACGAGAAGAGCGCCGGATTCACGGCCAGCCATCTCGGGCGTGATCCGCAGGGCATGGACTGCCTGGGCTGCCACGAGCCGCACCATTCAGCCGGACGTGGCCTGTTGGTGGCATCGGCGCATCCGCCTTTCGGCGACCGCGACTGCGCCTCGTGCCACGACGGTGCCGCACCGATCGCCGACCAGCGCCAGACCTGCCTGCAGTGCCACGACGGCCTGCCGGAGCCGGCTGCCGCCGGCCAGACGGTGCACGCGCCTTTCGCAGAGGGTGACTGCTCGTCATGCCACAATCCGCACGTGGCCCGCGGGCCGGCGCTCCTGCCGTCGAAGCGGACAGGCGATGTGTGCGCCGACTGCCATGCGCCCTCCGACCTGGCGCCGAAACCTGAACTGGCCCACACGCCGGTTCGCGACGGCAAGTGCGAGGCCTGCCACGCGCCGCACGCTTCGACCGAGCCGAAGCTGCTGGTCAAGCCTGCTTCGACGCTCTGCACGAGTTGCCACGAATCCATCGAGGCACTGAAGAAGTGGCCGGTGGTGCACGCCCCGCTGCGGACCGGCTCCTGCACGCGCTGCCACGATCCGCACGGCAGCAACGTCGCCATGAGCCTGATCGACGAGCCCAGCGTCCTGTGCGTCAAGTGCCACGCCGCCTCCACCCTGCCGGCGAAGCATCGCGGGTTCCCGGTGGAAAAGGCGGATTGCTCGGGCTGCCACGCGCCCCATGCGGCCAAGCGTGCCAACCTCCCGCACGAGCACGTGCACCAGCCGTTCGGCGCCGGCAACTGCGCCGCCTGCCACGCCGGCACGGCGGTCGCCACGAAGCAGCCCCAGCCGGCGCTCTGTCTGTCGTGTCACCCCGGCCTGGCGGCCAGCCTGAAGGAAGGGAAGCCGCACGGGGCGATTGTCGGCGAGAAGGCCTGCACGGTCTGCCATGCCCCCCACACGGGACCGGTGGCGCCGCTGCTGCCGGCGCGCCAGGCGGTGGTCTGCGCCACCTGTCACCAGGAGCAGGTCGACGGGAACCGCACGGCCGCCCATCGCCACCCGCAGGTGGACGGGCGCGACTGCACCGCCTGCCATGACCCGCACCTGAGTCCCGCCGAGGTGGACGGCAAGGCCGCGCCCGAAGTGTGCCTGAACTGCCACACCTATCGCGACCATGTCGACCACCCGATGGGCGAGGACACGGTCGATCCCCGGACGGGACGCAAGATGACCTGCAACAGCTGCCACGACCCGCATGGCAGTTCGTTCGTCCGCTTCCTGCGTGACGACCCCGAGGGCAAGCTTTGCATCGGCTGCCACACGGACAAGTTGCGGACAGGGGGCTGATCAGGAGCACGGACCCGTTTTCACGCCTTTGCCGGAAGGTTCCGGCAGGACGGCCCGGGGCAGCGGACATCACCGCGACTCCGGGCCGTCGGCCTTCCAGGTGACCTAGATGTCGACATGACAGCAAGTTAGATTTTGATAGCGAAAGTCATAAACATACGTGCGTTCCACGTTTTTTTTTTAGCGTGGTGGTTGACATGTGCCGCCTGTGTGATATGATATATCCGTGACAAAAGGAGGCCCTCGAGACCTCCAAGTGGGCTCCCAGGGGGCCCCCGCGACCCCGGCCCATGACGCGAGCGTGACAAATGCCCCGGATTCGCCCGACAGCGCTCGCCCGTTTCCCCCTGCGGAACGTTGGCACCTTAACAACCGTCCTTGGCGCCTGCCTGGTGCTGGGCGCGGGTACCGCCAGCGCTGCCGTCGAGTTCCGCTACGAGCGCGCCCTGGATCTCACGCGGCACGAAGACGGCCGGTTGCTCCCGGTTTCGGTCACCTGCGATGTCGTTTCGGGCGGCGTGGTCGTGACCGACGCCGCGCACGGCATCCTGCACGTGTTCAACGGCGCCGGCATCGAGACCTTCCGCACCACGGGCTTTGCGGGCCTCTCGCAGCCCGACGACGGCGCCATCGACCACGCCGGCCGCCTGCTGGGAGTCACGCTCGCCGACGGGACGCGCTATACGCTCGCGCGCCTCGACGTCTACGGCGAGCCCGACGGCTGGACGGCCGCTGCGCCGCGCGACGACTGGCGCCCCGACCACGTCCTGGTCGCCCGCGACGGCAACTACGTCACCATCGACGGCACGACGGGACTGCTGGCCAAGCACGACGCGGCCACCGGTGACGTGATGTGGGCCAAGGTCATCGCCGAACCCGAAGCCGATGCCGGCGACCTTGAAATGGGCCTCGGCCGCCCTGTCGAACTGGCTGACGGTTCCTACGCCGTGCCCGGAAGCAACCTGCACCGCATCGTGCTGGTTGGCGAGGACGGCGAAGTCCGGTCCACGTTCGGCCGCTTCGGTTCGTCGCCGGGCCGGATGGTGGCGCCGGTGGCCGTGGCCGAAGGGCCCGGCGGGACCCTGCTGGTGCTCGACCAGATGCGCCACAAGATCCTCGCCTTCGGGGCAGATCAGGAATTCATCAGCGAGTTCGGTTCGATCGGCGACGCGCCGGGGGCCTTCTACCACCCGGTTTCGATCGCGACTGACGGCAGCGGCCACCTCTTCGTGGCGCAGGGCTATCGCGGTCGCGTGCAGGTATTCAGCGTCCTGGCCGCCGGGACTGTTGAATAGAAGTGCCCGGCCGTGGCCGGGCCCGATTGGGGAATCGCGAAGTCACGAGGCGTTCGGACGTGAGGAGGTTGGAACGTTCACCGCAGGCCTGGCCGGAAATCCGGCGCCCGGCCCGCAACCGGTAGTCGAACTGTTCACGTCCCGTCTCGCGGGACAAGTAAACTTGCACTTGGAGGCTCACTCGTGAAGACTTTCATCAAGATCGCCCTTGTGCTGACGCTCGGTCTGTCGGCCAGCTCGGTGATGGCGTTCCATGACGCCGGCGTCGCCTATTGCGCCGGTTGCCATACCATGCACAACAGCCAGAACGGCGCCCTGGTGGACACCGCTCATCCGAACGGCAACGCCTACCTGCTGAACGCCGGCAATCCCTCGGACACCTGCCTGCGCTGCCACGCCGGCTACGGCCAGTTCAAGAACGGCGAGGGCTTCGGCCCCGGCGGCGACTACTACTGGGTCACCCGCACCTTCAGCTGGGTGTCGCGCGGCGCGACGCTGAGCAGCACCGGCGACAGCCACGGCCACAACGTGATCTCGCCGGCCCGCGGCATCGCGCAGGACGCCACGCTGGCCAACGCGCCCGGCGGCAGCTTCCTGAGCTCGCGCCTGGCCTGCACCAGCTGCCACGACCCGCACGGCAACACGAACTTCCGCCTGCTGTACGGCGCCGGCGCCGGCCCGAAGTACGACGGCACCCGCTATGCGTTCACGAACGCGGCCCCGTTGGCCCTCGGCAACTCGCGCAACACCTACGGCACGCAGCCGGGCGTCGAGACGAACACCGACCACACGATCTACAAGAGCGGCATGAGCATGTGGTGCGCCAACTGCCACACCACGCTGCATGACAACAACACGGCCAACTTCGTGCACCCGACCCGCTCCATGGGCTCGACCGTCGCGGCGACCTACAACGCGTACGTCAGCTCGGACGACCTGAGCAGCGGCGATGCCGCCACGTCGTACTGGGGCCTGGTGCCCTTCGAGGCCGCTTCGGTCGACCTGGCGACCGCCGACCCCGCGAACTACACGCAGGGCCCGACGGGCACCGACGAAGTCATGTGCCTGACCTGCCACCGTGCGCACGCCTCGCCGTTCGCGGACATCGCGCGCTGGGACATGGCCGTCAACCTGATCTCCCTGTCGCACCCGCTGACGACCGACGTCGGCTTCATCCAGACGGACGTCGACCGGAAGTACTACAACTACACCTTCGTGGCCAACCAGCGCTCGCTGTGCAACAAGTGCCACGCCAAGGACGAGTTCGACCACGCCGGCGCGACCCACTAAGTCACGCCACGCCTGACTGCGATTCCCGGGGCCCCGCGCGAGCAATCGCGCGGGGCCTTTCTTCCGGGCAGCCGCTGGATTCCGCGCCGGCGGCATGGTATGATAAGGATGGTCACGGACAGGCCCCCATCTCCCGGGCGCCGCGAATTGGGCCGCTTTCACGCGACGGATATGTGCCGATGCGATTCCTGGAACCGACAATCGCTCCAGCACGACGCACACACTCGATTGCCCGCGTGGTGCTGTCGGTTCTCGCGTGCCTGGCCGTCCCCACCTCGCCCGGCGCAGCCACGGCCTTCCACGACGGCGGCGTCGGCTCCTGCGCCCGCTGTCACGTCATGCACGATGCCGTTCCCGGACAGGTCGCCTTTGACGGACTGCGCCCCCTCCTGCTGGCCGCCTCATCGACCGACCTGTGCCTCACATGCCACGGCGACGGCGGGGTCATGGGCCTGAACCCACTGAATCCCCCCCGCGAACTGGGAGCCGGCAATTTCGTCTTCCTGCTCGAAGACAACCTCAACGACGACGCGACGGCCCCCGCTCCGCGTTTGGCAGGCGAGGCCGCCGGCCACAGCATCGTCTCGCCGGCGCTCGGCCTGGCCGCCGACAGCCGCTGGAACCGCGCCCCGGGCGGCACCTTTCCGTCCGCCGCACTCGGCTGCACCAGCTGCCACGACCCGCACGGGAACGCCGGCTTCCGCATGCTCCACGGCGCCGGCCCCGTCCAGAACGGCACCGGGACTTTCCTCTATCCCACCCCCGTCGCGGTCGGCTTGCCGACCACAGACCCGGCCGCGGTGGAGAGCCGCACCGCCCACAGCGCCTACATCTCCGGCATGACGCGCTGGTGCGCGAACTGCCACGGGTTCTACCACGATTCCGGTACGGCATCCTTTGAACACCCCGTCGACGACGTCCTCGACTCCGGCCAACGCCGGCGTTACGAGATGTACGACGGGGATGCGCTCCCGACGGGCGGCACCGCAGCGTCATCGTACCTGCCGGAAGTGCCCTTCGAGTCCGCCGACGCCAGCATCACCGGCACCGCCGGTCCCGGCGGCAACGGACGCCTCCACTGCCTGACCTGTCACCGCGCCCACGCTTCGTCTGCACCTGCTTCCGGCCGCTGGGACTTCCATGCCTATCGGCTGGCTGAGGATGGCGTCCCTTCGGGCTCGTGGCCCTTGCCGAATCCGTACACGGATCCGGGGCAGGGGCAGTTGTGTCGGAAGTGTCATGGGCAGAATCATGATCAGGGGAGGGTGTGCTTGAGCTGCCATCGGCAGTCAGACCCCACCCACCTACCAGCGTCCCCCTAGTTGTGCCGCCGAAATCGTGTCCGGCCCGGTTGATGCCCCAGGCCTGACATGAACACCAACGCCAGCTACTTCGACCCGCCCCACTGCCCCAACCCCAACTGCCATTTCCACAAAGGGTTGCGCCAGGGATGGCGTTTCAAGCGCATTGGCTACCACTGGAGTCACTGCCAGCGAAAGCGTATCCCCAGGTTCCTCTGCCAGTGCTGCCGACGCTCCTTCAGCTCCCAGACTTTCGCGACAACCTACTGGCTCAAGAGGCCGGAAGTCCTGGGCCAGCTCGTCATGAAGACCGTCGGCTGCATGGCCAACCGCCAGATCGCCCGTGAACTGCGGGTCGCACCTTCCACCATTGACCGCCAGCTGGCGCGGCTCGGCCGCCATTGTCTGCTTTACCACTCGCAGCAGATGCGGGACGCAAAGCCGGCTTCCACAGTCGCCATCGATGGCTTCGTTACTTTCGAGCATTCCCATTTCTGGCCCTTTCACCACCACCCGGCTGTCGAGCCCGAGTCCGACTTCATCGTCTACTTCACCGACAGCGAGGTGCGCCGCTCAGGCACCATGACCGATGCCCAGAAGCGCAAGCGCGAGCGCCTCGAGCAGCAGTACGGACGGCCTGACCCCAAGGCGGTGTTGAAGGATGTCACTCATTTGCTCGAGGTTGTCGTCGGTCGGCAGAAGCGGTTGACGGTGCTGAGCGACGATCATCAGGCGTATCCAAGGGCGATCCGGCAGTTGCCGTGCGAAGTGACGCACCTTGTGACGTCGAGCAAGGAGCGGCGGGATGCGCGCAATCGCCTATTCCCGGTGAACTTGGCGGATATGCTGTTGCGGCACAGCAGCGCCAATCACAAGCGGGAGACGATTGCTTGGTCGAAGCGGCGGCAGGCGAGCGCAGAGCGGCTGGCGGTGTTCCTGGTGTGGCGCAACTACATGAAGGGTCGGAAGGAGAAGGTCCGCGGGCAGTCCGACGCCTGCCCAGACGCGGAACATGCGGGTGGATCGGTTGGAGATTGCGGAGTTGCTGGAGATTCGGCTTTTCGCGAGTCGGATCACACTGCCGGGACGTTGGCTGGAGTACTACGGGCGGCGGGTGCGCACGCGGGTGTTGGAGCGGCAGACGGTGCATGACCTGAAGTACGCATACTAGAGACCGGAAAGAGAACCGGCCGCGCCATTGCCTGACGCGGCCGGACACAATCTCCGCGGCACAACCCACCCTACATTTCGGGAGCGGCACGTTTGGCGTCGGAGGCTTGACGTTCATACCACCAGACCAAAACCGGACTAGCAATAAAGATCGAACTGTAAGTACCCACAAACACGCCAAAACTCAGCGCAAACGCGAAGTCCCTGATCACCGGACCACCCATCGCCCACAGCACCACCGCCACGGTCATCGTCGTCGCCGACGTCAGGATGGTGCGGCTGAGCGTCTCGTTGATCGACCGGTTGATCACGTCGCGATAGCTCTCGCGGCGCCGCAGCTTCATGTTCTCACGGATCCGGTCGAAGACCACGATCGTGTCGTTGATGGAGTAACCGACGATCGTCAGCAGCGCCGCAACGATCTGCAGGCTGATCTCCAGGTTCAGAAGCGAGAAGACGCCGAGGGTCAGGGTCACGTCGTGGACCAGCGCCAGGATGGCGGCGAAGCCGTAGCGCAGCACGAACCGGAACCAGACGTAGATGATGATGCCGAACAGGCCGGCGATGATCGAGTTGACGGCCGCGGTGCGCAGCTCGCTGCCGATCTTCGGGCCCACCGACTCCACGCGCCGCAGCTCGACACCGGCGCTGGGGAAGGCACTGCGCAGGTCGCCCAGCAGCTTCTGGGCGGTATCGGCCGCCTCGACGCCGCTGGCGCCCTTCGTGGCCGGCACGGTGATGAGGAATTCGTCGGCGGCGCCGAACTCGGTCACCTGCGCGCCGGGGTAGCCGCGGGTCTCGAGGCCGCTGCGCACCTGGCTGATGCCGGGCGTTGTCGCGAACTTCACCTGCACAACCGAACCGCCGGTGAAATCGATGCTCAGGCGCGGCCCGCCGTGGATCAGCATGAGCACGATGCTCACGATGACCAGGGCGGCCGACAGCGAGAAGCACAGCTTCATCGAACCGGTGAAGTTGTAGTTGGCGTTCCTGAAGAATTGCAGCATTTCCGTCTTGGCCTTTCCCGGGTCGGTGCCCGGCGTCTGTCGTGCCCTCACGGGCACCTGGACCGCGCCGCGCGCGGTCTTCAGATGCTGAGCTTCTGCTTACCCTTGCCCTGCGTGACAACGTCCATGATCGCGTGGGTCATGACCAGCGCGGTGAACATGCTCGTCAGGATGCCGATGCACATCGTCACGGCGAAGCCCTTGACCGGCCCGGTGCCGAACCACAGCAGCACGCCGCCGGCGATCAGGGTCGTCACGTTCGAGTCGATGATCGTGCGCGTCGCGTTCTGGTAGCCGGCCTGCACCGCGGCACGGATCGTCTTGTCCTTGCGCAATTCCTCGCGGATGCGCTCGTTGATCAGCACGTTGGCGTCCACAGCCATACCCACCGTGAGCGCGACGCCGGCCAGGCCCGGCAACGTCAGGACCAGGTCGAACTGGGCCAGCACCGCCAACAGGATCAGGATGTTCGCCGTCAAGGCAACGACCGCGACAACCCCGCTCAACCGGTAATAGACAAGCATGAACACGACGACCAGGAGCGCTCCCCACATCGAGGCGTTGACGCCCATGCGGATCGAGTCCGAACCCAGGCTCGGGCCCACGGTGCGCTCTTCGGCGATCGTGATGTCGGTGGGCAGCGCACCGGCGCGCAGCAGCAGGGCCAGGTCGTTGGCCTCGGCGTTGGTGAAGTTGCCGGTGATGGAGCCCGTGCTGGTGATGCGCGACTGGATCACCGGGGCCGACGAGATGCGGCCGTCCAGCGAGATGGCCAGGAAGCGGCCCACGTTCTCGCCCGTAGCGCGGCCGAATTCGCGGGCGCCGCGGTTGTTCAGCGTAAACGTGACTTGCCAGAGGCCCGGGCGTTCGTTGTCGGCGGAGCTCAAGGCATCGGTCAGCTGGTCGCCGCTGATGATCGGCGCGGCGTCGACGAGGTAGAGCGGGCGCAGCGAGGTGGCGCCGCCGACGTTCATCGGGTCCATGCCGAACTGGAACTCCATGCCGCGCAGGCGGGCCGCCGTGCGCGGGTCATCGAGCATCGCCTGGACGCGGTCGACGTTCTCCTCGGCCACGAACAGCGGCGTGCTCGTGATGCCGGCCTGCGTCATGACCAGGCCGCTGAACGGATGGTCGCGCAGGAACTGGTCCTGGTCGGGCACCAGCGCGGTGTCGCCGGGCGCGGCAGCCGGGGTGGTCACCGTACCGGCGAAGGCCTGGTCGAGGCGCGTCAGGGCGTCCTGCAGGTCGTCGGGCTGCCGCACGAGCCGGAACTCGAGGCGGGCCGTCTTGCCGATCAGGCCCTTGGCGCGCTCGGGGTCCTGCAGCCCGGGCAGCTTGACCACGATCCGGTTCGAACCGAAGGTCGTGATCTCGGGCTCGGAGACGCCGAACTTGTCGATGCGGTTGTAGAGGATCTCCTTGACCCGCTGCAGGGCATCGGCGGCCTGGCCGGAGTCCATGTTCGTCTGATCGACCTCGAGTACGAGGTACATGCCGCCCTTGAGGTCGAGGCCGCGGCGGATCGCCTTGGCGTCGATCGCCTCGATCTCGGCCAGGCGTGTCGGGTTGGCCTTGGCGGCCTCCCGCTCCGCGTGGGAGATCGACAGGGACTTGAAGGTCGGCAGCAGGCCGTAGATCGCCAGCAGGACGGCGACGGCGCTCAGCCCTGCCCGGATCTGCAGGGAACGGTTCATCTTGGCACTCCCAGGAACGACTGACCCAGCATCCGAGACCGGACGCCACTGACCGGCCGGATGCCCCATCCTGACCGGATGTCACATTCTGGCCGGATGTCACATCCAACCGTGGCGGCAACAAAAAAATGACGCCGGAAACAGGCACGCCTCAGGCAACGCGCCCGGCCACGACCCGCGGCGGGCCCCAAATCGACCAGGCGCGCAAAGGCAGTCCACCGCAAACAGCGCCTGCCATGATAGCACACGGGGGCTGCGGAATCCAGAAATTCAGGCAGGGCTCAGACTTCGCGCAACCGGTAGTCACGGCTGCCCAGGCCGGCGGCTTCCGCGCATTCGAGCAGCAGGCCGGGCGGCTGGGCATAGCCGCTCCACTGGTCCAGGGGGGCGCCCAGGCGCTCGGAAAGCAGGTCGAAGGCGGCGGCGTCGGCCGCCACCGGGTCACGCGAGGCCAGGATGCCGATGCCGGCCGGCGGCAGCCGACGGCGCGCCTTGCCGGCCGCTCCGTGGGTTTCCAGGTGGACAAGGAAGTTGAGGCACAGCAGGGGCCGCCCTGGGCCGCGGCCCAGCAGTCCGGCCGTCCCGATCGCAGCGCCCGCCACCGCGTCCCGGAACGTCGCCACGCCGACGGCGGCTTCCGGGGCGATTCCGGCCATGAAGCACACCCCCATGCACTCGCCGCAGCCGGTGCAGTGGCGGTGGTCGATGGTGGCGCGCCCCCCGCGGATGACGATGGCGTCGTAGAGGCAGACGTCCAGGCAGCTGCCGCAGCCGGCACACAGGGGCGTATCCACCTGGGGGCGAATACCCCGGTGCAGCGCCAGCTTGGCTTCGCGGGTGGACAGATCGAGTCCCAGGGCCGCCACCGAGGCCGTCACCCCGAGATGGGGATGCGGGCGCAATGGGCTCAGTACGGCCAGGCCCCCCGCTCCGGCCAGGATGCCGACCGACGACGCGCCGGGCCACGGCTCCCCGGCCCCCGCCCCCGCCAGAGGAGTCGCGTCCACCTGGGCGTCCGGGTCGTCACCCACCTTGAAAGCGAGCCCGGCGGCGCCGGCGGCGCCAAAGCCCTTGGCCCGCGCGACGTCCCGCAGGCCCGCGGCGGTGTCGATTCCACGCGTCGCGATCGAGGGACTGTCGGTGGCGAAGATCCAGGGCGGAAGCGCGGCAGCGCCGGTCCCGGCCAGGGTCGCGCCCACTTCGCGGGCCCAGGCAGGTGGCACGGGAGCCGGCCGACCGGGCGCCCCCAGCGGCAGTTGCAGGGGCCACGCCGCCCCGCGGGCGGCGGCTCCCTCGAAGCCGAGCGCCACGACCAGGCGGCGCAGGCCGGGGCGAACGTCAGGCGGCGCCAGGTCGGTGGGCGCGCCCGCCGGCAGTGGCCAGAAAAGGACTTCAGCGGGCATGCGCCGCCTCCGGTTCGCGCGCCGCGATGTGCGGACGCAGGGCCAGCAGTTCGGAAACGGTGACGAAGCGCACGCCTGCAGCCATGTAGTCCGGCAACTCGCGCGCCAGCACGGCAGCCGTCGCCGCGTGTGGATGGCCGATGCCGATGGCCTGCCCCGACGCCCGGGCCACGCCCACCAGTTCGGCCAGCCTGGCACTGATGGCCGCCTCGTCCAGATGGTCGACATCCAGGAAGAGCCGGTTGCGCAGCACAGGCAGGCCGGCGGCGCGGGCCTCGCGCCAGGCGACCGAATGCGGCGTCGTCAGGCTGTCCAGGAAGAGAAGCCCGCGCTCACCCAGTGCAGCCATCAATGTCGCCATCAACGCCGGGTCGGCGGTGGCCGCGCTGCCCATGTGGTTGTTGACGCCGCGGGCGCCCGGCACCGAAGCCAGGGCCGTCTCCAGGCGCAGGATGACCTCGGCGGGGTCGAGTCCGACCAGCAGCGCGCCGGGTCCCGGATTGGTGGCGGGATAGTCGAGGGGCTGCATCGGCAGGTGCAGGAGGACATCGCGCGGCGCCGTCGCCGGCGCCGGGTCGACCGCCACCTCGACCACACAGCCGGCGGCCAGCCTTTCCGGCCGCTGCACGTCGCTTCCCGCAGTGACCGGCGCCGTCGGCGTGGCCATCGCCGCCACGGCACGCGACTGCGGCAGTCCCGGCAGCACTGCCAACGTCAGTGGCACCGGCAGCGCCAGGATCCCGGCGACCGGGCCGTCCAGGCGCTGGCCGCAATCATCGATCACCAGGGCCACCAGCACGGTGTCGCTGCCGGCGTCGGTCACCCCGGAAGTGGCGGCCTGTTCGGGCTGTGCCCACCGCACCTGGCCGGCAAAACCCGCGGGCAGCAGCACCAGCGTGTGGGTGGGGCGGCCCGGACCGCCCACGTCCAGGCGCCAGGCCTGCCCTGCCAGGGGCTGTTGCCAGAGCACCGCAGCCCCCGCGGCCGCCAGGGGGCCGCGCAGGCTGTCGGCGACGGCCTGCACGGGCCAGTCGGCGCGCCACTCCAGACAACGGCAGGCGATCACGGCGCCGGCGCCGGCGCCGGCTGCGGCCAGGGGCCACTGTGCGTTCGCGCCAGGCGCGGCGCCAGGCACGGTCCACCGGGCCAGCGACGGCGCCAGGGCGCGTTCGACCGCCTGCGGGGTGATCCTTGGTTCCGGCTGCGACCCGCCGCGGGCGTTCGCGCCTTCGCGCCTGTCGCCCGTGTCGGACGAGCAGGCTGCCAGGCAGGCCACGGCCAGCAGCCCGAGGGCCGGACGCCATGCCAGCCGCCGGCCGGCGCCCGGGCAACGGCCGCCGGACACGGCTTGCGCATGGCTGTGGCGGCTCGGCAATGGCGGCACAAAGACTCCAGGCTGGCGGGTGCATGCGGTAGCGTCCGGGCGGCATGGTACGCCACGAAATGCCGGCTGGCCAGTTCCGGCGGAACGGTGCCCTGCGACAGGCCGCATCCCCGCGGCGGTGAAGTGCAGCCAAAAGCAAAGGGGAGCCACCGGGCTCCCCTTGTCTTCGCCTCGCGGCAGCGGGCGTGCGCCCATCCGCCGGAACCTGCCCGGACCTACTGGTCCTGGGTCAAGTCCATCTGGCCGAGCATCTGGTAGTACGGCTTGGTCAGGCCGCCGACCAGCGAGTCGCGGTGCGTCACGTAGAACTTGATCGTGCCCTGCACCTTCAGCGTCGAGTACAGGCCGCCACGTTCGAACAGGAAGACCACGTCGTAGAGCGCCGTTTCGGCGTTCGGGATGCGGTCATTGGCCGGCGACAGGCCCCAGGTGCCCTGGCGCGCAAACGTCTGGAACGAAATCTCCTGCACGCCCGGGACCAGCGTGCCCAGCGGGTCGGTCACGTCGGCCTTCGAGAACATGCGCTCGTGGATGCGGAGTTCCTCCGAAAGGTCGAGCGTCTCGCCGACATCCGGGAACTGTGACACGGTGCTCGGCTGCAGGATCGTGATGTAATCGGGGTGGACCAGCTTCCGGAAATCATCGAAAACCATGGTCTCGTAGACCGTCTGGAAGTTGGCCATGAGCTTGTCGGCGGTGTCGGGGAACGGCAGCCCCCCGCCGTTCACCGGCGGCTTCGGGTCGGGTTCCGGAGAGAAGATGCAGCCGCCGGCGGCCGTCAACGACAGGGCCACCACAAGCAGCAGCAAGTTCTTCATTTTCAGCATGTTGTCCTCCACGTGACCTGGGCTCCCCCGGGGTGACAGGGTGTTTTCAGGAGAAGAAGCCCGCGTTTCCTCGGGGGTTCATCCCCCGATTTTAGCATATTGACAGATTATTTGCTAGCAAAATTGCCCCGCAACACCCCCAGCGTCGACAGCAGCTGTTCCGTGTCAGGGTCGCTTTCCCCCTGCTGGTCGCGCCACTCTGTAATATACCAAAAATTGCCCTCGAGCGTAAACGTGATAATGGCCGATCCGCGATAACGGATCGACGAGTTGTCGACACCGCTGGTCACGGTGACGTCGTAGATCACGTTCTCCCAGATCGAGATGCCGCCCGAGGAAGGTGGCACGGTGAACTCGAGGTTGCGCATGCGCGCGGTGATGGTCACGTCGGAGTTGTAAAGGGCGTTGATGAACGCGAGCTCGCGATCACGCCCCCAGTCGGTGAACACGCCGGGAAACTGGTTCTCCGCCGCGGAGTCGGGGATGTAGAGGAAGCTCGTGGAACTGATCGCCGCTTCCCAGCCCGGCGCGTGCGAGGCCTCGAGCGAAGTCTCGAGATTGTCCCACGTATTCTCCGGCGTGATCTGTTCCTGGTAGCGCACGATGCTGCCGGTCTCCGGCGGCTCGGCGGGCCGCGGCTCGAACAGGCAGCCGCCCAGCAAGCCAACCGCGGCCACCAGCGCGAGGACGGCCGACAGCCGGCGCTGCAGGGACCCGCGGCCTCGCCGCGCACCGGTCAGAACAGCCACTTGAGCCATACGTCCGCCTCCCAGTAGTCCGAACTCGAGGCCGTGATGCTCGGCCCGTAGGCGTTGATCTTCTTGACCATCGCGGAAACCTGGATCTCCTTCTTGGCGCCCCAGAAGCGCTCGATGCGCCCGCCGACGATCAACTCGCCCGAATCGGTGCGCGTCTCGGTCGTGGTGCGGCCCAGCTGTGTCTTGTCGTCACGCGTGCGATACGTCGTCGCCTCGAGCGTGACGCCGGGCGCCGCCTTGTAGACCAGATCCAGGTCGATCCTGGAGATGTCCTGTTCGAGGTTGCGGTTGTAGAAGTCGCGCCCCGCCGCATCCTCTGTGCCCTTGGTGGCGTTGAAGCGCTTGTTGAAATCGTGGCGGACGGTGACCGTCAGCCGCTCGTTCGGGATGAACGTGACCTTGGTCGTGAGGTCGCCGCGCTTGTTGTAGTCGTCCTCGCGCGTCACGCTTTCGAGGTACGAGTAGAGGTAGTCGGTGTACTGGATATAGAGCCGATAGCTCTGGTCGAGCGTGAACCACGGCGCCAAATACCAGGTGTAGCCCGGCGCCAGTTCGTAGGAGTCCTTCACGTTGTTGTTGGCCGAACTGCCGCCGCGAATGGAGACGTCCTGCGCCTGGCGCCAGCTGAAGACCATCGAGGCGCGGAAGCGACTCGGCCAGGTCCGCTCGACGCGGCCCGAGACATCGCGCTGCAGGCGATCCTTGTCGTTCTCGTTGAAGCGCTTCTCGGCGATGTCCTGCGTCAGCTGCTCGTGCAACTGGACGGTCAATCGCGTGTCCTTGAACAGGGTGTGGTACCAGCTGGTCAGGAAGTCACGCTCGCGCTGGTACTGCCGGCCACGCCTGGCCGTGGCGTCCTTGATCCGCTGGTCGTCCCACCGCCACTTGTAACCGTAAACCACCGCCACCGAGTCCCGTCCGGCGTCGTAGCTGAGCGTGAGGTCGCTGGTGTCGGCCGAGCGCTCCTTGAGTCCCGACACGCCCACGGCGAGGTCCTGGTCATCGGTCATGTGCGAAGCCTTGATGAGGGTCCGGAACCTCCCCAATTGCATCGCATGTTCCAGGTCGAGGGTCAGCGCATCCTTGGTTTCCAGTTCCTTGACGACCTTCTCGTCGTCGGGGATACCTACCGTATCGATCAGGCCGTTCGCATTGCGACGGAACTCCAGGTACTTCTTCTCGAAGTTGCTGCGTGTCAGCTGGACGAATCCCTTGCCGAGCCCGCGGTTGACGTAGACGCCGATACCCACGCTGTCGCTCGACGCCGAGGACGGGCTGGTGAAGCCGGCCAGCAGGCGCGTGCCGCCCGTGGCGGTGCCGCCGACACGGCCGACGACGATCACGCCGGGCGCCGGGGCCCAGCCGCTCTGGTAGTTGCCGCCGGCGGTGCCTTCGCGGAAGTCGCTCCGCTGGTTCTGGTTCAGGCTGGCCTGGTCGGTGTAGTTCGCCGTCAGCTTCACCGAGTTCAGCAGGCCGAGCCCGCTGAACTTGTGGTTCGACGCGTTGAGGTTGACCAGCTTGTTGTCGACCTTGTAGAGGTTGGCGTAGCCGGCCGTGTTGGTGGTGCGGTCCTCGCTCCAGTTCCAGTTGCCGTCGATGGACGTCGTCAGGGGCAGTTGCCGGCCGAATCCGTAGGTGAGCGAGCCCTTGCGGTTCTCCACCGTCTTGTCCTGCTTGCGGTACTCGTCCCAGCTCCAGTTCAGGGTCTGTGTCGCGTTGGCATCCTGCAGGAACTTCGCCTGGGTCGTCCAGTCCGCGTAGTAGGTGAACAGGCTGACGTTGGCCCTGACGCCGGCCTTGGGCTCGAAGGTGAGGCTCTGCAGGTAGCCGGGCAGAGCCGGCGTGACCGGAGCCCCGGCCGCTGCGTCGGGATCCTCGGCCTGCTGCTCCTGGGCCTGTTTCAGGGCCTCCTCCAGGGCGCTGGGCTTGGCCGGCGCCGCCGCCTCATCCGCCGGATCCTGGCCGCCGTCGTCCTGGGCCCGGACCGATACAGCCGGCAAGGCCGCCAGCACCACCGCCAGCACGGCTGCCAGCAGGAACGCCGGCAACTTCCGCCGTGCGGTTCGCGCCGCCTGCTGGCCGAAGCCCGACATCCTGGTTGCCCTCATCCACCCACGTCCTTCCGTTCCAGGAGCCGGGCCAGACGGCGGTAACCGTCGGGCGCGACCTGCTCCGGGCGAGATTCCGGGTCGATGCCCGCGGCCACCGCCAGTGCCTCGGCCGCGGCGGGATCGAGCCCGAACTGGGTTCGCAGCTGCGAAGCGACCTTCTTGCGCCGCTGACCGAAGACCTTCTTCACGACCTCGCGAAAGTGTGCGAACTCGGCCGCGGACATGTCCCCTGCCGGGGTCAGGCTGACCACGGCCGACTGCACCTGGGGCCGCGGCCAGAACACGCTGGCCGGCACGGTGCGCACCAGCCGGATCGAGAACACCGAGCCGAGCACCACCGACAACACCCCGTAGTCGCGGCCGCCCGGCGTCGCGGTCAGGCGCTCGGCGACTTCCTTCTGGATCATGAACACGGCCCCCGCGATGCGCTCGCGGTACTCCGCAGCCGCGAACAGGACCAGGCTCGTCAACACGTACGGCAGGTTGCCGGCGATGACAGGTCGCGCGCCGGCCGCCGTGAGGGCTTCCTCCCAGTCGAGCCGGGTCAGGTCGCCCAGGATGGCCCGGAAGCCGGGCATCTGTCCGAACTCGTTCTGCAGCAACGCGTAGAGCTCGCGGTCGACCTCGACACAGGCCAGGCTGCGCGCACCGGCCAGCAGGTGCACCGTCAAGGCGCCGCCGCCGGCGCCCAGCTCCAGCACCTCGTCGCCCAGCGCCAGCACATCGCCGGCAATCGAACGCGCCAGGTTGCCGTCGAGCAGGAAGTTCTGGCCGCGCCGCTTGACGGGCCGGATACCGTAGTGCCGCAGCAGGTCCTGCTGGCTGCGGGTCATGGCAAACCGGCCTTCCGCTCCAGGAACAACGCGGCAAACGACGCATCCGTGCGCCGTTCGACCTCGCCGGGTTCCATTTGCAAGATCCCGGCCACCTTGTCAAGCACCAGGCCCAGCCGGGCGGGTTCGTTGCGTTCGCCACGGTGGGGCACGGGCGGCAGCCACGGCGCATCGGTCTCGAGCAGGAGGTGGTCGGGGCCGGCCAGTGCCACCTGCGCCGGCAGCGTCGACTGCTTGTAGGTCACGACGCCGCCGATCCCCAGCTTCAGCCCCCGCGCCAGCGCCCAGTCGACCACGGCGGCGTCGCCGCTGAAGGAGTGCAGCACCCCGCGCCGCGGCGGCAACCCGACCTCGTCGATGAAGGCCATCAGTTCAGGCCAGGCATCCCGCACATGGAAGACCACCGGTTTGTCCAGCCGCGCCGCCAGCTCCAGCTGGGCCGCCAGCGCCGCCCGCTGCGCCGGTCGCGGCGACAGGTCCCGGAAGTAGTCGAGCCCGATCTCGCCGATCGCAACCACCCGCGGGTGGCGGGCGAGCTCCTCCAGCCCTTCGAGGCACTTGCGGCCTGCCTTCGTGAGACGCCCCTGCTCGTCGGCGAGCAGCAGCGCGTCGTGCGGATGCACGCCGACGGTTGCCCAGATGTCGGCCGCCGCCTCCGCCAGGGCGATCGACTCGCGGCTCGACGCCGGGTCGTACCCCACGTTGAGGAAGCCCCCCACCCCGGCCAGGCGCGCGCGCGCCGCGACCTCCAGGCCGGCGCCGGCAAACTCGTGGCGATTCAGGTGGACGTGGCTGTCGATCACGCGGCGCCCCCGCCGCCATCATGCCTGCCGCCGCCATCACAGCCGCCGTCGGGACAGCCGCCGCCGTGGCAGCCGCCACCGCCCGACTTCGTACCACGCGCGGTACCCGCCGCCTGCGCGCGATCCCAGCGCAGGCGATCGGCCGGCCAGGCGACCAGGCTTCCGGGCTCCCGCCCGTCGACCGTCACCGTTTCACACAGCAGGTCGATCTGGCGGACCATCGCCGGGCCGTCGGGGGTCTCGACGATCGTACCGGTCCGGGGCAGACGGCCACGCGCCTCGCGGTAGTGGTCGTCCTCGAAGGCGAGGCAGCAGCGCAGGCGGCCACAGGGGCCCGAGAGCTTCGCCGGGTTGAGCGGCAACTGCTGCGTCTTGGCCATCTTCAACGTCACGGGTACGAACTCGTGGAGGAAGCCGGAACAGCAGTATTCGCGGCCGCACATCGCAAGCCCGCCCTGCAGACGGGTCTCGTCGCGAACGCCGATCTGGCGCAACTCGATCCGCGCGCGGAATACCGCCGCCAGGTCGCGGACCAGGTCGCGGAAATCGACGCGGCCTTCGGCCGTGAAATAGAAGGTGACCTTGCGGCCGTCGTGCTGGCGCTCGACCGAGACGAGGTTCATGTCCAGGCCACGACGACCGATGCGCTCGCGGCAGACATCCCACATCGCGGCTTCCTCTTCGCGATTGGACGCCCGACGTTCGAGGTCATCCTCGCCGGCCAGCTCCAGCACTCCCTGCCACTGCGCAACGGCCCACCAGTCCGGGCGGCCCGGACCGATGTACAGCACCAGGCCGAGGTCGCGACCACGATCGGCCTCGACAAGACAGTGGTCGCCGACCTTGAGCTCCACCCCGAGCCGGTTGTGGTAGTAGCCCTTGCGGCGGCCCTTGAACTGGAGCAGCACCAGCGACTCCCCCTCGGCGGGGGGCGCCGGGGCAGGCGCATCCACCGGGCGGCCGGCGATGGGCGCGCGGGAACGCTTCCGGGCGCTCGGCGCGTTATCCTGCTGCCGGTTCGTATCGGCCATGCGCTTGCAGCCCTTCGAACAACACGGCCATGACAAGGCCGATGTTGAGGTTGCGATCGATGTCGCCGGCGGCCGCGTCGATGCGGGCCATGTCGTCGAGTAACGCCGCGGTGGATCTCTGCGCGGCAACGCGCTGGACCACCGTTGCCGCCGCGGGGAACCGCGGTTGCCACTGTTCGCCCGCCTCGCGGCAGACGAGGGCGTCACTGTAGTGGAGGTTCAGCAGTTCACACAAGCGTATGGCGCGGGCACGTCGTTCGCCGGCGCCCTGCTCGCCCCCCGCTCCGCGCCGGGCCGGCGGCGCCTCGACGTCGTGCGAGTAGGCTCCCCGATGAAGTTCGTCGGCGGCGATCGCAGCCCGGCCGCGCGCGCCATCGGCGATCCAGCCGAAGAGCAGGCCGGCCCATTCGGCAAGCGCGCGCGATTCCGGCTGCAACAGGTCCCAGGCCAGGCGTGCGTTGCCCTGCGCCAGGCGCGCCGCCCACCGGGCAGGCTCCGCAGCCACCCCGCCACCGGCTTCCAGTTGCGCCGCCAGTTCGGCGGCAGGCCAGGGGTCGAACCGCACCTTCTGGCAGCGCGAGAGGATCGTCGGCAGCATCCCCTCGGTGCCTGTGCTCGTCAGGATGATGACGGTCTCGGCCGGTGGCTCCTCGAGCGTCTTGAGGAAGGCGTTGGCCGCTGAGGCGTTCAGGCGGTGCGCATCGCCCACGATCGCCACCTTCCAGGGCCCCTGGAAGGCGCGCACCCGCAGGAAGCGGATCAGCGACCGGATGCTCAGCGCGCCGGGATTCTCGGGATCGCCGATGTTGACCTGTGCCGTCGCCGACTCGGCGCCGCGGGCGAACGGCTGGGCCAGCTTCTGCTCCATGAGCTCGCGGATGTCGGCGTCGGACAGCGTCGCGGGCGCCGGCCCGATCCAGCGGATGTCCGGGTGCTGGAAGCTCGCAGCCTTGGCGCAGCTTTCGCAGGGCGCGCCGTCGCGGCAGGCTTCCGGGCCGCGGCAGTTGAGCAGGCGGGCGAACTCGAGCGCGGTGCCCTCCTTGCCCGATCCTTCGGGTCCGACCAGCAGCAGCGGCTGCGCCAGTCGATCGCGGTCCCGCAGCTTGAGCAGGCGGGCCAGGATCTCCGGGTCGGGCGACGAATGGTGTGGTCGGCACGCGGACTCCCCGGGCTCGGCAGGGCTCCGGGCCGGCCCCACTCCTCGTCCCCGGCGGACGGCGCTCAGCGGGAGCGCAGCCAGTCCGCAGGATCCAGGGGCGTGCGGCCGTGCCGGACCTCGAAGTACAGCTGGGGTGGATCGCCGCCGCCCGGGCCGCCGACCTCGGCGATCACCTGACCCTGCGCCACCTGGGCGCCACGCGCGACGAAAACCCCGTTGAGATAGGCGTAGAGCGTGTAATACCCCTCGCCGTGGTCCAGAATAACGCATCGTCCGAACCCGGGCAAATGATCGCTGAACTCGACCGAACCGGCGCCCACGGCGGCGACCGGGGCCCCGACCACCGCACTGATATTGATGCCGTTGTTCAGCGTGACGGTCTTGAAGCGCGGGTGCACCGAACGCCCGAAGGCACGCAGCACGTCGCCGCGCACGGGCCACTCCAGCCGCCCGGCCATCTGGGCCAGCGGCTCGGTCTGCCCGGTGATGACCGGCGGCGGCGACAACCGCCGGCGGTCTTCCAGGTCATCCAGGACATTATTGAGCTTCTGCTCGTTGAGCGACAGTTCGAGGAGCCGGTTGTTGACGCCCCGGCGCCGGTCGTCCAGCTGCCGCAGCGAGGCCACCTGCTCGGCCTGAAGGCCCTGGAGGCGCGACGTCTGCTGCTCGCTCTCCTCGCGTACCTGGCGGATCTCGGTCAGGGCCGCCTCGAGGTCCCGTCGCTCCTGCACCACGACCTGCCCCTCGCGCCGCGTCCTCTCCACGAGCCCGGCGTTGAGCCGGGCCAGCGTGCGCTCGAGCTTCACGCTCGACATCAGCTCGGAAAAGCTGCCCGCCGTGAGGATCATTTCCAGTTCGTTGCGCTGCCCGCGCACGTACATCCGGCGCAGGCTTCGCGACAGGGCCAACCGTCGCCCTTCGTAGGTATCAACGCGACTCGCGAGTTCCGCTTCGAGACGCCGGCTTTCGGACAGCAGCAGCGACTCCTTGCGAACCATGCCGCCCATCAGGCGCTGTGTGGCTTCGATCTCCTGCGCGATGGCCTCGTGGTCGCGACGCGCGTCGGCTGCCTGCGCATTCAGGCTGCGGATCAGGTCCTGCTGGCGCTTGATCTCGGCGCGCACCTTCTGGAGCTCGACGGTGTTGTCCTTCGGGCCGGCCGGCGCCACGGCGGTTGCAGGTTCCTCCTGTGCCCAGCCGGGGCTCACCGCGACCAGGAACAGCAGCAGGCCGAGCGTCGCCAATCCGGCGCGGATGAGCGGTCTTTGGCGCATCAGATGTCGCTCCGCAGGGTCAGGTACTTGCGCATGGCCGCCCAGCTGCCGGCCAGGCCGAGCAGGACGCAGAAGGCGACGAAGCCCATCGTCTGCGCGGCGGTGAAGAAGACCAGGCCGTTCAGGCTGGCGCCGAGGATCCGGCCCGCCACGAAGAGCAGACCCATCGCGAGCAGCCCGGCCAGCAGTCCCTGCACCACTCCCTCGCACAGGAACGGCGTGCGGATGAAGGCGTTCGTCGCCCCCACCAGCTTCTGGATCTGGATGATGCGTGAACTGGAGGCGATGGTCAGCTTGACCGTATTGGAGATCACGAAGATGGCCGCCAGGAACACCAGCATGCCGACGACGAGCGAGGCCATCTGGAAGCGGAAGGTCCAGCGCTCGAGGGCCTCGACCCAGTCCTGGTTGAACAGGATCTCGCTGACCTCCTCCCACCTTACGATCTCGTCGCGGATGGCACGCACCGATTCCGGGTCGCGGGCACCGGCAGTGAACGTGACGTGGTAGGACGAAGGCAGCGGATTGCGGTCGAGCAGTTCGAGCAACGGGGCGTCCTCGCCCAGCTGCTGGCGGAACTCGGTGAGCGCCGCCTCGGAATCGATCCACTGCACCTGTTCCACGCCGGGGATGGTCAGCAGGCGCGGCCGCAGCTCGGCCAGCCGTTCGGGCGGCATGTCGTCGCGCAGGTACACGCGCAGGTCAAGCCCTCCGCGGGCCGTTTCGAGCAGGGTCCCGAGGTTGAGGGTCACCAGCGTCAGGGCCGCGAGCACCAGAAGGGCCGAGGCCATGATCAGGATCGTGACACCGGTGGTCAGCTTCCGCCGCCGGAACCCGGCAAACGATTCGCTGGCAAGGTAGTTCAACTGGGCTCGGTTAAGCATGGACCGGCTCCTTGCGCGGGGCGCGCGCTGCCGGCTCCCGGGACGATTCCGGGGCGCGGTACATGTTGTCGACCAGGCTGGCCGAACGGTCGATGGGCACGCGGCGCCGCTCGTCCGAAACCAGCCTGCCGCCGTCGACGACCAGCACGCGCTGGCCGAACGTCTTGACGATCTCGTGGTCGTGCGTCGAGAAGATCACGCAGGTGCCCGCGTCGTTGACCCGGAACAGCAGGTCGATGATCTCCTGCGCCGTGACCGGGTCCAGGTTGCCGGTGGGCTCGTCGGCCAGCAGGATCTTGGGACTGTTGACCATGGCGCGGGCGATGGCCACGCGCTGCTGTTCGCCGCCCGAAAGCTGACGCGGCAGGCGGTGCCGCTTGTCGTAGAGGCCGACCTGCGTCAGCACGCGCATCACGTTCTGCACGATGAGTTTGTGCGGCTGGCCGACGACCAGCTGCGCGAAGGCCACGTTCTCCTCCACGCTGCGGTCCTCGAGCAGCCGGAAGTCCTGGAAGACGAAGCCGATCTCGCGGCGCAGTTGCGGGATGCGGCCGCGGTTCATGCGCGTCGCCGGCATGCCGCGAACGATGACCTGCCCCTTCGTCGGGAACGCGTCCATGGCAATGAGGCGCAGGATGCTGCTCTTGCCGGCGCCGCTGGGCCCGGTCAGGCAGACGAACTCACCGTTGGCGACCGAGAACGACACGTTGGCCAGCGCCATCTGGTCGTGGTACTGCAGGTCGACATGGTGGAAACCGATGATCGCTCGCGGGTCGAGCTGTCCGCTCGCATCGCTGGCGGCCTGGTCCGGACGGCGGCTGGCCAAGGGCATCTCCCCGGATGGACGTGGGCGCGAAGACAGGAAGCCCTGCTTGGGCCTCCGGCTCCATTCAGGCTCCGTTTTTGCAGGTTCCGTGCCCAAAGCTCGGGAACGCCGGCGCCCGGGTGGCCGTCGCGCGAAGGGAATCCCATGTCCGATTGCCACTTGAGCCTGTGCATGATCGTGCGCGACGAGGCCACCATGCTGCCCGGATTCCTGTCAGCGGTGGCTGGGCTCTGGGACGAGCTGGTCGTTGCCGATACCGGCTCGCGCGACGGTTCGGCGGACCTGGTCCGCGCCGCCGGCGGGCAGGTGGTCGATTTCCCGTGGTGTGACGACTTTGCCGCCGCCCGCAACGCCTCGCTGGCGGCAGCGAAGGGACGCTGGGTCATCTGCCTCGATGCAGACGAACGCGTGGACCGGGAACTGGCGTCGGCGCTGCGCCGGATGGTTCGCGCCGACCGCACCGCCGGCGCCGCCACGATCGTGATGCGCAATGAGCTGCCGGAAGGCGGGCGTCGCGAGTCGCGCCTGCTGCGCTGCTTCCGCAATGTGCCGGAGATCCGCTTCCGCCATCGCATCCACGAGGATGTGGCCGACGATGTCGCTGCCTGGCTCCCGCGCCAGGGGCTGGAGATGCGGCACCTGCCGGGCGGTGTCGACCACCTGGGATACGTGCGCGCGACCGCCGCCGCCCGCGACAAGAAGGCCCGCGACGTGCGCCTGCTGCACGCTGCGCTGGCCGACGACCCCGGCGACCTCTACTGCCGCTTCAAGCTGCTGGAGCTCGCCCGCTTCTGGGATGACCGCGAGCTCTTTGCTGCCGAAGCCGGACCGGCGAGGAAGGCCCTGGAATCCGCGACGCACGCCCAGCTCGAAGGGCGCCACTGGAGCGGCGACCTGGCGGCGCTCATCGCCCAGTCCCTGGCGGGACCGCCGCTCAAGGCGCTGGCCTGGCTGGATGGACAGGCCCGGCGGGTGGAGTGCGGACCCGCCTGGCACCTCAGGCGGGGCATCCTTCTCGAGGAAGCCGGCCGCGGCAGCGACGCCGAAGCAGCGTTCCGGTCCTGCCTGGCCAGCGTCGCTTCACCGACGAACGGCTACGCACCGCTGCCGCCGTCGCGCCCGCTGCTGGGCCTGTGCCGGCTGGCTGCCCGGCGCGGCGATGTCGCCGCCGCCACGGCGCTGGCGCTGCAGGCGGCGACCGACGTCCCCCACGACGCCGAGGCGCTGCTGGCGGCAGTGTCGTTCCAGCCGCCCGCCGCGGCGATGGCCTTCGCCACGGCGCATGCGCGACGTCATCCGGACTCCACGACCCCATTGGCGCAGTCGCTGCTCACGGCGGGACGGCCGCAGGATGCGCTGACCCTCCTGGAATCGGCGCCGCCACGGTCCGCAGACGGACCCGGCATCCTGGTGCTGGCGCTGGCCCTCGGGATCGGGCGCGACGCGGACATCGGGACAGACCTCGAAGCTGCCGGGCGGCAACTGCGGTCCTGGCTGCAGGCCCTGTGGGCTTCCGGAAACGCCGCGCTGTGCGAGTCCTTCACGGAACGCGCCGGCACACTGGCCGGCGCGTTTCCGTGGCTCGAAAGCTGGCTCGAGGACCGGTTCACCGCAGGGGCGGCGTCGCTCAGCCCTTCTCGTCGATGAAGAACCGCTTGCGCAGTTCCTTCACGTAGTCCGCCAGCTTGGCCTCGATCTTCTGCGATTCCACGGCCTGGTGCAGCTGCTCGGAAAGCTCATCGTAGGTGTACATGTGCCCGGCCTTGCGGGCCAGGACCTTGAACACGTACCAGCCTGCGGGCGTGAGCACCGGTTCACTGACGGAGCCCTCCTGCAGGTCGGCAAGGGCCGCCTGGAACGTCTCGCTGAGGTCCTCGAGGCGGAACGTGCCGAGGACGCCGCCCACGCGGGCAGATGCGGCATCGGCGCTCATCTCCGAAGCCACCAGCGCAAAGGCCTCGCCCGCGAGCACGCGGGCGCGGGCAGCTTCGGCCTGGGCCCGGGCCGCCGCCACGTCTTCGTCAGATGCGCTGATGGGCAGGAAGATCTGGCTGATGGCGCGCCGGCCGTCCGCCTGGATGCCGTCGACGCGCATCAGGTGCACGCCGCGGGCGGTGACGACGGGCTCACTGACCCGGCCTTCGGGAAGCGCGAACACGGCGCGGGACAGGCCGGCGTCGAACAGGTCGTCCTTGCCGACCACGCCGACCACGCCGCCACGCGCGGCGGCGGCATCCTCCGAATGGCGACGCGCCGCATCGGCGAACGACATGCCGCCCTTGAGGTCGGCCTGGATGCGGGCAACCTTCTCCTGCACGCGCCGGCGCGCGTCCACCGATGGCTGCACCGCCACCAGGATGTCCGCAATCGTGAGGCTGTCGGGCTCAGCCGGCATCTCGGCCAGGTGCGCCTTGTAGTAGTCGCGCACCTCGTTCTCCAGGACCTCGATGTCCGGCCGGATGAACTTGCCGACGACGAGGCGCAGGTACTGCTGGTCGCGCAGCTGGGCCGCCATGCGGGCACGGTAGTCGGCCAGCGTCATGCCGCTGCGCGCCAACTCGCGCTCAAGGGCTTCGAGGCTCCCGAAGTGCTCCACGAACTGCTGGATCTTCTGCTCGACGCTCCCCGAAATAGCCTCCTGGTCGACGCTCATGTCCGCCTGCTTGGCGGCTGCGATGATCAGTTTGCTTTCGATGAGCCTGTCGAGCATCTCGCGCCGCACGGTCGCGGCATCTCCCTCGACCATCTGGCCTGCATACTGGCGTTCGAGCCGGTAGAGCTCGGACTCGCGCTCGAGGTCGCTCTGGAGGATCGCTTCCTCGTCGACGATCGCCACGATCCGGTCGACGAGCACCGGGAGCCCCGGCCGCAGCCGGATCGGGGACAGGCACCGCGGGGGCGTCCTGCGCGAGGCCCCGAAGGGGCCCCGCGCCGATCGCCACAAGCACCAGGACGCTACTTGCCAGCTTCCGCAACGGTCGGTTTCGCCGCATCGGTCAGTTCCTTCCACGAGCGGGTCCTGGCCAGACGGTCCTCGAAGACCTCGATCTTGACCTGCTTCTTCCAGCCATCCAGTGCCGCGCGGAAAGCCATTTCCTCGCGCTTGTTCTGGATGCGCTTGACGATCATGTCGGCGACCTCGCCGAGCTCCTGCGCGCGGGGCGCCGCCACGTCCTCGAGCATGAAGATCGCCTGACGGCCATCCGCAAGCGCCACCGGGGGCGCCGTACTGGCCGGCCTGCAGCGCGAAGAGCGCGTCGCGCTCCGGCCCTTCGGCCGAAGACGGCACCGGCCCGACACTCCCGCCGGCGGCCTTGTCTGCATCATCGGAGCCGTAGGTATTGAGCACCTTGCGCCAGGGGTCGCCGGCCTGCAGGGCCTTGTAGGCCAGGGAGGCCTGGGCCGCATCGGCGCAGATGATCCGCTTGCCCGAGCGCGTCTCCGGCAGGTTGTAGTCGCCCTTCAGCAGCGCCCACGCCGAGTCCAGCGCGGCCGGCGAGATCGTCTTGTCGGCATGCACGCCCTCCTGGAAAAGCTTGCTGACCAGCATTTCCTCGATCTTCTCGTCAACCTTGGCCAGCACCTGGGGATCCTGGTGGAGCCCGCGGTCCTCGGCATCGAAATTGAGCAGCGCGCGGTCGATCTCGTCGGTAATCTTCTGGCGGATGCCGCCGAGCATGTCGCCCCACTTCGGGCGCTCGAAAACGCTCATGCGGTCGTAGGCGGCCTTGAAGTCGCCCAGCGTGTACTTCCGGGGCTCGCCCTTGACCTCGTAGCCGTAGAAGTCCATCTCGTAGTCGGCCGGGTCGATCTGCAGCGGCTGCAGGTCCTCGCGCTTGACCTGCTCCTGCGTCCCGGGATAGAACATCGATTCGTCAGGAGGCAGGCCCTCGTACGCCTTCACCAGTGCGTCCTCGTTGAGGTACATCTTGTACTTCGTGCGGACGCCTTCCTTGAACCCGTCGATGAGGCGCATCTGGGCGCGATTGATGATGGAGGCGGTGATAGTCTTCCGCGCTTCCTCCAGGGGGGGCTTCTTGCCCAGCTCTTCACTGTCGACCTTCAGGACCCACCAACCGTAGGTGCTGGGCACCGGCTCGGTGATGTCGCCGACCTTGCAGGCGAAAATGGGGTCCTCGAACGAGGTGATGAACCGGCCGTAGTGGATGTCGATATTGTACGACACGGTGCTGTTCTGCACGCCGTCGTGGAATTCCCGCCAGAGGTCTTCCCAGTCGGCGCCGGCCAGCGCCTTCTCGCGCCCGCGCAGGGCGTCTTCCCGCGTGTTGGTGATGAAGTAGCGGCACTTGCGGAAGAGCCCGAGCTTCTCGTAGAACGCCTGGATCAAGGCCTCATCGACCTCGGAGGCGGGCTTGTCGACAAAGCGCTCGCGGGCCAC
This sequence comes from bacterium, assembly GCA_016703265.1. Classification (NCBI taxonomy): domain Bacteria; species bacterium. Next base: position 252,156 of record JADJCK010000006.1, read on the forward strand.
GGCGACCGCCTCATAGGAAATGAGGGTCTTGCGCGCGTAGTCGACCTGGGGGTCGGCGTCGAACCCGAGCTGCTTGGCGACTGTCACCATCACGTTCTTGTTGATGACGGTGTCGAGGAACTTGCGCTTGCCCGGCAGCTCGGCGGTATCGAGGAAATTGCCGTCGTCGTCGCGGGGAAGGTCGACCGGGTTGAGCCGACCGAGCTTCTTCTCGTAGTAGTCGGCCGTGATCTTCATGTCGCCGACCTTGGCCAGGACGGTATCCGGAGCCAGGGCCTTGTCCTTGCCGCCGCAGCCGGCGACAAGCAGGACGCAGAAGACCAGGCACGCCGCCGGGACCAGGGCCGGGCGGAACGCGGGAATACGCAACGAACGCATGGGCTCTCCTTGGACGGGCACAGCATCGGTTTGGGAAAAGCATGTCGGGGGCTCAGCCCTCGAGGCCGACGCCCTGCAGGGCGGCCAGCCGCTCGAGCATGGCGTCCGCGACCGCAAGGTGCTCCTCGCGAGGGGCGGGCACCTTCATGACCAGCTGGTCCACGGCCTTGAATTGCAGGCCCTTGGGCCCCGACGCCATCAAGCCTTGTATAATAGGCGGCGCCGGTTCCCTTCCGCCAGCGAAAAAGAAGTCGCATCCCTGCCGCCCACCGCGAACCTCGACGATTCCGAGCCGACCCGCCCGGATGCGCAACCGCTGGATTGCCAGCAGGTTGTCAACCGGCGCCGGCAGCGGTCCGTAGCGGTCCTTGAACTCCTCGCGCAACCGGTAGCAGGCCTCCGGACGCCGCGTCCGGGCCACTCGGCGATACAGGTCCATCTTGTGCTGCGGGTCGCCCACGTATTCGTCGGGCAGGTACGCAGCCAGCCTGAGTTCGACCTTCACCTCCAGCGGAGCAACACCGCCGCCGCCCTGGAGTTCCGCCACAGTTTCCTCGAGCAGCCGGCAGTAGAGGTCGAAGCCGATCGCCTCCATGTGGCCGTGCTGCTCCTCGCCGAGCAGGTTGCCGGCGCCGCGGATCTCGAGGTCGCGCATGGCGATGTGGTAGCCCGAGCCGAGGGCCTGGAACTCCTCGAGGGCAGCCAGGCGCCGACGCGCCTCCGCCGTCAGCCGTTCTCCGGGCGGGGTCATGAGGTACGCGAACGCGCGGTGGTTGCTGCGCCCCACGCGCCCGCGCAGCTGGTAGAGCTGCGCCAGCCCGAAGCGGTCGGCCCGGTCGATGATGATGGTATTGACGCGGGGCATGTCGAGGCCCGACTCGATGATCGACGTGGCGACAAGAACGTCCAGCTCGTGGGCCAGGAAACTGGTCATGATCCGCTCGAGCTTCTCCTCCTCCATCTGGCCGTGGGCCCAGGCGACGCGCACGTTCGGCAGCAGCTCCCGGATCAACTGCGCCATGCCCTCGATGGTCTGCACGCGGTTGTGCACGAAGAACACCTGGCCGCCCCGGTGCAGCTCGCGCAGGATGGCTTCGACCAGGACACGCTTGTCGAAGGCGCAAAGCTCGGTATGGATCGGCAGGCGATCTCGCGGCGGCGTATTGATCAGCGACATGTCGCGCGCACCCATCAGCGCCAGGTACAGCGTGCGGGGGATCGGCGTCGCGCTCAACGTGATCGCATCGACCTGCCGCTTCATCTCCTTCAGGCGCTCCTTGTGGCGCACGCCGAAGCGCTGCTCCTCGTCGACCACGAGCAGGCCGAGGTCCTTGAACTTGACATCGCGGGACAGCAGGCGATGCGTGCCGACGAGGACGTCGAGACGCCCCGCCGCCAGCGCCGCCAGCACTTCCTTCTGCTCGGCCGGCGTCCGGTAGCGATTCAGCACGGCCACCTTCACCGGGAAGTCGCGGAACCGCTCGCTGAACGTCTCGCCGTGCTGGGCCGCCAGGAGGGTGGTCGGGCAGAGGATGGCCACCTGCTTGCCGGCGGCCACGGCCTTGAACGCGGCCCGGATGGCGACCTCGGTCTTGCCGAACCCGACATCGCCGCAGACAAGGCGGTCCATCGGCTCGGGAGACTCCATGTCGTGCTTCACTTCATTGATCGCCGTCAGCTGGTCCGGGGTCTCGTCCCACAGGAACGAGTCCTCGAGCGCACGCTGCAGGTGGCCGTCGGGCGGGAAGGCGAAGCCCGGCTTGGCCCGACGCGCGGCATAGAGTTCGATGAGTTCGGCGGCCATGGCGCGGATGGCCTTGCTGGCCTTGCCCTTGACCTTGAGCCAGCTGCCCGAGCCGAGGCGAGCCAGCGGCGGCGACGCTCCCTGGTCGGAGCTGTAGCGCTCGACCTGGTCGATGTTCTCGACCGGGACGTACACCTTGCCTTCCTCGGCATACTCCAGCAGCAGGCATTCGCGTTCGACGCCCTCGACCGTGATCACGCGCAGGCCCTTGTAGCAACCGATGCCGTACTCGAGGTGCACGACATACTCGCCCGGTCGCAGCGAGGCGCGCTCCTTGACGACACCGCTGCTGCGATGCCGGGCCCGGACGGGACGGCGGTAGCGCTCGAAGAACTCGTGATCTGTCAGGCAGTGCAGGTGCGCGCCCGGCCAGGAGAAGCCCGCGGCAATGCCCCCCACCAGCGGTCGCGTGGCCACGGGCCCGTCGTCGGATTCGTCGAGCAGGTCGGCCAGGCGCTCGGCCTGGCCCCGGTTGTCGCAGAGAAGCAGCACCGTTTCGCCGGCCGCCTCGCGGACGGCCAGCTCGGCCCGCAGCGCCGCGACATTGCCGCCGCGCAGCTGCTGCGAGGTGGTCGGGAAATCGACGATGGTGCGCGGCGCGCGGTCCAGCCAGACGGCGGCTTCATCGCCCGCGATCCAGGACTCGGCGAGTTGCACGTGACGCAGGCGCGGCACGGCCAGGCGCGCCGATGGCTCCACCAGTTCGTCGATGGCCGGCAGGACGGGATCGCGCTCGAAGCGGCCCTCGCGCAACCGCGGCAGTTCGCCGTCCAGAAGCACCGACTGTTCGTTCAGGCGCACCGGGTCGCACCAGAACAGGGTCGTGCCCTCGGGCAGGTAGTCGATGAGCGTCGCCGTGGGCCCGGTCCACGGCAGGAAGCTCTCGATGCCGTCGTCGGCGAGACGATCCTCCAGGCGGCGCTGCAGGTCCTCCAGCACATCCGCGTCCGGTCCCTCCGGTCGCGCGGCCAGGGCGGACTCCGCGCGCGCCAGGCACGCGAGCACGGAATCGTCGTCCAGCCAGAGGTGACTGACCGGGATGACGACGGCCTCCTCGGTCCGCTCGATTGTCCGCTGCGACTCGACCTCGAACAGGCGGAGCGAGACGATCTCGTCGTCGAAGAACTCGATGCGCAGGGGACGGTCACCCGGCGCGAAGACATCCAGAAGGCCGCCGCGGCGCGCGAAGTCGCCGATCTTGGCGACCATCCCCGCCGGCCGGTATCCGGCCTGCACCAGGTGCGCTCCCAGCTTCGCCGGGTCGATGCGCTGCCCGCAACGAAGGCGCACGACCGCCTTCTCCAGCGTGCCCGGGGCCATCACGCGCTGCCGCAGCGCCGCGAGCGACGTGACCGCCAGGACTCCCGGTTGCGTGCGCAGGCGGTGCAGGCCCGTCAGGAAGTCGCCGGCCGTGGCTGCGTCGGGGGAATTGCGGTCGAATGCGAGGACTTCCGGCTGCGGCAGGTGACACACGATATCGGGCCCGAGCCAGACTTCGAGGTCGTCCGCCAGGCGGTCGGCCGCCTCGCGGTCCGGCGCCACGACCACGGCGGGCCGCCCGCTTGCGGCGTGCCAACCGGCCAGCATCAGGCCCTGGGCGCCACCGCGCAGGCCGGTGATGAGCAGCGGGCCGTCGCCGGGAGCCTGCAGGGCAGAGCGCAGCCGGACGACGGCCGCCTCGAGGCCCTCGCCCGCCACTTTGTCCAGCAGGGCGGCGTGCAACAGGCCGCCCGGGCCGCCGTGCGACCGTGGTGAGGACTCGGTCATGTTCCTTCCGGACGCGTGAGGGCGTCCCCTTGTCTCAGAAGGTGGCCCTCTGCTCGTTGAACGGCGTGATCAGGCGCAGGCGCTCGATGATGGGCGGCAGCACCTCGATGACGTAGTCGACCTCGGCCTGCGTGTTGTAGCGCGACAACGAGAAACGGATCGACCCGTGCGTCAGCGTGAACGGCAGGCCCATTGCCCGCAGCACGTGTGACGGCTCGAGGCTGCCGCTCGTGCAGGCCGAACCGCTGCTGGCGGCGACACCCACACGGTCGAGCAGCAGGAGGATGCCCTCGCCTTCGATATAGCGAAAGCTGATGTTGGTCGTATTCGGCAGGCGATAGTCCGGGTCACCGTTCGCCTGGCAGTCGGGAATCGCCGCCAGCAGCCCCTGTTCGAGCCGGTCGCGCAGGCGTCGCACCTCGACGTTCTCGTGCTCGAGACCGGCCGCAGCCAGGTCGCAGGCGACGCCAAGGCCGGCGATCGCCGCCACGTTCTCGGTGCCGGCGCGCCGGCCACGTTCCTGATGGCCGCCCACGATCAGCGGGCGCAGCTTGGTGCCCCGGCGCACGTAGAGGGCCCCGACGCCCTTGGCTGCGTGCAGCTTGTGGCCCGAGATCGCGAAGAGGTCTACCGGTGCATGCTCGAGGTCGAGCGGCAGCTTGCCCACCGCCTGCACGCCGTCCACGTGGAAGACGGCCCCGTGCGTGCGGACGATCCGGCCGATTGCGTCGATATCGAACAGGACGCCGGTTTCATTGTTGGCCATCATCACCGAGACGAGCGCGGTATCGGGCCGCAGCGCCGCACCCACCACGGCGGGGTCGAGTCGCCCGTTGCCGTCGACCTTCAGGAATGTGACGTCGTAGCCGTGGCGCTTCTGCAGTTCCCGGCACAGGCCCAGCACGGCCGGGTGCTCCACCTCGGTCGTCACCAGATGCCGTTTGTCGGGATACGCGTGCAGCGTGCCGACAATGGCCAGGTTGTCGCTCTCCGAGCCGCCGCTGGTGAAGACGATCTCGCCGGGTTGCGCAGCGCCCAGCAGGGCTGCGACGCGGCGACGGGCCTCGGCCACCTCGTCACCGGCGCGCGCACCGAACGAGTGCATGCTCGAGGGGTTCCCGTAGTGCTCGGTGAGCAGCGGCACCATCTTGCGCACCACTTCAGGCGCCACCGGCGTCGTTGCGTTGTTGTCGAAATAGATGCCGGTCTCCGGACGTGCCGGCAGGCCGTCGAGCAGGCTCGGGGGACGGGCTTCGGCGTTCATCGGCGGTCCACTTCGACGACGGACAACCGGGTATCGACGAATTCGCGAAGGCGAGGCTCGACCAGCCCGGAGATGGTGACGGCCGACGAGCGGCAGGCGGCGCAGTTGCCGGTCAGGCGCACGTGCACGCGCAGGTCGCGGTAGCGGACGAACTCGATGTCGCCGCCGTCGTTCCTGAGGGCCGGCGCGATCTCCGTCGCGATCAACTCCGCAATGCGGGCAACCAGCGCGGCGTCGGCCGCGTCGTGCTCCGGTCCGGTCGGGGTGTGAGTTGCCCGCGGGGCCAGTTCGATGAGCGTGCCGATCACCGCGGGGGCCGATGCCGCTGCCGTACGGCGTTCCGCGCACTCGCGCAGCAGGTCGGCGATCTCGTGGTGGCAGTCGCCGCAGCCGCCGCCGGCCTTGGTGTGGTCGGTCACATCCTCGACCGATTCGAGACCGTGGCGCTCGATGGCCTCGCGCACCGTCTCCTTGGTCACCTGGTAGCAGTGGCACAGCAGGGTGGTCCCCGCCAGCAGGTGGCACGGCACTTCGCGCCCCTGCCGGCGATAGTAGTCGAGCATGGCGGCCTCGAGCGCTTCGCGGCCCATCACCGAGCAGTGCATCTTCTCGCGCGGCAGCCCGTCGAGTTCGCGGGCAATGTCCTCGTTGGTCACGCGCGAGGCTTCCTCGAGCGTCTTGCCGCGGATCATCTCGGTCAGGATGCTGCTCGAGGCGATGGCGCTGCCGCAGCCGAAGGTCTGGAACTTCGCTTCGGCGATGCGTTCGTCCTCGCCAAGTCGGAAGCTCAGGCGCAGCGCGTCGCCGCAAGCCATCGAACCCACTTCGCCGACACCGTCGGCATCGGCCACTTCACCCACGTTGCGCGGGTTGAGGAAGTGGTCCATGACCTTCTCGGAATAGTTCCACATGGCGTCACCCGGTGCTGGGATGGTTGGCTCGGGCCCCGAACCAAGATGAGTTGACTCCGCGCCGATTTCAACTCCCGCCGGCGTTCCCGCGCCCGGCGCCGGAGCCGACGGCCAGTTCGAGCGCCAGGAGGGCCGCCGCCAGGAGGAAGGCCCAGGGCGCCAGATTGCGCCCCCAGCGCATCGGCCAGGCGCAGCGGGTCGGCGCCGGGCAGGTCGGCGGCGACCGGCATGCCCAGCAACGCCAGGCGTTGCCGCCAGCCGGCGGGGCCGTCGCGCGGTTCGAGCGTTTCGGCCGCGGGCACGACCACGGCGGCGACACCCAGGGTGTCGGCGCCGGACAGGAAGACTGCGAAACCCGCCCGGTCGGCCGGCCCGGTCCCGAGGACCGGGGTCCCCGCGCGCCACTCCAGTTCCGCGGCGCGCGCCACCCCGGCGAGCGGCCCCGCGACGGTCAGGGCGCCCGCATCGGCCAGCGCGGCTGGCGGTGCGCCGAGGCGCGGGCTGAGGCGGATCTCCTGCCCCACGAGTACGTCGATGGCGCCTTCCCGCCCGGCCCCGCCACCCAGCCAGGCGCACAACCGCTGCAGCAGGGGCACCGCCAGCGGGCTGCGAGAAAAGTCGCCGGCGTCGGGGCGGAAATGGGTGGCCAGCACGGCCAGACGTCCGTCGCCGGATTCACGTTCGAGCAGCAGCGGTTCGCCGCCGGCCAGTTCGAGCACGACGCGGGAACCGTCGGGGACGTGCCCGAGCCACCGCCGCCAGCGGATATCCTCGCAGGCCCTGCGGGCCGCGTCGTCGAAGCCGGCGAAGAGCGGGTGCGAGGCATCGACGATGCGCGCGTGCACGCCGTCGCCGGTTGCGGTTTCCGGCCGCGCACCGACGGGCAGGCCGAGGGCCGGGAGCAGCACTTCGTCGAGGTACGCCGCGACCAGGGGATCGCCGGCCGCCAGGAGTACGCCGCCACCGGCGCCCAGGCGGGCGACCAGTGCGTCGAGCCCGGCCCGGCCCAGCGATTCGGGATCGACGAGCACGACGACGCCGGCCGCAGCCAGGGCGCCGGTCGTGACGGCGTCACTGGACTGGGACGAGACCGCGAACGGTCCGGGGCCTCCCCCCGGGGACAGGGCCTCGGCCAGGTAGCGCCAGCCGCCGCGGCCGGCCGGGCCGTCGCCGGGGCGGTCCGGGCCGTGCACCACCAGCACGTCAAGTCGCGGCGGCACGACCAGCACGAACGGGCGGCGGTCATCGGCGGCGAGCACGTCGCTTTCCTTGCGGACGATGCCCGTGTGCAGCCCGGGACCCGGCACCGTGAGCGCGAAGTCGACATCCTGCGGGCGACCGGCGGGACCGGTCGCGGTCGCCTCGGCAACCGCCCGCCCATCGAGATCGAGCGTGAACACTTCGCCCTCGCGGGCGGCGACCACGCGAGCGCCGACCAGGATCGCCTCGCCCGGGCGCAGGGCACGTCGCGGAACCCGGACCTCGACGACGCCGCCCGCCTCGCCGCGGTCGGGAGCGACATCGCGGAGCAGGACGCGTGAATCGCGCGCCTGTCGCAGCGCCCTGACCGCGTCGGGCCAGGCCGGGTCCGACGGGACGGACTGGAGGTCGCCGAGAAGGACGACGTCGACCGGCGCACCGGGCGCACGCGCGGCCTGCCGGGCCGCCTCGCGGAAGACGGCCGCCAGGTCGAAGCCGCCGTCGGTCGCGGCCAGTGCCCCGAGCGCGCCGGCGGCAGCGGAGCCGGCCGGCAGCCAGTCGCCGAACAGGGCCTCGGTGCGGCTGCCGGCGACGATGACCTGCACCGTCGCGCCGGCCGGCAGCTGCGCGATCATGGCGGCCGCATCGGCGGTCGCTGCGTCGAGCACCGTACCGGGTCCGCGGCGTGCACCGGAACTCGCGCTGGCATCGATCACGAACAGGTAGGACCCGGCACCGCTCGTGGCGCCGAGTCCACCCCACCGGGGCCCCGCCGCACCGGCCACCAGCAGCAGCAGGGCCAGGACACGCAGCAGCAGGAGCAGCCACCGGCGCACGCCGAGCGAACGCGCCTGCCGCGACTGCGCCTGTTCGAGGAAGCGCAGGTCGCTGAACGACTCGCGGCGCACCCGCCGACGGCTGAGGAAATGCAGGATCACCGGCAGGGCGGCCGCGGCCGCGCCGAACAACAGGCCTGGGTTCAGGAAGGAGATGGGCATCAGTAGAGCCGCCGGCGCTTGCGCAGGTACGCACCCAGGCCGCGGGCGAAGGGCGTGTCGGTCGTGATCTCGACCAGGTCGACCCGCTGGCGACGGCACTCGCGCCGCAGGTCCTCGCGCCACTGTTCGAACCGCTCGCGATAGGCGTCGCGCAGGTGGGCCGGCTCCAGGCGTACGCGCCTGCCGGGCTCCTCCAGCGCCTCGAACTCGACCTCGCCGCGGAAGTCGAGCTCGACCTCGCGGGGATCGAGGATCTGGAAGACGATCACCTCGTGGCCGCGGTGCCGGAAATGCTTGAGGCCGTCGATGATCCGCGCCGGATCGTCCATGAGGTCGCTGAGCAGGATGACCAGTCCCCGGCGCGGCACACGTTCGGCCACGCGGTGCAGCACGGAGCCGAGGTCGGTGCCGGTGCCCACGGGCAGGTCGTCCAGCACCTTCAGCACCTGGAACAATTGGCGCCGCAGCGATCGCGCCGGCACCGCCACGAGCGGCGCCTGGTCGAAGGTGATCAGGCCGACGGCATCATTCTGCCGCAACAGCAGGTAACTCAGGGCGGCGGCCAGATAGGCGGCGTACTGCTTCTTGGCCGGACGCTGCTTGTCACCGCGGAAGTCCATGCTGGCCGAGCAGTCGACGAGGATGGTCGCGCGCAGGTTCGTCTCTTCGGTGAACACCTTCAGGTAGTGGCGATCGCTCTTGGCGTACGCCCGCCAGTCCATGTTCGCCACCGGCTCGCCGGGAATGTACTGGCGGTACTCGGCGAACTCGGCCGAGAAGCCGTGGTAGGGACTCTTGTGCAGCCCCAGGAGGAACCCCTCGACCACGAGACGCGCCACGAGGTCGAGGCGCCCGAGTTGCCCCGCAAGCTCGGGCGTCAGAAGCAGCGAGCTCACGGGGCGACCTCGGCGAGGATCCGGTCGATGATGGCGTCCTTGCCGATGCCCTCGGCCTCGGCGTGGAAGTTGGCGACGAGCCGGTGCCGCAGCACCGGATGCGCGAGGCGCCGGATATCGTCCAGCGAAGGCGTTGCCCTTCCGTCGAGCAGGGCGCGCGCCTTGGCGCCGCGGACCAGGAACTGCGCCGCCCGCGGGCCGGCGCCCCAGGCCAGGAACTCGCCCGCGGCCCGCGACTGCTCGGGGGTGCCGGACCGCGTAGCGCGCACCAGGCGCACCGCGAAGCTGGTCACGTTCTCGGCGACCGGCACGCGACGAACGACGTCCTGGCAGGCCAGCACCTCGGGACCGTCGAGCACGCGACGCAGCGCGTCGCCGCCGGCCCCGGTCGTACTCTCGACAATGGCCACTTCCTCGGCGTACGACGGATAGCCGATCTTCACGTTGAGCATGAAGCGGTCGAGCTGCGCCTCGGGCAGCGGGTAGGTGCCCTCCTGCTCGATCGGGTTCTGGGTGGCGAGCACAAAGAACGGGTTGCCCAGGTCATGGGTCTGGCCGCCGGCCGTGACCTGGCGTTCCTGCATCGCCTGCAGCAGCGCGGCCTGCGTCTTGGGCGGCGTGCGGTTGATCTCGTCGGCCAGGATCACGTCGGCGAAGATGGGCCCGCGGATGAAGCGGAAGTGGCGCTGGCCCGTGCCGTGGTCCTCCTCGAGCACCTCCGATCCGGTGATGTCGGACGGCATCAGGTCGGGCGTGAACTGGATGCGGTTGAAGGACAGGTCCATCACCCGGGCGACGCTGCTGATGAGCAGCGTCTTGGCCAGGCCCGGCACGCCCTCGAGCAGCACGTGTCCGCCGGCGAACACGGCGATCATCAGTTCCTCGACCACCGCGTCCTGGCCGACGATCACCCGCGCGATCTCCCGCCGCATGTTCAGGTAGTGCGTCCTCACGCCGTCGATGCGCGCTGTGTCGTCCACGGGTTCGTCCTTTCCTGGTTCCGCCGTCACCTTCGGGACCCTGACGATAAAGCCGGCGGCCGCGCGCGTCCACCCCGGGCGCTGGCCCCGGCCCGGATCCCATGGTAACTTGCGCCGGATACCGGGACAGGACCCCAGGAAAGGGACGAAACACGTGCACAAGAGACTATATCGCACCGTGGAACGGCTTCTCGGGACCATTGACGACTCCGCGGGTGGCGAAGCCATGCTGCGCGACGTCCTGCAGTTGCTGGTGCACAACCCCGCCGCCGAGGCGCTGGGCATTGTCGCTGGGCGCCTGTACAGGGAGCAGAAGCAGGACTACTGCCTGATCGAGAGCGTCGGGGGCCTGGGCGAGGCGCTCGCGGGCAAGACTGTGAGCAAGGACTACCAGGTGGTGCGCGACATCGAGCGGCGGCGCCTGTGGGTCATCTCGCCGCAGTCGCCGGGCTTCGACCCGGCGGTCGAGGCGCAGTTCGGCGACACCGACTCGGCGGCGATCCTCGTCGGGCGCGACCCCAACTACATCCTCAGCCTCAGCATCCGGCACCATGCCAGCGAGGAGGACCTGCTGGTCCTGCTCGAGACGATCCGCGCCGCCGTGGGCCTGAAGCTCCGCATGCAGGCGCTGGCTTCCCAGATGCGGCAGGCCCGCAGCATCCAGCATTCGCTGCTGCCCGGCTGCCTGCCGAAGCCGCCCGGGTTCGAGCTCGCGGCGATCAGCGTGCCCGCCGACGAGGTGGGTGGAGACGTCTACGACGCCCAGGAGGTGGAGCCCGGCACCATCGGCTTCCTGCTCGCCGATGCCAGCGGCCACGGGCTGCCGGCGGCGCTGCAGGCCCGCGACGTCGTCGTCGGCATGCGCATGGGCCAGGCGCGCGGCGAGAAGATCAACGCCACCGTCGCCCGCCTGAACCGCGTCATCAACCAGGGCGGACTGGCCAGCCGTTTCATCTCGCTGTTCTACGGCGAACTCGAGTCGACAGGCAGCCTCGTCTACGTGAACGGCGGCCACTGCCCGCCGCTGCTGGCGTCGGCGGACGGGCAGGTTCGCGAACTGATGACCTGCGGCCCGGTGCTCGGCCCGCTGCCCGAGGCGGTCTACAAGCGCGGCTACGTCACGCTCGAGCCGGGCGACATGCTGCTGGTGTACACGGACGGGGTCACGGAACGACTGGATTCGCAGGCGCCGGGCGACGAGGACGACCTGCATGAATTCGGCCGCGAGCGGCTGGTGGCGTTGTTGCGCGAGTGCCGGGGCGGCGATGCGGAGTCGGCGGCAGCGGTCATCATGGGCGCGGTGCGCGCGTTCGGCCGGGACGCGCCGCTGGCCGATGACGTGAGCCTGGTCGTGATCCGGAGACTGCCTGCAGCCGACTATCCCCCGGCCGGCGGGCTGGCCACCGTGGGCACGGGCAGCAGCCTGTAGAGCGCCACGGTCCAGGGCTGGTTCTCGCGCAGGCCGACGCCGGGCAGGGCGCAGGTGCTCACGAGTTCGAACCGGAAACCCTCCACGACGCGATCGGTCCAGCGCGGCGGTCCGTCGGTGCGATCGACCAGGCAGACCGGCGGATGCGCCGGCTCGGCGCGCAGCCAGGCGCCCTTTGCCACCATTGCCTCGAAGCCCTGCTGCCGGCCCAGTTCCCGCACTGCCGGGCTGACCAGCCCCATCAGGTCCAGCACGCGACGTTCGCTGTGGAAGCCGATCGCGCCGATGTCCAGTGCGGCCACGGTCTGGCCCGGAGCCGTGTTCTGGCGGAGCCAGACCGCGATCCCGCCGTAGCATTCGGACACGCCGCGCGGGAATGCCTGCGCGTGCGGCACCACCTGCGACCCGAAGATCCAGACGTTGACCCCCAGGCCGGCCGCGACACAGGTAAGGGCCAGCCCGTGCCCGAACCGGCGCACGCCGCGACTGAGTCCCGGCCCGTGCAGCAGCCACTCGACGAGCAGGCTCAGGGCCAGCACCAGGACCGGGGCCAGCGGGCTGACATACCGGGAGATCACCCACACCTGGCGCACGGCGTAGCCACCCAGGAGCATGACCGTCCAGGTCACGACCACGCCGACGAAGGCCACCGGCCCCCAGACCGACCAGGCTGCGGCCTCGCGCGCTTCCGGCGTCGTCGCGTCGGGGGTCGCCGCAGCAGGCAGGGCGCCGCGGCCGTGGTCGACAATGTGGTCGTCTTCCTCGTCGAGCTCACGCGGGTCGCGCTGGCGCGCCAGGACCAGAACCACCAGCAGTACCGGTATCAGCGCGAAGAAACCGGTCACGCCGAGAAGGGGGCTGGACGCCTGCAGGAGGTTGCGGGCCAGAGCCAGCGGGTCGCCGAGCAGCGAGCCGCTCTTGGCCGCAGCGGTGTCCGGGAGCGCCCGTCCGAACACGGCCCAGGCGTAGAGCAGCCACGGCCCGGCGGCGAGGAGCCAGCCGGCGAGCGCGGCGATCGCAGGCTCCGTCGGGCGGGCCCGGTGCCGGGCGCCCACGCCGCCCACGGCGCTGGCGCGGTAGTATTCGAACCAGAGCAGGATGGGCAGCACGGCCGGGGCCAGCAGCAGGAACTCGGGCCGCACCAGCCCGGCCAGGCCGGCGGCCACCCCCCAGCCCAGGTAACGGCGCCACAGCGGCTCGCGCGTCACGCCCCAGCCCAGGTCGCGGCCCGAGACCAGGGGCCAGACCAGCACCAGCAGGGCCAGCGTTGCCAGGGGCGTTTCCATTCCCGAATACGTCCAGCGGAGGAGCCACGGATCAGCGGCGATGACCGCCAGCACGATCGCCTTCCAGGTCTCGGGGTAGGTGAACCGGCTGAGGATGGCATCGGCGACCAGGATGACGCCCAGCCCGCACAGCGCGCCGAGCGCCCAGGCCGCGACCGTCGGGGCCAGCCCCAGCTTCAGCAGCAGGGCCAGGCCGAAGATCCACAGGGGACTGGTCGCACCGTAGGTGGGTTCCCCGGGATTGAACGAGACCTCGCCGCGCTCGAGGAGGTTCTGGGCGTAACGCAGGTGGATGAAGGTGTCGTCGGTCGTGTAGCCCCGCAATAGCCAGCCGCCCACGGCAAGGATGCCGAGGGCGATCAGCAGACGGAAGAGGCGCGGTCGCGGCATGCCCGAAGCATACGCGACCGCGCCCGTGTGCGTCCAGTACAGGAACCGCCTAGCGGAGGAACATCGGCAGGTTCTCGACCCCGCGGATGACCGGCCGGTATTCCTGCGGATCGTAGAAGCGGGCCACGTCGACGCGCTTGACGCCGCTGACGATCGCAGCCAGGTCCACGGCGGCATAGCGGCCGTCCCGGAGCGCCGTCATCAGGCCGGTGCGGCCCTCCAGGAGCAGGTCCATCGCCAGGTTGCCGAAGTTCATGGCCACCATGCGGTCGAGGGCGTCCGGGGGCCCGCAGCGCATCATGTAACCCAGCTGCTGGTAGGTGACGCCGTGCCCCGTGATCTGCTTCAACTGGTCGGCGGCCCACATGCCCACCCCACCCAGCTTGCGGTGCCCGTAGGCGTCCTCCTCGCCCGTCTCGACGATGCCGCCGCCGTGCGCGATGGCGCCCTCGCTGATCGTGACCATCGCGTAGTGGCTCGGATTGTCGCGCTTGTCGCGGGCGACCTGCTCGGCCAGGCGACCGATGTCGAACGGGACCTCGCTGATGATGGCGCGGTCGACGTGCGCCAGGTAGCTGGAAACCAGGCAGGTCTCGCCGCTGTTGCGCCCGAAGAGCTCGACCAGCCCGATGCGCTCGTGCGAGCCGATGGGCGTGCGCAGGTCGCTGATCGCCTGCACCGACCGCGTGACCGCAGTGCTGAACCCGATGCAGAAATCGGTGCCGTAGACGTCGTTGTCCATCGTCTTGGGGATGGCCACCTGCGGATAGCCCGCCAGGTGCAGGCGCGCCGCGTAGCTGAGCGTGTCGTCGCCGCCGATGGGGATCAGCGCATCGATCTGCAGGTGCTCGAGGTTGGCGACGACGACATCGGTCAGGTCCGCCGGGAAGGTCATGCCCGGGCGCAGCAGGTGCGCCGGCATGTCCTTCTCCTTCACCTTGCCCGGGTTGGTGCGGGAGGTGTGAAGGAAGGTGCCGCCGGTGCGGTCGATGGTCCGGACATGGCTCCAGTCGAGTTCGGTCCGCCAGTGGCGGTTCCAGTCCTCGTCGGCGTCCGGCCGGTAGTTGATGAGCCCGCCCCAGCCGCGGCGGATGCCCACTACGGCGATGCCCTCCTTCTGGGCCCGGCTGACGACCTGCTTGATCGCCGAATTGAGCCCCGGGACGTCGCCGCCGCCGGTCAGGATCGCGATGCGGCGCAGCTTCCTCGACATCATTCCCGTCCTCCCGCTTGTAACCGTTTTCCCCGCTGTGCGGCGGCATTATCGGGCCTGCGGCCCCGGGCGGCAAGTCCTGCCTGCCGCCTGCCTGCCTTCATCTCAGTCCGTGCCCGCCTCGGGGCAGCCCGCGCCCAGGAAGGTTCCCCGGCAGGACATGCGCGCGATGGCCCGCATGTCGTCCTCGCTGAACCCGAACGTCTCCATGGCCAGTTCGTATTCCCGCGACAGCGAGGTGCTGCTGACCGTGGGGTTGTCGGTGCAGAGCGCCACCTTGATGCCCGCCTCGAGGAATCGCGGCAGCGGGTGCTCCTTCAGCGAGGCGACGGCGCCGGTCTGCAGGTTCGAGGACAGGCAGACTTCCAGGTAGATCCCGTCGCGGGCGAGCCGCTTCATCAACTCGGGATCCTGGCCGGCGCTGGTGCCGTGCCCGATGCGGTCGGGGTCCAGGTTGTCCAGCGCTTCCCAGATGCGCTCGGGGCCTTCGCTCTCGCCGGCGTGCGCCGTCCTCTTCAGGCCCATCTTCGCGGCCAGCTCGTAGGACTCCTTGAACAGCACCGGCGGGAACGGGGCTTCGTGACCGGCGATGTCGAACCCGACCACACCGGCGCCGTTGTGGAAGTCCTCGCGCTCGCCGAGGATCTCGCGCAACAGGATGCGCGCCATGTTGCCGCCGTGGTTGCGCATGGCGATCACGATGATGCCGAGGCGCATGTCGGGATGCTTCTCAGTGAAGGCGTCGAAGCCCTTGCGCGTGGCCGCCAGCACCTGCCGGCTGGTGAGCCCGGCGCGCCGATGGATCAGCGGGTTGATGCGCAGTTCCAGCAGGCGCACGCCGTCCAGGTAGGCGTCCTCGGCCAGTTCGTAGCTGATGCGCCGGATGTTGTCGTAGAACTGTGTGTACTGCAGGGGCACATGGAACTTGTCGAGGTAGTCGAGCAGGGTGCTGTCCTGCGACTCGTCCCATTGCAGGTAGTGCTTGAACTGCTCGTAGTCGAGCCCCGGCACCGCGCTGTAGTACTTCTCGGAGAGCTCCCAGAGCGTGGCCGGGCGGATCGAACCGTCGAAATGGCGGTGGATATCCGATAGGTGCAGCGTGCGGATGAACTCCCGCCTGTCCTGTGAGGTCATGATTCTCCTTTTCGGTTGGGATGCCGCCGGCGCCCCCGCGGGGGCCGGCCGGGATCCGGGTAAATTCGGGACACGGTAATGATGAACCCCGCCGGTGTAAAGGGCACCGGAAGTTCTTGGACTTCCGGACCCGGCGGCGATAGATTTCGAGCGGAGGCATTCACTTGGGCCGCGTCGCCCTTGACGCCTGACGGCGCCAGCCGGGTGCCCGGCCGCGGGTAACCGACGAATCCCCCGCGGATTCGCCAGCGGAGCAGGCACTGCCATGAAGGTCAATACGAAGGTCCGCTATGGGCTGCGCGCCATCCTGCAGATCGCCGAGCAGTACGGCGGCGATCCGGTTCCCATCAGCGCCATCGCCGAGAACCAGGAAATCAGCGGCAAGTACCTCGAGCAGGTCGTGGGCTCGCTGCGGCGCGCCAACCTGATCGTGAGCCGCAAGGGCGTCCGCGGCGGCTACACGCTCGGACGTGCTCCCGCCGACATCACGCTCTGGGACGTGATCAGCGCCCTGGACGCGCACCCGGCCCCGGTCGACTGCGTGCCGGACCCCCAGTCGTGTGACCGCGCCAGTGATTGCCTGACGCGCTCGATCTGGACGCTGCTCGACGCGCGACTGAAGGAATTCTGGACCGGCTTCACGCTGGCTGACCTGGTGAGCGCCATGCGTGACGAGGGCCATTTCGACCTGCAGCAACTGGACGCCGGCGGGCCGACCAGCCGCCAATAGCGCTACCGGTGCGCCGCCGACGACCGGCACGCCGCCGGGCGCGGCCGCGCGTCACCGTGCCGGCGGGGTTCGCCCGCCGACGCAGCCACGGGGGATCTCCATGGATTTCATCGCTTCCCTGCACAAGCGGGCGGCCGGCCTGCACAAGACCATCGTCCTGCCCGAGTCCATGGTCGACGACCGCACGCTGAAGGCCGCGGCGCGCATCCGCGACGAGGGCTTTGCCGGTGTCGTCGTGCTCGGCGAAGAGGCCGCCGTCGCCGCGAAGTTCAAGGAGCTCGGCCTCGACGCCGCCGGCGTGCGGGTCATCGACCCCATGCGCTCGAGCTACCGCGCGGATTTCGTGCGCGAATACCACGAGCTTCGCCGGCACAAGGGGATGACCGAGGAGGAAGCGGCCCGCACGCTGGAAGACCCGCTGTTCTTCGGCGCCATGCTGGTGCGCCGCGGGCTGGCCGACGGCATGGTCGCCGGCGCCGTCAACTCGACCGGCAATGTGCTTCGCGCCGGCTTCCAGATCGTGGGCATGGCCCCCGGCACCTCCATCGTCTCGAGCTGCTTCGTGATGGTCAACCCGGCGTGGACCTGCGGCGACGAGGGCCGGCTTGTCTTCGGCGACTGTGCCGTGAACCCGCAGCCGAATGCCGAGCAGCTGGCCGACATCGCCATCGCCACCGCCGGCACGGCGCGCGCCCTCTGCGGCTTCGAGCCGCGGGTGGCGATGCTCAGCTTCAGCACCATGGGCAGCGGCGCCGGCCCGGACGTGGACAAGGTGGTCGAGGCCCTGGCGATCGTGCGCCGGAAGGCGCCCAACCTGGCCGTCGACGGCCCGCTGCAGCTCGATGCCGCAGTCATCCCAGACATCGGCGAGCGCAAGGCTCCGGGCAGCACCGTGGCCGGCCGGGCGAACGTGCTTATCTTCCCGGACCTGGACGCCGGCAACATCGGCTACAAGCTGGTGCAGCGCCTGGCGGGCGCCGAAGCCGTCGGCCCCGTGCTGCAGGGCATGGCCCGCGGCGTGAACGACCTGTCGCGCGGCTGCAGCGTCGACGACATCGTCAACGTGGCCGCCATCACCGCGCTTCAGAGCGCCTGAGGTCAGTCCCGCGATGTTCAACGTCCTGGTGATCAACTGCGGCAGCAGCTCGCTCAAGTACCAGCTCATGGAGATGGACACCGAGTCCCTCCTGGCGAAGGGACTCATCGAGCGCATCGGCCTGGCGCAGGGCATCCATACGTTCAGCCCGGCCGGCGCCGCCGCCGTGACCGAGGAGCTGCCGATCCCCGACCATGCCCGCGCTTGCGAACTGCTGCTGGCGGCGCTCCTGCACGCGGAACACGGCGTGATCAGGTCGCTCGACGAGATCGGCGCGATCGGGCACCGGGTCGTGCATGCCGGCGAGCGCTACTCGGCGTCAGTGCTGATCGACGAAGACGTGCTCGACGCCCTGCGTGCCTGCGTGCCGCTGGCGCCGCTGCACAACCCTGCCAACATCACCGGCATCGAGGCGGCGCAGCGCGTGCTGCCCGTGGTCCCCCAGGTGGGCGTCTTCGACACCGCGTTCCACCAGACCATGCCGGACATGGCCTACATCTACCCCATTCCCTACAAGCTCTACACCGAGCACGGGATCAGGCGCTACGGCTTCCACGGCACGAGCCATCGCTACGTGACGGCGCGCGCCGCGCAGATGCTGGAGCGCGACCCTGCCGACCTGAACTTCATCAGCTGCCATCTCGGCAACGGTGCCTCGGTGGCTGCCGTGCGCGGTGGCAAGTCGATCGACACCTCGATGGGGTTGACGCCGCTGGAAGGGCTGATGATGGGCACGCGCAGCGGCGACATCGACCCGGCCCTGGTCGGGTTCCTGTCGCGCACGCTGAACCTGGACCTGAACGGCGTCGAGAAGATCCTGAACAAGGAGAGCGGGCTGCTGGGCATCTCGGGCATCAGCAGCGACCTGCGCGACGTCGAGCGCGAATACGCCAAGGGCAACGAACGCGCGCGCCTGGCCATGGAGACGTACGCCTACCACATCCGCAAGTACATCGGGGCCTACGCGGTGGCGCTGGGGCGGGTCGACGCCATCATCTTCACGGCCGGTGTCGGCGAGCACGCGTCGCTGATCCGGGAATGGGCCTGCCGCGGGCTCGACGCCATCGGCGCCACGCTCGACACGTTCAAGAACGCGACGCGCCACGACGAGTCGATCATCAGCAAGTCGAGTTCGCGCGTGCGCATCATGATCGTGCCGACCAACGAGGAACTGATGATCGCCCGGGACACGGCCCAGATCGTCAGGGGCTGACTGCGGCGCAGGCAGGCAAGAGGAAAGCAACGACGCCCGGCTACGGCGCTTCGCGCCGGAACCAGGCGTCGTTCTGCATCACCCCCACCGCCTGGTCCGCGGCATCGACGGCGCTGGCCTGCCAGGCATGCAGTCCCGGCGCCAGGCCCGGCGCCAGGGCCGAGAGGTTGACGGTCACGCTTTCCACTGCCGATTCCGCCAGCAGGTCGCCGTCGAGGAACCAGCCGTAACGCGCCGCACCGGGCACGGGCGTCCAGCGGAACGTCACCATCGAGTCGGGCCAGGCCACGAATTGCGGATTGCCGCATGCGGGCGCGATCTCGTGCAGGACGACCAGGTCACCGGCGTCGCCGGCGCCGCCGGGTGCCAGGTCGACGGCCGGCGCGCCACCGCCGAACCAGGCGCCGTCACCGACCAGGAAGCCCGGATGCACGACATAGGCGCCGGCGGGCAGCCCGCTGAAATCGAACCGGCCGTCGGCGCCGGTCAGCGCCGCGCGACCGGCGATCCCGACAGCGCCCTTGGCGGCCGACGGCACCGAGCCGAGCCCGACCACCAGCCCGGCCACGGGCACGCCCGCACGCAGGACGCGACCGGTCAACGTGCCGTTGTCCGCGGCGCCGAGCGGCGACAGTTCGATGACGAGCCCGGAAACCTCCGGGTGGTCGATCCCGCTCGGCGGCGTGTGCACGAAACGCGCGGTGTGGTAGCCGGCCCGGCTCACGATCAGGGGCAGCACCTGGAAACCGACACCCGTATCGCCGATCATGGCCACGGGGATGTCGTGCACGGCGAAGGCGCCGTCCGCGCCCGTGACGTCGTCGCTGACCGCGGCCCCGCCCCCGTATCCGGTTGTCCACGGCGAGAGCGAGACGAAGGCCTGGGCCAGCGGCAGGCCCGTTTCGGAGTCGACCACCGTGCCGGAGAAGCGAGGCAGGCCGCCGGGACTGCCCCGCAGCGCAGGACAACGGTGTTCTCCACGGCCGGTGCAAGTGAAGTCGACATGTTGGCAGTCGACGTCATGGAAGCCGGCGCCAGCGGGCCGCGAGCATCCCCGGTCGCGTGGCCGGAGGTCATCCGCAACGGCCGGTACCAGTCGGGTTGGCTGTGGACGTCCCACAGCGCGCCGCCGCAGACGAAGAGCCGCAGGTAGCCGGCCCCGGTCGCTTCGAGGACGCACACCCCCGCACCATCGCTCACGACCGGACCGGCTACCGGCAGGTTGGTCGAAGCGTCCATCAACAGGACCTTCACGCCCGGCACGGGAAGCCCTGTCGACTCCGCTTCCAGGTTCACGATGATGAGGTCGGCGCCCGGCTGCGGGTCATCGCCGCAACCGGACGCCGTCAGGCACAACAGTGCAGCCAGCAGGCCCGGCGACAGGAAGCGCCGTACCGACCGCCGGCCCGCCATCAGGCTCCGACCGCCGCCGCCTGGCGCTGGAAATGGAACGACCCGCGCATGACGACCGCGCCGCCGGCCGTCAGGTCGACCGCGGCAACGTGCCCGTCCGGGGCGTGGACCGTCAATTCCGCCAGGTTCGGGCGGCCCAGGGCGTGACCCTGCTCGGTCACGACCGACACGTGCTGCCCGCAGGGCATGAGTCCGCGCTCGACGACGTAGGCGGCAACGGCGCCCAGCGCGGTGCCGCTGGCCACATCCTCGTCGGCACCGACACGCGGGTGGAAGAACCGGCAGTGGAAGTCGGCGGCCTGCCCGTACGTCTCGGGGCAGATGAGCGTCAGCCCGCCCACACCGCGGCGGTCGGTCAGCCGGCCGATCGCCTCGACGTCCGCGAAGGCGCCGCGGATGGCCTGGCGGTCGCTGATCGGCACCACGATCTGGTCGAAGCCGCAGGACACCCGCTGGGGCCCGCATCCGTCCAGCCCGATCATGCCTTCGGGCACGCCGAGGGCGGCGGCCACCTCGGCCACGGGCACCGGCTCTCCGAAACGCGGCGCCGGCAGGCGAAGCGTCACCATCGCCTGTCCGTCGGCGGCCATGTGCAGGCGCACCGGCAGCATGCCTGCGCCCGTCTCGACGATGAGGTCGAGCCCCTCGGGTGTCGGCCTGTAGAATCCGCGGTCGGCCATCGAAGCGAAGGCGGCGATCACCACGTGCCCGCTCAGGGCCGCCTCTCGGCGACGCGTGAAGAAGCGCAGCTTCACGTCGGCGCGCGGATTGTCCGGCGGCAGCACGAAGCCGGCCTCCATCGACAGCTCGCCGGTGATCTGCAGCATCTCCGCCTCGGTCAGGCACGACGCATTCGGGATGATCGCGGCGGGATTGCCCGTGAACGGGCGCGAGGCGAACGCATCGACGATGTGGAAGGGGATGATCGCCATGGTGTCCTCGTTTCGCCGTGGCGGCCCCTGACGGGGTCGCCGTCCGTGCCGGGGCCGCGTGCCGGAAAGGACGCGGCGCGTGTGCGAAGTGTCGTCGGACCAGGCTGAGGCCATCAATCTACCAGAATCCGCGGGCGGCAACAACGGCGATGGCCCGCCCGGGCGCCGGAACTGTATATTCCCATTCCGGTTGAAGACCGTTTGGCCCCCGCCGCCGCCCCGAAAGGACCTGCAGTACCTTGACGCCCCAGTGCCTTACCCTCTGCCGCCGCCTCGCCGTCGTGCT
Organism: bacterium; assembly: GCA_016703265.1. NCBI lineage: Bacteria > bacterium. Next base: position 273,476 of record JADJCK010000006.1, read on the forward strand.
CGCGGTGACCGCCTGCGCCGCGACGGCCCAGGCTGCCGGCGTGTCGAATGCCGTCCGCATCGCCGAACTGCAGCGCGCCGGCCGCATCGACGAGGCGCTCGCGCTCTGCCGCCAGGAGAACGAGGCACGCCCGGGCGACGCATTGATGCTCTACAATCAGGCCTGTCTCGAGAACCGCTCCGGCCAGGCCGAGGCTGCACTGGTCTCCCTGCGCGCCGCGCTGGACGCCGGATTCGACGACTTCGCCCACGCCCTCGCCGACCCCGACCTGCAGGGCACCGACGCAGCGCGATTCAAGCTGGTGATCGAGGACCGGGTGCAGCGGCGCGGTGCGATGAGCGCGCGGCGCGGCGCCGTCCTGGCCGAGGGCCGCCCGCAGACGCTGGCCCTCGAGCCCGCCCCGGGCAGGGGCCGGCGGACGGGGCGCGCGTGACCCTGACCTGGCAGCCGGCCGGCCTGGACCTGCGGCTGGAGCTGGACGACACGGACGGGCGCTGGCTCCCGGCGGCGGAATCCCGGCCGTGGTCCGGCGAAGGCGGTGTGCTGCTGGCCCTGGGCCCCCTGGACCCCGACAGCGGCGAGACGACGGACAGTTTCGTGTTCGGCTTCGGCCTGGAAAAGGACGCCGGCGTGGGCGCCCTGTTCGTGGTCGAGACAGGCCAGTGGCAGCGCGTGCGCGAAGTGACTCCCAAGGTGCGCGGAGCCGGAACGGTGCGACTGGTGCTCGACGCAACCATCCCCTGGCTGGCCATCGCCCCCTACCATCCCCTGGTCGACCCGGTGCTCGGAATCAACGTGACGCTGCTGGGTCGCGGCGGCTCGACGGGGCCCCGGCTGATGCCGGCAACGGTGCTCGATCGTCCCGGCGCGCCGCGGCACCTGGCCGCGCGGCTCGATTTCACCGTCGAAAGTGCCGCGTCCGGGGCGCTGCGGGGGCGCACGCCCGCGTCGATCATCACCGGCACCACGACGGCGATCAACCTGGTGGCAACCAGCGCGGCTGCGGGCACCGGCCGCCTGACCCTCGACTTCCAGGACGGCGAGGGCCATTCGCTGCTGGCAGGCGGGCCGGCGACCCAGGACGTGGACCTCGTGGCGGGCCTGACGAGGATCAATCGCGCCGTCGACTTCTCGCAGGTGCGCGTCGGTCCCTGCCGGGTCAGCGCGACGCTCGTGTTCCCCGACGGCAGCCGCGGCGCCTGGTCGGCCTGGTTGCTGAACCTGGGGCCGGACTGGGAGCCGCGCTATCGTGAAGCCATTGCCGGGGTGCCGGCCGATGAGCAGCCGACCGCGAACTACTACCTCGCGGCCATTGTACGGGCGGTCGACGCCCATCGCGCGCGACGCCACCCGGGCGCCCTGGCGACGACGCTCGGCGACCTCAACCTGGTGCTGGCGCGATGTCGCGACACAGGCTCCGTGGTGCCGGCCGAGGGGCTCTCGACCTTCGTCTACCCGGGCCCCGGCGGCGAAGACCGCCTCTGCCATTTCGTACTGCCTCCCGGCCGCCCGGCGGGCGCCCCCCTGACGCCGGTCGTCCTGGGCGGGCATTCCCCCGGTGACGCGCCGCGTGTGGCCGAGCGCATCGTGCGGTTCCTGGCTTCGTCCGAGGGCACCCCACAGGCGGACGGTGCCGGTGCCTGGCCCGTCTTCGTCGTGGCCCCCGGCGAACGGGGGACGGCGTCGCGGGACAGCGATAGTGAGGCGGAGTTGCGGGCCTGCGCCCGCTGGGCCCGCGAGCGGTTCGGCGCAGGCGGTGTGCTGCTGGCGGCCCAGCGCGGGGCGGTCGGGCCGGCACTCGCGCTGGCCCGCCTGCCGGGAGCCGGCGTCCGCGGCCTGTTGCTGTTTGCCGACCGTGAACTCGATCCCTGGCCCGGCCAAACGGCCGAGGCCGTGGCGACGCGGCTGGGCCCGCCCCCGGCGGGGGTCCCGGTCACCTGGCTGGAATTTCCGCAGGAGACCGCCCTGGGTGGCGGCAGTCGCACACTGGCGACCGCACTGCGCCGCGCCGGCTGGCTGCTGCAGGAGGAATCGGTGCGTGGCGCCAGCAATTTCACGCAGGTCGCCGACCGCACCTGCCGCTGGCAGGCCACCCTCCAGGCCACTGAGGGCCCGGCGCGCTGAGCCTTCGCGCCTGTCCGGAACGCTGGTCAGGCGCAACCCGCCACGGACCATTCCGTATGGAGCGGCGGCCCGCCCCGGGATATGATCCTGCCGGCGACGGACCTGTCGCCCATCCCCCTGGCCCAGGAGGCCCCGACATGACCACCGCCCCCGCGCGCCGCCGCGGCCCGCGCGCCGCGCCTGTTCTCCTGTCCCCGTGTCGCGCCGGGGCGATCCCGTCCGTGGTCATCACCCTGACCCTGCTGCTGGCGTTCGCGCTGCCCTGCCTGGCGCAGGCCCCGGCCGGCGTGCCCCATGTGCGCAACGGCGCGCGGCCGTCGGGCGGCGTCGAGGACCTGCACCTCGAGGAGATGTGGCGCGTCGGCGGCGACGACGACGAGGACGTGCTGCTGGGCATCGTCACGCGCGTGCTCCTGGACGCGAAGGGCAATCTCTACCTCCTGGACCAGCAGATGTCCGAGGTGAAGGTCTTCTCGCCCGCAGGCGAACTCGTGAACACGCTGGGCCGCCAGGGCGACGGCCCCGGCGAGGTGTCCAATCCCGGCGATTTCGTGTTGATGCCGGACGGGACGCTCGGCCTGGTCCAGGTCTTCCCCGGCAAGATCGTGAAGTTGAAACTGGATGGAACGCCTGCAGGCGATTTCAATCCCGATACGGGCGCCGCGACCGCCGGCGGCTTCCTGGCGCTGGTCAACTGCCGCAGTGCCGGCGGCAACCTGGTGCTGAGCGGCATCAGGATCTCCATGGACCAGGCCACCGCGAAGCAGACGCGCACCTATTTCGTGCGGCGCTACGGCATGGACGGGAAGCAGGTCGCGCAATACATCGGCAAGGATGTGGTCTGGGACTTCAGCGCGGGATTCAAGTTCCGTGAGATCGACAACGACTTCATCTGGTGGCGCATGGACGTGGCGCCCGATGGGCGCCTCGTCGTCTGCGAGCCGCGCTACGACTACGCATTGAGCGTGTATTCACCGGACGGCAAGCTCGAGAAGGTGATCGACCGCGAGTACGAATCGTGGACCCGCAATGCGACCGTCAAGAAGCGCTACGAGGCGATCATGGACGCACAGGTGCGCCAGTTCCCGCCGGGCACCGAGATGGAGGTGGAAGCGCGCGAGCAGGACGTCGCAGACCTGCGCGTCGCGAAGGACGGCACCATCTGGGTCCTGCCCAGCCGCCAGATGTACGAACCCGAGGCCGGCTCCTTCGCCACCTACGACGTCTTCGCGCCGGACGGCCGCTTCACCAGGCAGGTTCGCGTGCACTGCCCGGGCAATCCCGCAAGCGACCGGCTGATCTTCGCCGGCGATGATCGCGTACTGCAGGTCACCGGCTTCTGGGATGCGGTCATTGCCGCCTCGGGCGGCGCCGGCGGGGACGAGGCCGCAGCCACGGCGATGGAAGTCATCTGTTACCGAATGAAGAAGAAGTAGGGCGGGTACCTCCCGCCAACGTCATAACCGGTCGGTCACCGACAGGGAGGATCATCCATGGAGTTCAAGGTTGTGGGGCGGCGTGCCGCCCTGTTGGGGACGCTGTTCCTGTTCGCTGCGACTGTTTCTGCGGCGACTGGTGCAGCGGCAGCGCCGCCCGTCGTGCAGAACGGCGCCAAGCCCGCAAAAGGCGTCACGACCGCCAAGCTGACCGAATTGTGGAGCCGCGGCGGCGAGGACGACGATGTGTTCTTCGGCGCGGCGGCCGCGATCCACGCCGGGCCGGGCGGCCAGGTGCTGGTGCTGGATTCGCGCCTGTCCGAGATCAAGGTGCTCGATGCCGCCGGTGAACTGGTGCGCACCGTGGGGCGCGAAGGCGACGGCCCCGGCGAAGCACGGCGACCCGGCGACATGTTCCTCACCGCCGACGGCACCATCTGCCTGCTGCAGGGCTTCCCGGGGCGCGTCGTGAAGGTGAAGGCCGACGGCACGCCGGCAGGCGAAGCCAAGTACGGCACCGGCGCCCCGGGCGCGGGCCAATTCGCCGTGCTGATCCGCGGCCTGGCGCACCCGGCGGGCATGGCGCTGGCCGGCATCAGCATGACGTTCGGCAGTTCGTCGGTGAGCAACCAGGAGTATTTCCTGGCGCTGTGCGGACCCGACGGTGCGCGCAAGCAGCTGTTGCTGAGCAAGAACTCCACCGTCGACTATGCGGATTTCGGGCTGGACGAGATGGGCATGGACTTCGTCTGGACGCGCCTGGCCGGAGCGGCCGATGGCCGGCTTTTCGTCGCGCCCGAGCGCAACGAGTATCGCATACGCGTGTTCGGCGCCGACGGCCAGCCGCAGCGCGACATCGTGCGTGCCTACCAGAACCCGGCTCGCAGCCCTGTCCAGAAGGAACAGGCCCGGAAGATCCTCGAGGCGATCGCCGCGAACTACCCGACGCGCCCGAAGCGGTTGACCGTCGAGGAATCGACGCCGGCGGTGACGGGGATCTGGGTGACCGCCGACGGCCGCATGTGGGTGATGACCGGCGACGAGCAGCCCGGGCGCCCGAAGGGTACCTGGTGCATGCTGGACGTGTTCGCGCCCGACGGCACCTTCGAGCAGCAGGTGGCCCTGCCGGGCAGCCACGACCAGCAGCAGGACGGGCTGTTCATCCTGCCGGACAAGCGCATCGTCGTGGTCACCGGCGCGCTCGACTCGTTCCTGAGCCAGCAGGCCGTGTCGGCCGACGCCAAGGCCGAGGGCACGGACCTGCAGATCACCTGCTACCGCCTCGAACCGTAAACCCGACGGAAGGTCTATCATGTCGCGCGTTCGTACCCTGACGATTCCCGCCGCGCCGGCCGTGGCCGCGCTCCTGCTGCTGGCGCTGGGCATGCCCGTACTGGTGGGCGGCTGCCGGAAGGGTGGTGACGGCGCCGCCGCCGATTCGACGGCGGCCGCTGCCGCCGACACCAGCGCCGCAGCCGAGGCCGACGAGGAGCCGGCCAAGGAGAAGGCGATCAAGGTGAACGTCGGCGCCGTGCGCCGTGGCGACCTGGTCCTGCCGGTGTACGCCGACGGCGCCATCCGCACGCCGCGGTCGGTGAGCGTCAAGACCAAGGTCGGCGGGCAGCTGCAGGACGTGAAGGTGCGGGACGGCGACCGCGTCCGGAAGAACCAGCTGCTGGCCCGCATCGACCCTCGGGAATACGAGATCGCGCTGGAGGAAGGCCGTTACCGCCACCTTGCCGCGCTCAGCCAGATGGCGGCCGAGTCGGATACCTTCAGCACCAACCCGACGGCGGCCGGCGCCTTCGTGACCGAGCGCGACAAGCTGGCCGCGGCGCTGGAGCGCGGCGAACTGACGCGCGACGAGCACCAGGCACAGTTGCTCAGCCTCGAGAAGCGGGCCCTGCAGGACGGTGCCTTCCGCGAGGCCGTGTTCCAGCAGCGCACGGGCCTGGCCGAGGCGCGGCTGGCCGAGGAACGCGCCCGCCTCAACCTCGAATACACGGAGATCCGCGCGCCGTTCGACGGTGTCGTGCAGGGCCTGACGATGGTGACCGGCGAAATCGTCGGCGTCGGCACGCAGGTCTGCACGGTGTTCAACAACGACCGCCTCGAGGCCGCCGTGAACGTGCTCGAGGCCGACCTGGGCCACCTGGAGACGGGACGACCGGTCCTGCTGGCGGTGGCCGCGACCAACGATACGCTGCGCGCGAAGATCGACGTCATCTCCCCCACCCTGGACGGGGCCAGCCGCACGTGCGAGGTGCTGGTCCGCTTCACCAACCCCGGGGGGCGCCTGCGGCCCGGCATGTTCGTCCGCGCGCAGATCGCGGGCGTGGTCTACCGCGATCGCCTGCTGGTGCCGAAGGATGCGATCCTCGTGCGCGACAACCGTCCGCTCGTGTTCAAGCGCGAGGACGACCGCGCGCGCTGGCTCTATGTGGATACCGGGCTGGAGAACGACCAGTGGGTCGAGATCCTCGCCGTGCACAGCGGCGGCAGCCTCGAGGCCGAGGAGGAAGTTATCGTCAGTGACCACCTGACGCTGGCGCACGAGGCGAAGATCTCGGTGCGCAAGCGCCTGCCGCCAGACGACCGCTGGGACTTCGCGGCGGGCTCGTTGCCCGACGGAAGCGCGGAGCGCTGATGATCACCGCCGCGGTCCGGCGTCCCGTCGCCGTCCTCATGCTGTTCCTGGGCCTGGTGCTGATCGGCTGGCAGGCGCGCCAGCGCCTGCCCGTCGACCTTTTGCCGGCCATCAACTATCCCAACCTGACGGTGATCACCAACTACGCCGACGCCCCTGCCGACGACCTGGAGCGCCTGGTCACACAGCCGCTGGAGGAAGTGATCACCGGCCTGGCCGGCGTGCGACGCGTGGTGTCGAAGACGCGCGAGGGCGTTTCGACCATCACCGTGCAGTACGACTGGGGCACGGAGATGGACTTCGCGAACCTGCACCTGCGCGAATCCATCGACCGTGTCTCGTACCGCGACGACTTTCCGGTAGCCGCCGACCGTCCCCTGATCCTGCGCTGGGATCCCAGCGCGAGGCCGATCGGGATCATGGTCCTGGAAGGTGACGAGCCCCTCGAGCGCATGACCGAGTTCGCCCGCGAGGTGGTCAAGCCGGCGCTGGAGCAGATCCAGGGCGTGAGCCAGGCCGAGATCGTCGGCGGCGCCGACCGCGAGATCCTGGTGCGGCCCGACTTCGACAAGATGCGGCTGTACGGCCTGACCATGGCCGACCTCAGCAACGCCCTGCGCGTGGCGAACATCAGCTTCCCGGGCGGCCGCATCCGCAAGGGTCCGCTGCACCTGCCGCTGCGCATCCTCGGCGAGTTCGAGAACCTCGACGAGATCCGGCAAACCGAGATCCCCACGGCCGGCGCCGGCATCACGATCGGCGATATTGCCGAGGTCGTCGACACGATCAAGGAGCCCGAGGGCTTCACCCTGACCGCGGGCCGCCAGGTCGTCTCGCTGCACCTCTACAAGGAGATCGGCGAGAACACGATCAGCACCACGGAGGAGGTCGACCGGGTGCTGGGCGTGCTCTCGGGGCAGTACCCGGCCTTCCGCCACTCGTTCATCTATCGCGACGCGGATTTCGTGCAGGAGAGCTTCAGCGGCCTGCAGAGCTCGCTGCTCTACGGCTCGCTTCTGGCCTTCGTCGTCCTGTACCTGTTCCTCAAGGACTGGCGCAGCCCGGTGGTCGTCAGCCTGGCCATCCCGGTCTCCGTGCTGGCCACCTTCGCCTTCCTCTACTTCGCCAAGGTGGGGCTCAACCTCATGAGCCTCGGCGGGCTGTCGCTGGCGGCAGGCATGCTGGTGGACAACTCCATCGTCGTCCTGGACAACATCAACCGACGCCTGGGCCTGAAGAGGGACACGAATATCGCCGATGAATGCGCCGCGGGCACGCGCGAGGTGGCCATGCCGGTCGTGGCCGCCACCCTGACCACGGTGGCGGTGTTCTTCCCGGTCATCTACGTGCCGGGCATTGCCGGCGCCTTCTTCCGCGACCAGGCGCTGACGGTGACGATCTCGCTGATGGTGTCGATCCTCTCGGCCATCCTCCTGCAGCCGATGCTCTCGGCCTACATCCTGCGGGCGCCGGGCGCTCAGCCGGCGGCCTTCTTCCGCCCGTTCGACCGCGCCTACGAGGCGATGGCGGCGCGTTACCACACGGCGCTCGAGCGCGTGCTGGAGCGGAAGGCGCCCTTCCTCGCCTGCCTGGTCGCCGGCGTCGCGGTGGCCGCCTGGCTCGGCTTCGGCCTGCCGCGTACGTTCATGCCCGAACGCACGCGGGGCGACTTCACGATGGCGCTCGAGTTGCCGGCGGGCTCGCCGCTCGAGTGGACCGAAAGCACGGCGGCGGGACTGGCCGCATTCCTGGCGCGCCAGCCCGAGGTGGCCTCGGTCTATACGCAGGTGGGTGTCACCGAGCGGACCCTGGCGCGCCTGAAGGAATACAGCGCGGCCAACACGGCGCGCCTGCGCGTCATGCTCAAGCCCACGCGGCACGGATTGCGCGACCTGGAGGCGGTGCGCGAACGCCTGCAGCCGCGCCTGCAGGCCGTGTCCGGCGCTACCTGGTCCTACGCCGACGAAGGCGTGGGCCTGCGCGAGATCATGGCCAGCGGCGAGGCCTCCTTCACGCTGGGCGTGGTGGCCGAGAAGCCGGCCGACGCACTGGTCGTCGCGGAGGACCTCCTGCCGCGACTGCGCAAGGTGCCGGGGCTCGCGAGCGTGAACATGGAGCGGGTGCTGGGCAACCCGACCATCGAGATCTCCGTCGACCGCGAGAAGGCATTGCGCTTCGGCCTGGAGCCCGACGTTCTGGCTCGCGAGCTGCGCGACCGCATCCAGGGCACCGTCGCCACGACCTACAACGAGATCGAGCAGCGCATCGACATCGCCGTGCGCCTGCCGCGTGAACAGCGCCACGACCTGCAACTGGTGCTGGCCTCGCCGGTCCAGCTGCCGGACGGGAAGGCCGTGCCCCTGTCCTCGTTCGTGCGCGAAAGCGAAGGAACCCCGGTGCGCGAGATCGTGCGTCGCGACCAGCGGCGCCAGATCACGCTGAGCGGCGACGTGGAAGGCCGGTCCGTTTCCGAGGTGTGGGCCGATGTGAAGCCCCTGCTGGCCGGTCTTTCCGTGCCTGACGGCGTGGCCTTCATCACCGGCGGCGAGCAGGAGGAGATCAACTCCAGCTTCCGCGACCTGGGCTGGGCCCTGCTGCTGTCGTGCCTGCTGGTCTACATGCTCCTGGCCGCGCAGTTCGAGAGCTTCCTCGACCCGTTCATCATCACCGCCGTGCTGCCCGTGGGCATTGCCTGCGCGCTGGCGGCACTGGCCATGTGGGGCCAGTCGCTGAACATCATGTCGCTGATCGGCCTGATCGCGCTGCTGGGCATCGACGTGAACGACGCCATCGTCAAGGTGGCCACGATCCGCGACCTGCGGGCCGAGGGCCTGGGCGGGCGCGCGGCGATCATGGAGGCCAGTTCGCGGCGCCTGCGGCCGATCCTGATGACGACCGTGACGACGCTGGTCGGCCTGTTCCCGATGGCGCTGGGCCTGGGCACCGGCGACCAGATGCAGCGGCCGCTCGCGATCACGATCATCGGCGGCCTGGGCCTGTCGACGATCCTGACGCTGTTCATGACGCCCGCCCTCTACGAGATCATCCACCGGCGCACCGACAAGCGCTACGAATGACGGGGGGACGGTGACATGATCCGCTTTGCCGTCGACCACCCGGTCGCCACGATGATGCTCTTCGGCGCCCTGCTGGTGACCGGCATCTACGCCGTGCCCCACCTCGACATCGAGGCGATGCCGGACAGCGAGTTGCCGGAACTGTCGATCGTCACCTCGTGGAACGGTGCCTCGCCGAGCGCGATCCAACGCGCGGTGACCCTCCCGATCGAAGGCGCCGTGGCCGGCTGCCACGGTGTGGAGGATATCGACTCCTCCTCACGCCACGACCTCAGCACCGTCACCGTGAAGTACAAGCGCGGCACCGACATGGAGTTCGCGCGACTGGAGCTGTCCGAACGCCTCGGCGCCGTCCGGCGCACGCTGCCCCCGCAGTCGGGACAGCCGTTCATCCGCCCCTACGTGCCGCAGGAAGTACGCACCGAAGACTTCTTCTCGGTCAGCCTGGTCTCGCCCCTGGACATCAACGAACTGCGCGACCGCGCGGAGACCTGGATCGTGCCGCGGTTCCTGTCGATCGAGGGCGTGGCCGACGCGGAACTGCGCGGCGGCGCGCGCCCCCTGCTGAAGGTCCGCCTGGATCTCGAGAAGCTCGAGCGCTACGGGCTGACCGCCGACGTCGTCGCGTCGCGACTGGACGCGCTCGACGACCTGGCGCCGGCCGGCGCCATACGCCGCAGCGGTCGCGAGCTGTCGGTGAGCGTTCGGGACACCGCCAGTGCCCGCGCGCTGGGCGGCACGGTCCTCGCGATCACCGGCGGCCAGCCCGTGACGCTGAGACACGTTGCGGAAGTCGAGCCTTCGTTCGAGGACATCGCCTACTACAGCCGCATCGGCGGCGAGAACGTGGTCACCCTGCTGGTGACCAAGCGCAGCGGGCAGAACTCCATCTCCATCAGCCGGCGCCTGCGCGCCGAACTGCCGCGCATCTCGGCCGACGCGCCCTTCCCGGTGACGTTCGAGGTGGACCAGGACGAGGGCGCCGACCTCGAGGAGAAGCTGCGGGACCTGGTCTCCCGTTCACTGGTAATCCTGCTGCTGCTGTTCCTGATGCTGGCCGTGGCCCTGCGGCGCCTGCGACTGGTCGCCATCGTCATCGTCTCGATCCTGCTGGCCATCGTGATCTGTTTGTCCATGTTCTACTTCTTCGGCGTCTCGGTGAACTTCATCACCATCAGCGGCCTGACCGTCTGCTTCGGCATGCTGCTGGACAACAGCATCCTCGTGCTCGACGCGATCCACCGCCGGCTGGCCGGCGGTCGCGCCGCCAGCAGCCGCGCGGCCCTGCTCGAGGGCACGCGCGAGGTGGCCTTCCCGATCATGGCCACCACGTTGACCACCGTGGTGGCATTTCTGTCCTTCATCTTCATGACCGATCGCCTTTCGCTGTTCTACGTGCCGCTGGCTGTGAGCGTCGGCATTGCCATGCTCGCCTCCATCCTGGTGGCCTTCGCCTGGATCCCGGTCTCGCTGCGCGGCCCAGCCGAACGCGAACTGCGGCAGAGCGAGGCGGCGGCAGACGAGTTCGGCCTGTCGGGCTGGCCGCTGCTGTGGCGCTGGCTCGCCGGCACGCTGTTGCTGGCTCTCGCCACGCTCGCGGTGATCTTCTTCTGGAAGGAAGCGTCGACGATGCGGCGCGCCTTGCCGTGGGTGGGCGGCGGCGCCGGCCTGCTCGTGGCCGTAGGCGCCTTCGTCGCCTATGCAGACTCGTTGACGCGACTGAACCTGAAGCTGTGGTATGTGCCGCTGGTCTTGACGGTGGCGCTGGGCGCCGGCACGGTCTGGATCTTCAAGGAGAAGATCCGCACGGGCGGGTTCTGGCGCCCCCAGGCCAAGGAACAGATCATCGTCTACCTGGAGCAGCCGACCGGCACGGACGTGAAGCTCTCGAGCGAGACGATCCGGTTGTTCGAGTCGGAGGTGCTGCCGCTGCCGGAAGGCGCCCACCTGCGCAGCGGCGCCGCCGGCAACCGCGCCTGGATGTTCATCGAGTTCGAGGATCCGCTGCTGCAGAGCGCCTATCCCGAGCTGTTCCGCAACAAGGTGATCGTGCTGGCCGAGGAACTCGGCGGCATGTTCATCTGGATCAACGGCTTCGGCGACCCCTACATGAAGGGCGGCCGCGGCGGCGGCATGGCCAATTCGACCGTGCGCCTGACCGGCTACAACAGCAAGGAACTGAAGGCGATCAGTGACGGCGTGCTGGCGCGGCTCGAGCGCAACCGCCGCGTACGCAACGCGCGGCTGACCAGCGGCGACCAGTTCAGCCGGTCGGACACGGACGAGACGGTGGTCGTCCTCGACCGCCAGGCCCTCGCGGCGCATCGGCTCAGCATGGCCGAGATCATGGGGCATATCCGGCGCCTGCTCGGCGTCGAGACGCCGTGGCACATGGTGCTCGACGGCGAGGACCAGCGCCTCATGCTGACCTACGCCGATGCGGACCAGATCCAGTACAACCAGATCCTGGGGCGCACGCTGACCACGAGCCGCGGGCAGAAGGTGCAGCTCGGGCGCGTCGTCACGCTGGAGCAGCGGCCGGAGATCAGTTCCATCGAGCGGCACGACCAGCGCTACAGCCAGATGGTGAACTGGGAGTACATCGGCACCGACCGCATGCGGCGGCAGTTCATCGACGAGATCGTGGCCGGGATCACCCTGCCCTACGGCTACACCGCGGAGGATCTCAGCGGACAGCAGGTGACCGAGGATGAGCAGGAAGAGCTCCGCCAGACCCTGTGGCTGACCGCGGCCTTCATCTTCATGGTGCTGGCAGCCATGTTCGAGAGCCTCCTGCTGCCGATGCTGGTGATGCTGGCGGTGCCGATGTCGCTGGTGGGCGTGGCCGGCATCTTCTGGGCGACCGGCGCCGAGTTCGATTCCTCGGCGAAGATCGGCCTGATCCTGATGTTCGGTGTCGTGGTGAACAACGCCATCCTGCTGATCGAGCGGTTCCGGCTGCAGGTGCGCGAGATCGTGTCGCTCGAAGGCGTGCCCGCCGGTGACGATGAAGGCCAGGTGCGGACGGGTCGGCGCCTGGGCGGCTACGACCTGTGGCGGCTGCCGGCGACCCTGCGCCGTGACATCCTGCAGCGGGCCGTCTGCGGCGGCGTGCGCATCCAGCTGCGCTCGATCCTGCTGACCAGCGGCACCACCATCGCCGGCATGCTGCCCCTGCTGTACAAGAAGGACGCCGCGGCCGGGAAGGACATCTGGGAGAACCTGGCCCTGTCGTCCATCGGCGGGCTGGGGTCGAGCACGGTACTCATCCTGGCCGCCATCCCGACCTTCTACTGGATCTTCACGATCCTGGGCTGGCGCCTGGCGCGGGTGCGGCAGCGGTGGTCACGGCGGGGCCACGCTGCCGTGATGGCGGCGACATCACCGGAACCGCTGCCGGAACAGCATGGGTGACCGTCGCCTGACGGCGCTGCGGCATCGCCTGCACGCGCTGGCCGAGCCGTCGGGCGCCGAGGCCGCCACCGCCGCCTTCGTTGCGACGGAGCTGGACGCCTGCGGCCCCGGCGAGCTGCTGACCGGCCTCGGTGGCCACGGAGTGGCCGCCGTCTGGGAACCGCACAGCACCGCTCCCGGCCCGACGGTGCTGCTGCGGGCCGAACTCGACGCGATACCCGTGCCCGAGACCCTCGACCTGGCCTACCGGTCGCGCACGCCCGGCATCGCCCACAAGTGCGGCCACGACGGCCACATGACGATGCTGCTGGGAGTGGCCCGTCGCCTGGCCGTGAAGGCGCCGGCGCGGGGGCGCCTGGTCCTGCTTTTCCAGCCGGCCGAGGAGACAGGAACCGGCGCCGCCGCCGTTGTCGCGGACCCGCGCCTGTCGCGACTGCGGCCCGACTGGCTCTTCGCGCTGCACAACCTGCCGGGCTACGACCTCGGGCGCGTGCTGGTGCGGCCGGGCGCGTTCGCTGCCGGCAGTGCCGGGCTGCGCGTGCGGCTGCGCGGCCGCACGGCCCATGCGGCGGAGCCCGGGAAGGGCCGCTCGCCCGACCAGGCGCTGGGAGAGCTGATCATGACGCTGGTGACGCTGCCGCCGTCGGAAGGCGATGCGCTCGAGCTGGTGACCGTGACCCACGCCCGCCTCGGCGAACCGGCCTTCGGCCTTGCGCCCGGCGATGCCGAGCTGCTCGCGACGTTGCGTGCGGATGACGATCTAGCCCTGGCTTCGCTGCAACGTAGGGCGGCCACCGCGGCCCGCGCCGCGGCCCGCCGGCACGGGCTCACCGGCTCGCTTGCCTGGGAAGAAGTGTTCCCCGTGACCTGGAACGACGCTCAGGCGGTGGCACTCGTGCGCGAGGCGGCCCGCGCCGCCGGCCTGCCCCTCGCCCGCCCGCGCGAGAGCGCGTTCCGCTGGTCGGAGGATTTCGGAGTGCTGGCGCGCCTCGGGCACGGCGCACTGTTCGGCCTGGGCGCCGGGCGTCGCCGGCCCGGGCTGCACGCCGAGCGCTACGATTTCAACGATGCGCTGCTGCCCCTCGGCGTCGACCTGCTCCATCGCGTGGCGTTGGCGGCGCTTCAATCGCCGCCGCTTGCGGCCGCATCCACGCGATAGACGAGCGTCTGGGCATCGCGCCAGGCCACGCTGACGCCGGACAGGTTGTCGAGGTGGTCGAGCATTGCCGCGTCCGGCAGGTATTCCCGTTCGATGGCGCCCACCGCCAGGAAGGTCGCGCCGCCCGCGCGCGCACGGTCGACCAGGTCCTGCTGGTCACGGGCCATGGCCGGGTACGCCGCGAAGCGCAATCCCGCGTAGTGGGCCAGGTGCGCTTTCCGCGCCATCAGGACGGCCGGGCGGCCGTCGCGCCCCCGGGCCCCGGCGGACCACTGCGGCGCCGCAGCGATTGCCGCCGAGAGGTGCCGCGGCTGCTGGCGGTCGTAGAAGGAGACGGCACGGGCGATATGCCCCGTGTGCAGCGCCATCACCAGCGCGACGACAGCGACCGCCGCCACCGTACGCAGGCGCGGCAACCGCTCGATCCCGAGCGCCGTCACCAGGGCCCACACCGGCACCAGCGGCAGCGAGAACCGCGGCCGGTGGAAGACGGCCCCCAGCGCCAGGAACATCACGACGCCCAGCAGGAGGACGGCGACCTGCCGCCGATCAGGACGTCGCCACGCGAGCAGCGCCAGCGCCGCCAGCGCCACGGCGCCGAACGTGCGGCCGGTGACCTGGTCGAGATCCTGGCCGAGGTGCCGTGGCAGGTTGCCGAGGTAGTGGACGACGAAATACACCGGATCCTGCGCCACCACCTGCCCCAGCGAGCGGAAGCCGCCCGGCGGCACCATGTCTGCGCGCTCACCGCCGTAGAATTCATCGACGATGTTCTGCAGGTTGCGCGAGGCCAGCCAGTGCCCCGTCTGCACCCGCGAGGCCGCCAGCCACGGCGAGGCCACAAGCAGGAATCCCGCCCATACGCAGGCCACCGCGAGCGCACGCCGACGCCACGGCAGGCTCCAGGGATCCAGCAGCAGCAGCACTGCCGCCGCCCACACCGCCACCACGATCCCGTTGTCCCGCGTCAGCCAGGCCAGGCCGGCCAGGGCCCCGCTCAGCAGCCACGCGGCCGGTCGCGGCGGCCGCAGCAGCAGCGCCGCGACCGAAGCCATCACGCACAGCAGGAAGAGCTGGTCGGAAGAAGCCTTGTGCGCGTGGATGAAGAACACCTTCACCGAGGCCGTCACCAGCAGCACGACGACGGCGACCCGCGGTCCGGCCAGGCGCAGCGCGAGCCGGTGCACGAGCAGCAGCGTGCCGGCGGCAGCCAGCAGGCTGAGCACGACGGCCGAGCGGTACCAGCCGACATCGAGCGGGGCCAGCGCCGCGTGCAGCGGCACCAGCACGAAGGCGTGCAGCGGCCCCTTGAAGGGATGGTTGGCGACAGCGAATCGGCCCGCCGCCAGTTCCTGCGCGGCAGGCGCCAGCTCGGCGAAAAAATCGGCCTCGACGCCGAGGTCGCCCAGCGGCGAGGTCGCCAGGGAGACGGCCAGCCCCGCGGCCGTCACCAGCAGCACGAAGAGGGCCGGCCACCAGGCCGGCAGGCTGGTCCGCGGACTCAACGCACCTGCTCCATTCGTTCGCGGTTCAGCCGGTCGACGCCACGCGGCGCATCATTCCCCGGGGCGCTCCCGCGGGCAAGGGACGATTTGCTTCCGGAATGCCTGAAGGCCCGTTACCCGCAGCAGGACAACAAGTTGAGAACCATAATCAACAAGCCATAAAACGGTTGAGATGGTTCCCGGCGGCGCGTAATGTTCGCCTATCCTTCATCTTCGAGCTTCCGTCTTCAGCCCGGGAGTGCGCCTCCATGTCCTCATTCGGATCCGTCGCCTGGTCATCGGTCGGGAAGAAGGTGATCACCGGGCTGACGGGCTTCCTGCTGGTCGGATTCGTCGTCGTCCATCTGCTCGGCAACCTCACCCTGTTCATCGGACCGGACGCTTTCAACGGCTACGCCCACTTCCTGGAAAGCGCCGTGCACGGTTGGCTCATCTACGCCTTCGAGGCCGGGCTGATCGTCATCTTCGCCTTCCACATCGCCGCCGCCGTCACCGTCGCGGTGGCCGACAAGATGGCGGCACGCAAGCAGGGCTACAAGTACGCGCGCAACGCCGGCGGCCGCAGTCGCAAGACGCTGGCCTCGCGCTCGATGATCGTCTCGGGTGCGGTCATCGCCGTCTTCGTGATCGCGCACATCTTCATGTTCAAGTTCAACGCCGGGAACGCCTTCACGAAGAACCCCGACGGCACCAAGAACCTCTACACCGTCGTGGTCAAAGCCTTCAAGGATCCCGCCTTCACGGCCTTCACGGTCGTGGCGATGATCCTGCTCGGGATGCACCTGCGTCACGGTGTCTGGAGCGCCTTCCAGTCGCTCGGCTGGACCAACGACCGCTGGCTGCCGATCCTGACCCGGGTGGCCCTGGTCTTCTCGATCGTGCTGGCGGTGGGCTTCATCCTGCTGCCGGTCATCCTGTTCATCAGCGGCGACCCGAACGCCATGCCGGGAGGTCATTGAGATGACGACGGGCAACCGCGTCCTGGACGCCAAGATTCCCGCCGGCCCCCTGGCCGACAAGTGGGATCGCCATGAAATGGACAATCCGCTGGTCGCCCCCGGCGGCAACCGGCGCAAGCTCACGGTCATCGTCGTGGGCACCGGATTGGCCGGCGGCGGCGCCGCCGCGACCCTGGGCGAGCTGGGCTACAACGTCCTCAGTTTCTGCATCCAGGACTCGCCGCGCCGCGCGCACAGCATCGCAGCGCAGGGCGGGATCAACGCCGCGAAGAACTACCAGAACGACGGCGACAGCGTGCATCGCCTGTTCTACGACACGATCAAGGGCGGCGACTACCGCTCGCGGGAAGCCAACGTCTATCGCCTGGCCCAGCTGTCGATGGGCATCATCGACCAGTCGGTGGCGATGGGTGTCCCCTTTGCGCGCGAATACGGTGGCACGCTGTCCAACCGCACCTTCGGCGGCGTGCAGGTCAGCCGCACGTTCTATGCGCGCGGGCAGACGGGCCAGCAGCTGCTGCTGGGCGTCTACAGCGCACTGGTGCGGCAGATCGAGGCCGGCACCGTGAAGATGTTCCCGCGCCACGAGATGCTCGACCTGGTGGTTGTCGACGGGCGGGCCCGCGGCATCATCGCCCGCGAGCTGACCACCGGCGAGCTCAAGCGCTTTGCCGCCGACGCGGTGGTGCTGGCCACCGGCGGCTACAGCCCGGTGTTCTACCTCTCGACCAACGCCGTCAACTGCAACGCGACGGCGATCTGGCGCGCGCACCGGCGCGGGGCGCTGTTCAGCAACCCCTGCTACACGCAGATCCACCCCACGGCCGTGCCGCAGATGGGCGACTACCAGTCCAAGCTCACGCTGATGAGCGAGAGCCTGCGCAACGACGGCCGTGTCTGGGTGCCGAAGAAGCCGGGCGACAAGCGGCGGCCCGACCAGATCCCGGAAGCCGAGCGCGACTACTACCTGGAGCGGCGCTATCCCGCCTTCGGCAACCTGGTGCCGCGCGACATCGCCGCCCGGGCCGCCAAGGTCGAGTGCGACCAGGGCAAGAGCGCGTACTTCTCGCCGCAGTCGGTGTACCTGGACTTTGCCGACGCCATCAAGCGTCTCGGGCGGAACGTCGTGGGCGACCGCTACGGCAACCTGTTCGACATGTACCGCGAGATCATCGGCGACAACCCCTACGAAGTGCCGATGATGATCTACCCGGCTCCGCACTACACCATGGGCGGCCTCTGGGTGGACTACAACCTGCAGGGAACCATCGACGGCCTGTTCGTGGCCGGCGAGGCCAACTTCTCCGACCACGGCGCCAACCGGCTGGGAGCGAGCGCCCTGATGCAGGGCCTGGCCGACGGCTACTTCGTGGTGCCGCGCGTGGTGGCCTCGTACCTGGCGAACGCCAAGGTCTCTGCGATCAAGGCCGACCACGACGCCTTCAAGGCGGTCGAGGACGAATCGCGCGCGCACCTGGGTCGCCTGCTGAAGATCAAGGGCAAGCGCACGGTCCGCGACATCCACTGGGAACTGGGCCGGACGATGTGGGACAAGGTCGGCATGGCGCGCAGCACCGGCGGCCTGCAGGAAGCCATCAAGACGATCGGCAGCCTGCGCGAGTCCTTCTGGCACGACCTGGCGCTGACCGGCACCGAGAACGACCTGAACAAGCAGCTGGAGCAGGCCAATCGCCTGTGCGACTACCTCGAACTGGGTGAGTTGATGGCCCGCGACGCCCTCATGCGCGAGGAATCGTGCGGCGGGCATTTCCGCGACGAACACCAGACTCCCGAGGGCGAAGCCAAGCGCGACGACGTCAACTTCGCGTTCGTCTCGGCCTGGGAGTACACCGGCCCCGGCAAGGAACCGGTCATGCACAAGGAACCGCTGGTGTTCGAGAACGTCGAACTGAAGACCCGCAGCTACAAGTAGAGGAAGGTTGGTCCGATGAGCGACAGTTCCGCGAACAAGGACAAGTCAGCCGGCAAAGGCATGACAATCCACCTGAAGATCTGGCGCCAGGCCCGCAGCCAGGCCCAGGGCAGGTTCGTCGACTATACAGTGAGCGGCATCCAGCAGGAGATGTCGTTCCTCGAGATGCTCGACATCCTCAACGAGGACCTCATCCGCAAGGGCGAGGAAGCGATCGAGTTCGACAGCGACTGCCGCGAGGGCATCTGCGGCACGTGCGGCATGGTCGTCAGCGGCGTGGCGCACGGCACGCATGCCGGCACGACCACCTGCGAGATCCGGATGCGGCACTACAAGGACGGCGACACCATCACGGTGGAGCCGTTCCGGGCCGGGCCGTTCCCCGTGATCAAGGACCTGGTCGTCAACCGCGAGTCCTTCGACCGCATCCAGCGCAAGGGCGGCTTCGTCTCGACGAACGTCGGCTCGGCCCCGGACGGCAATGCCGTGCTTGTGCCGAAGGACGCGGCCGACAACGCCATGGACGCGGCCACCTGCATCGGCTGCGGCGCCTGCGTGGCGGCGTGCCCGAACGCGTCGGCCTCGCTGTTCGTCAGCGCCAAGATCAGCCAGCTGGCCTGGCTGCCGCAGGGCGATCCCGAGCGCGGCCGTCGCGCACTGGCGATGATCGCGCAGATGGACGCCGAGGGATTCGGCGACTGCTCGAACCACGGCGAATGCGAAGCCGTGTGCCCGAAGCAGATCTCGATCCAGAACATCGCCAAGATGCGCCGCGAGTACATCAAGGCGGCGTGGGTCGGGGCCGACCGCAGTCGCAATTCCGGCGGCGAATAGCCTCGCGCTGGACTAGTCAGCGGCAAGTGGCGCGACCCTAGCGTCGCCCAGACAACGAAGCCCGGGCAATCCGCAGCGCCGAAGGCGCGAGGACAGCCCGGGCTTTGTTGTCTGGGCGACGCTACGCACGCTACTCGTCGACGCCGCCGCCGCCGCCGGTGTTGACGGCCTCGAGAATGGTCAGGGCACGGCGCACATCGGTGGTGCGGTCCTTCTCGCCGGCCTTGCCGTCGATGTCTTCCCAGGCCAGCAGCGACTCGGCCCAGCTGGCCAGCGCCCCGAGGAGGTCGAGACGGCCCGCAGGGGCACGCCCGGTCACGTAGTTGAGTTCGGTGACCAGGGTCTCCTGGAGCAGGGCTTCGTCGTCGTCGCGCGGCACCATCGACAGCAGCTTGTATGCCGCCACCAGTTCCGTGCCTTCATTGAACTGGAACGGGACCGGCAGGTACAACCCCGTGACGGCGCCCAGCAGCTCGCGCAGCGTGGCCGCATCGTAGAAGAGCCGCGATGCCTCCACGCCGCAATCATCGCCGTACACGCCGCCGTGGTACAGGGCGCCGTCGACTTCGTCAAGTTGGCCGGCCCTGTCATCGGCGAGGATCGCGCAGCGGAAGATCTGCCGCCACATGCCCTGAGTGAGGCCCTCGGGGACGATCGCGCCGCTGGCGATGTCCGCCAGCAATCGCGTGTCGTCCGGCACGAAGCCGAAGTCGTTGCCGGGAGCGTCCGGCCCCACGGTGACCGTCCGCGTGAGCGGGCCGGTGGCCAGGAACGAGGATGCGAGGTCGGCATTGAACGACCCGGGGTGGGCCGCCAGGTCCAGTTCGACGATGTAGGATCCCGCCGGGACGGCGAAGGCGAAGCGGCCATCCGGGCCGGTCAGGGCGGAAATGGTCGTGCCCCCGTTGGTCGCCAGCGCAGCGCCGAGGTCGATCGCCACACCGGGCAACCCGGGCTCGCTCGCGTCCTGGAACCCGTCGCGATCGGTATCGACGTACACGGCGCCGGTCACGTTCCACGGGGCCGGGCCGGCTCCATCGGCCGGTTCGGAAAGCGCCGCCGCCACCCAGCCGAGCGAGGCGCCGCGCGGCTCATAGCCCGGGGTCGAGACGAGTTGCACCGTGACGGCGGCAACGCCGGCCGGGATGAGGATCGGCAGCTCCACCGAGTCCCACTGCGCACCGTCCGTGCCGCCCATCGGGTCCTCGAAGACCTGGCTGCCAGAGGTCGTGGTCACCAGCACGCGCGTGGGCCGATCCTGGCCGACGCTGGCGGCCATCAGCACCAGCTGGGCCAGGCGGTCGCCGTCGGCAGGCGTCACGGCAAAAGTCTGCGGCACGGTTTCGTTCAGCACGCCTTCGTAACCGAAGTACGCCATGTCGAGGCCGTCACGCAGCTGGATGCCCGTCTGCGAACCGTCATCCCAGATGACGAGGATGCTGGCGCCGTCGTTCTCGTCGACCGCTGCCATCGTGAAGTCGAACCCCGACACCGTCAGCACGTTGCCGCCCGGCGCCACCAGGCCCAGTTCGGTGATGTCGGCCCGGTAGGCCGAGAAATGGTAGGCGCTGCCGAGGTGCGTGTAGAACCAGGTCGGGCCACCGATAAGCTGGCCGGTCACGGCCACGCCGTCGAGGCTGATCTGGTCGTCCCCGGTCACGGACACCGAACCGCCCGCCCAATAGAGAAGCACCTGGCGGATCTCGGCGTTCGCCGGCACGGCCACCGCCAGATCGGCGCTGGCCACGCCCACGAGCGAGACGCCTCCGTGGGACAGTCCCGACCCGGCGGCGACCCGCAGGGAGGGCGCCCCGAGGGCTTCGCTGCCGTCCTTGTCGGCGCTCTGCGGGCCGGCGGCGGACGTCGGGGTTACCCCGACCGGAACGTCGCGGCTGCAGCCGGCAACCAGGGCAAGACACGCTGCCAGGATGGCAAAGTTGTTTCTCCACAATGACATGGCAGTCTCCTTGGCGAGACGATGATGACGCGGGAAGTGGTCGGTACCAGGGGGCGCCCGGCCCGGCGGAGCCGCCGGCCAGCCTGATATCCCAATCCAGACTATCACATTCAAGGATAACGAAGACGCAATTTTTTCGCGACTCAGCGGGCGGCCGGGCGCACCCGATCGGCCCATTGGCGCATGGAGTCGGCTCCCGCCGGGCGCCCCAGGTCCCCCAGGACCAGCGCATAGTCATCCAGGAACTCTGCGAGGTCGGGATGGTCGACACCGAGGCTGACCCGGAAGTTCGCCAGAGCGCGGCCAAGGTAGGCATCGGCCTCGCGCGGACGCCCCTCCTCCCGCAGCAGGCGGCCGATGTCGCGCAACGTCCAGCCGACATCAGCATGGTCCTCGCCGAGCGCGGCCCGGCGGATGGACAGCGCCTGGTCGTACTCCGCCTGCGCCTGGGGCCAGCGCTTCTGGTCGCGGCGCAGGTTGCCCAGGTTATTGCGCGTCTGCGCCACGTCGGGGTGCCCGGGGCCGAGCACCTTCTCGCGGATCGCCAGGGCCTGCAGGTACAACGGCTCGGCTTCGGCCAGACGGCCCTGCTCGTGGATGACGAGCGCCAGGTTGTTGATCGCGGTGGCGGTGCGCGGATGCTCGGCGCCGAGGATGCGTTCGTAGATGCCGACGGCGCGCGTGTACATGGCCTGCGCCTCGGCGTAGCGCTTCTGGTGGTGGTAGAGCAGGGCCAGGTTGTTCAGGCCCTTGGCGACATCGGCGTGGTCCTGCCCGTAGGCGCCCTCCCAGATCGCGAGCGCCTCGAGATAGAGCTGTTCGGCTTCGGCGAAGCGGCCCCGGTTCCAGCTGAGGATGGCCAGCGAGTTGTAGCTGGCCGCAACTTCGGTCGACCGGGGCCCCAGCTCGCCCAGCCGGATCTCCAGCGCGCGCCGATACTGCGGGTCGGCCTTGTCGTAGAAGCCCTGGCGCCGGTACACACTGCCGAGGTCGGTCAGCCGCGAGGCCAGATGGAGTCGCCCGGCCTGGTCCGTGCCGTCGAGCAGCGGCAGCGCCTCGTTGATGGCGGCCTCGGCCGCCTCGTAGCGGGCCAGGTCGAGGTACAGGTCGGCCAGCTCGCCCAGCGACGTGGCCATGTCCGCGGTCGGGACACCGGCGGCACCCCGACGCAGCTCCAGGGCACGCTGCAGCTTCGGCTCCGCCTCCTCATAGAGCCCCAGCTTGCGGTAGACGGTGCCCATCGTGCCGAGCAGCCGCGCCTGCGTCAGCGGCTGCCCGGACAGTTCACGCCCGATGCGCTCGCTGCCGGCGTCGAGGATCTCGCGCGCGGTGATCGTGTTGCCGCGGGCCTGGTCGGGATCGGCAACCTCAAACAGCCCGACCAGGAAGCCCGACACCTGGCGCGCGGTCTCGGCTTCCATGCGCGCGCGCCGCTCGGCGTTGACGGCCCGGATCATGCCGGTGGTCGTGCCGGCGATCCCGAGCAGGATGGCGGCCAGCGCCACGGCGCCTGCCGCGACGCCGGTGCGGTGGCGGCGCACGAACTTCCGCACGCGATAGCGTGTCGACGGCGGCCCGGCATTGACCGGCTGGTCCTCCAGGTGCCGACGTACGTCGTCGGCCAGGGCGCTGGCAGAGGCATAGCGACGCTCGCGGTCCTTCTCGAGCGCCATCATCGTGATCCAGTCGAGGTCGCCGCGGAGCGAGCGCACCATCATCCCGGGTTCGCTGGCGCGGCAACGCGCCATTTCCTCGAGCAGTTCGGGCGTGTGACGCGCGATGGTCGTCACGCGCGTGCTCGGCTTCGGCGGCTCCACCTCGCGGATGACCTGCAGCACCTCGAGGAAATTCAGCGCTGCAAGGTCCTCGCGACGGAACGGACGCTGGCCGACGAGCAGTTCGTAGAGCATCACGCCCAGGGCATAGACGTCGGTCCGCGTATCGAGGCCTTCGCCGGTCAGCCCGGTCTGTTCGGGACTCATGTATTCGGGCGTGCCGATGAGCTGGCCGGCGCCGGTGCTCAGCGTGTCGTCGAACTGTGCGCGGTCGAGCGCCTTGGCCACGCCGAAGTCGATGATCTTGGGCACCGGCTGGCCGTCCGTCTCGGTCACCAGGACGTTCGAAGGCTTGAGGTCGCGGTGGATGATCGCCTTCTGGTGCGCGTGCTGGACACCCTCGCAGATATGGATGAACAGTTCGAGCCGCCGCCGCAGGCTCATCTGCTCCTGGTCGCAGTAGACGTTGAGCGGCACGCCCTCGACGTACTCCATCACGAAGTACGGACGGCCCTCGTCGGTCGCGCCGGCGTCGAGCACCTTGGCGATGGCCGGGTGGTTCATCATCGCCAGAGCCTGGCGCTCGGAACTGAAGCGGGCGATGAACTCGGCGGTGTCCATGCCGCGCTTGACCATCTTCAGGGCGACGCGGCGACGGATCGGTTCCTGCTGGTCCGCTTCCCAGACCAGGCCCATGCCTCCCTCGCCGATGCGGCGCTTCAGGAGGTACGGGCCGATGAGTTTCCCCTCGGAAACGGGATCGGCGCCGGCGGGGGGCGGCAGGGCGGCGCCGCCGGGCATCCAGGAGGTGGCCCCGGACCCCGAGCCTGACGTCACGGTCTCGGGCGACCGCGGCGGCAGGTCAAGCGTCCGATCGTCGTCATCCACGACGGGTCTCCTGTCGGCCGGGCCCGGGTGGCCGGTCCCGCCGGGTGCGGTCGTTCGGGGTGATCGGGCGGGCGCCCGTCAGGATAGTGGCTTTCCAGCCTAGCACCACCGTGCGCCGGCCGTCAACGCGGGCGCTGGCGCGGCCGGGCGCCGGCGTGCACTATTGCGGGCCCCGGCGCCGGGACCACCGCCGCCGCGACCCGAACCAGCGCCCTGCCGGGCGCGTACCCGGAGCCGCCGATGATCGCCCTGGCCAATGTCTCGAAGCGCTACGGCCGCCAGATCCTGTTCGTCGAGACCTCGCTGCAGGTCAATGCCGGCGAGAAAATCGGCCTGGTGGGGCCCAACGGCGCCGGCAAGACCACCCTCCTGCGGATGCTGGTCGGCGAGGAGGCGCCCGACGAGGGCACCGTGTCGGTGCCGCGGACACTGACGATCGGCTATTTCCGCCAGGACATCGGCGACATGTCCGGGCGTACGGTCCTGGACGAGGCGATCGCCGGCAGCGGCACGCTCGGCGACCTGCATCACGAGCTGCACGACATCCAGATGGCGCTGGCGGACCCCGACCAGATGGACCGCATGGAACAGCTTCTCGAGCGCTACGCCGAGGTCCAGGACGCGTACCACCACGGCGGCGGCTACGACCTCGAGGCCCGCGCGCGCGAGGTGCTCCAGGGCCTCGGACTCGACGACACGCAGATCGACGGCGACGTGGGTGCGCTGTCGGGCGGCTGGAAGATGCGCGTCGGCATGGCGCGGGTCCTTCTGGGCCGTCCCGACATGCTGCTGATGGACGAGCCCACCAACCACCTGGACATCGAGTCCATCCTCTGGCTCGAGAAGTTCCTCAGGGGCTATCCCGGCGCCCTGCTGATGACCTGTCACGATCGCGATTTCATGAACCGCGTCGTGAGCCGCGTGATCGAGATCGACGCCGGCGAGTTCGTCTCCTATACGGGCGACTACGACTTCTTCGAGCGCCAGCGCGCCGTCCAGGCCGCCAACCAGCAGGCCCAGTACGAGCGGCAGCAGGCGATGCTCGCCAAGGAACGCCGTTTCGTCGAACGCTTCGCCTCGCACGCTGCCAAGGCCGCGCAGGTGCAGAGCCGCGTCAAGAAGCTCGAGAAGCTCGACCTGGTCACGCCGCCGCGCCAGAGACGCGTTGTCGAGTTCGAGTTCCGCCAGCCGCCGCGCTCCGGCGAGGATGTGGTCGAGCTGAAGGGCGTCGGCAAACGCTATGGCGCGCGTCATCTACGAGGGCTTCGACCTGATGATCCGGCGCGGCGAGCGCTGGTGCGTGATGGGGCGCAACGGCGCCGGCAAGTCGACGCTGCTGAAACTGGTGGCGCAGGCCGTGGCCCCCGACACCGGCACGGTCAGGCTCGGCGCCTCGCTGAAGATGGGCTATTTCGCGCAGCAGGCCCTCGAGCAGCTCGACTCCACGCTGACCGTGTACCAGCAGGCCGAGAAGGCCTTTCCCCTGGCAAACGTCGGCACCCTGCGCAACCTGCTGGGCGCCTTCCAGTTCCAGGGCGATGATGTCGACAAGCCCGTGCGCATCCTCTCGGGCGGGGAGCGATCGCGCCTGGTGCTGGCGCTGATGCTGTTCGACCCGCCGAACTTCCTGGTGCTGGACGAGCCCACCAACCATCTCGACCTGCAGACCAAGGACACGCTGGTGGCGGCGCTGCGCGACTTCGAGGGCACGATGCTGTTCGTCAGCCACGACCGCACGTTCCTGCGGGGGCTGAGCAACCGCGTGCTCGAATTGAGGCCGGAGGGCGACGGCGAACCGGCCCGGCCGCCGCTGGTCTACGAAGGCACCTACCAGGAATTCGTGACGGCGACCGGCAGCGAGGCGGCCGGCGTCCACCGTTGAAGGGGCCGCGCGGCGCCCGGGCGATCGGCGCCGCGCGGCCGGGCGAACCCTATTTCAGCAGCGCCAGCTTCACGCTACGGACCTGGCCCGCCGCCTCGATGCGACCCAGGTACGGGCCCGACGGCACCGGACGGCCGGCATCATCGCGTCCGTCCCACGAGACCTGGTGCTCGCCTGCGCCCATCGCTCCCCGTACCAGCGTGCGTACGAGGCGTCCCTGCAGGTCGTGGATCGCCACGACCACCGCGCCATCGCGCGGGAGGGCGTAGCGGAGGTTCGTCGTCGGGTTGAACGGGTTCGGCCAGGCGTCGTCCAGGCGCAACGCCGACGGCAGGCCGGCCACGGGCACCTCGTCGCCGCCGCCCTGCGGATCCTCCAGTGACAGGACCAGGTTCGTGCTGGTGCGCGCGCGGATCGTCACGTCGGCCCCGCTCCCGTAGAGCGAGGTCCACGTCGAGCCGTTCAGGCTGTACCAGCTGCGATTGCTCGCGGCAGGCCCGTCGAGATCGACGGGCACCGGGTAGAGATACGACTGGTTGGTCGTCTTGACGGCGATGTAGATGTCCTGCCCCAGCGACAGCGCGAGCGGCGTGGACAGTTCCACATGGTGATAGCCGGCCTCGCTGTAGGCGTGGTTGAGGCTCGACGCCAGCAGGCCGGAGAGCACGCCGCCGCTGAACGTGTCGTACACGTAGACGTCGACGTCAGTCGCCGCGTCGGTGGTCCAGAATTCCACGCGATGCAGGTTCGTTGCCTGCGCCGCATCGTGGCGGGCCATGCCCCACAGCGTCACCCCGACGCCGCCCCAGGCCGCCGTGAACCCGCCCTCGTCATGGGCCAGCACTTCCGAGGCGTCGTCCTGGGCCATCACTTCGCCGACGAACGACGACCACATGCCGACACTGGCCGAACCGTAGGCGATGGTGAAGTAGCCG